>JAGVLQ010000020.1 GCA_020054235.1 Candidatus Babeliales bacterium
AACTGGTGAGCCTGTCCTGAGTATTCGCGAAGGGGGTTTTTCGAAGAAAAACGTCTCGAACCATACGAACTCAAAATTAAAAAATTTATATATTTTTTTGTTTTTTTAAGGCGTTCGTATGGTTCGAGACGCCTTCGGACCTCACCACGAACGGATTTTAATAATATGAAATGTTGTTTTAAGACAGAATGTTCAATTAACGAAATAAAATGGTAACCAGCGTACTGATGCCGGAAAGAATAATGGCAATCCCGGAAATCTGATTAATGCGTTGGGTGGTTTCTGGCAAAATGGTGAAATTAAAAAATTGTGTGACTCCGCCAATTACAAACCACCAGAGCGAAGAGCCTAAAAAAACACCAAGAATTGGTGAAACAAAAGAAATGGGAATTTCAGGATTATATTTAATATCAAATGCTGCAAAAACAGTAATGAAAGAAAGCGTTAGCAATGGATTTGCGAGTGTCAAAAAAAAGGTAGAAAAATAAGCTTGTAAAATATCACGGCTCCATGTAGCAACGGGTCGTGAAGGTTTTGAGAATGCAATTTTTAAACCAAAAGCGCACAAAAAAATACTACAAATAACACGAACCAAAATCGTATGTTCAACCAAAAAAGTATAAATAAAACCTAAGCCGGCTAAGGCAATGGAAGAATAAATGATATCAGCAGTAGCTGAACCAAGGCCTGATGACAAGCCCATGATAGGCCCCTGGGATAAAGTTCTGCGTAAGCAAATTATACCAATAGGCCCAACGGGAAATGCTATAACTGCTCCAGCTATAATACCTTTTAAAAAATTGATCATAGTTTTTTTAATTTACTTTGGCGGTTGATTTACATAAAAAATATTGCCATATAAATCTTTGAAGGTAAAACCGGTACCCCAGGGTTCAGTAACTGGTTCAGAAACCATATCAACGCCAGCAGCTTTCAAACGTTCATATTCTGCTTGTGCGTCATCAGTGCTCAGACATCCAATGCCAAAGTTGCCTCCTTGTTTGCCAATTTGCGCAAGGCCTTCTTGCGTTTCCGGTATTAACAAACAAAATTCCATATCTTTTAGGTTGATAGGATTGACCGTGAGCCAGCGCATGCCTCCAAATTGTGCATCGGTGTGTACCTGAAAACCAAGTTTTTTGGTGTAAAAATTTAGTGCTTGTTCTTGATCTTTTACCAAAATGGTAATATGAGTTAATTGTTTTAGCATTTGAAAAACCTTTGTACTTATGATTATTGATAGGTGAATCTAGAATAGCATATTTACTAAATTTTTTATATGGGAAAAAGGGCTTTTGATGCCGTATTTTTTGAAAACCTTCGCGATACTTTATCTTTTATGCGGACAATTATTTTTTTGCGCACAAAGCTCGGATAAAAAAATTAAAATGGCAGTTGCTGACCAGGAAGTGAAAGATGATTCATCAGAATGTTTACTTGCTCAAGCAATGAACCCAAGTTCTCCAAAAATTACTCCTGAATTAGAAGAGCAGATTGTTTTGTATATGCACCTGAATGATATAGCTCAGAAATACAGCCAAAAACAAAAAAATTTTCTCAAATTAGATAATGCAATTTATTGCCAAGGGCCTGCAAAAAATTGTTTTTCAATAATTTTTCAGACACACAGTGCAGTTTGGTATCAATTTTTTAACCTTCCAGAACTTCTGGAATTTAATATTAACAGAGATATGATCATTGTTTTAGAACAGGATTGGTATACGCCAGATATAGAAACAAAGTATATTTCAGGAAAACGCCTGCTTATAAGAAAAAAAGATAAAGGCCTCATTGATAAAATACCCTTTATGTGTCGGTATGATTTTAAGCACATTGAGGATGATGATGTTATTTTTCCTTTTACTGTTTCGCTTGATGGCAAACATGTTTTTTACCTAAAAATTTCATGGGATAAAAAGCGCAAGCAATTATCCTGGCGAAAAAAAGAGCAGGATGAATGGATAAAATATAAACGTTTCAATCTACCCCTTGAGGATGATTTTTTAGATATATCTTATTTACAAGAGCTCCAAAAAATTGTGTTATTAAAGAATGATAAAAGTTTTAAAATTATTTCATTGACCGAACAACCAACAATTCAAAAAAATAGTTTTGATAGCTATTTTGCCCAAAAAGGAGTGTGCAAGTTATTAAAAAATCAAAAGTAAAATACCAAAGAAAGGTTATTTGTATGGTTCGATTCATAATATGCATGGCTGTTTTTATTAGTTGTATGCAAAGCAATGGTATGAATTTTTTCAAGAACATATTTTCTTCCAAATTACAAGAGCAAACCAAATCACAAGAACCATCTATCAAATTGTTTAGCTCTCTACCAGTTGATATAAAAAAAAAGATAGTTGAATACATGCGGTTCAATGATCTTGAACGTTCTGCACAAAGTATTAATAATCGTTTTGCATTATCAGATCAAGGAGATGTTTGTCAAAAATCAACAATTGTTTTATATGCGCAAGATGTTATTGCCTTTAACGTTTATAGAGATTATGTTATTGGATTGCAATATCTTTTGGAAGAGGAGCATGTTTCTGAGGCAAACTTTTTAATTGCAAAAAAAGGTACACCTCAACCAATTGATACGATCGAATTTTTACCTAAGATTAAAAACTATTCATTTAAAGCATTGATGAGCAGCGGTCCTTTTGCCATTTCTGCTAACGCTCAACAGATTTTTTTTATACAATCAGTTGATAACGATGTTTTTGGAGTTTGGAAAGTGAAAGATCAGGGAGCATGGAAAATTCAAGAAAAATTTAATTTGACAGAGTATGGCGAATTTTTTAATTTTCGAAACGTTTGTTTTTTCGAAGAGCTTGATGGAATTGGAATAATAACTAATTCTAAAAAAGTTTTTATTTCTTTGAAACCAGAAAACCAAGAATCATTATGGCCGAGCAGGAATAAAAGTGATGCAACAAAAAATTTAAAAGATGCGGGATCTGATATTTTGAGCCAATATTTTGCGCAGAAACGTGTTGCAAAAAATATAGAAAATTCCTTGAAAATTACTTTGCATCAATAATATCGTAACAATTTTTTTGTAAGCGATTAAGGTAATCTCGTAACTGTTGTTCTTCTTCTTTTGAAAAGCCTTCTAATATTTTTTGTTCTATAGCTTCTTTGCTAGGCCAGATTTGAGCAAGAAAAAGTTCACCTTGTTGCGAGAGCATAATCCCCGTATCTTTTTTTTCTATGAATTTTTTTTCATAAAGTGGTTGCAAAAATTTTTCTAAATCTTGTTCAAAAAGTGCCGTGTCTTTGCTTATTTGCTTAATGCTCATTGTTTCATCGTATTTTAAAATCATAAGCAAAATAATATGAAGTCCAGAAAGGTCAGTTATTGCTTTGATAGCTTTATCAAATGCTTGCTGAATTAATTTTCCCGTAACATTAATTTCGCGGCCAAGAGATTTTTGAATCTGTTTTTTTAGCATAGTTAAAACCAATTTGAGTTTGAGTTCATATAATGAAATGCCTGCTGCAATACCAACATTTAATGATTCTACCGCGCTGCTCATAGGAATTTGAATCAATGCATCAGCCTTTTTTTCAATATTCTGAGAAATTCCTGTCGTTTCATTGCCAACAACTAAAGCTATCGGTTTTTCTGGAAGCTCAAGATGGGCCTGTAGCTTTTGTGCATGTGGGCTGGTGGCAATGACAAAGTAGCCGTTTTTGTGAAGTTCTTCTATTGTTTGTGAAGGATTTTCAAAACTATGCCATTGTAGTGAAAATACAGCTCCGCGTGAGGCATCAACCGTTTTGCGTGCACAAAAATCAAATTCTTTGTTTGTTGTAATAATTGTGTTAACGCCAAATGCTTTTGCTGTGCGGGCAATGGTGCCAATGTTGCCAGGATCAACCACGTTATCAAGTACGACAATAAAATCATCATCAAAAGAGGATTGTGGTGGCAAGCAGTGAATAATTGCAACTAATGGAATAACATAATTTTTTTCAGTCATTTTTTTCATGATACCATCAGAGATGCGATAGCAGGGTATTTTTTGATCAAGGTAGTTTTGCAATAATGCATCAGAAATTGATGCCGTTGCAAAAATTGCCTCTATAGTATTACCGGCTTTTTGTGCCCATTCGATTGCTTGTGCATCATAGACCAAACATTTATTGTATTTGATACGATTTTTTATTGAGGTTAATGTGCGTGCATGTTCAATAAGCTCATGTTTAATGGATGTTATTTCTTGAATTTTCATTTTTTTACCGCAATGATATCAAAGGATTCGTTATCTTTTTTAAAATAATGAATAAAAAATGGCTTTAAAAGTTCATCGACTTGTTTTTGAGATAAAAAAGTCATGGATTGCATCATTGATGCAGAAAATTGTTTATTTTCTTTAGTAAACAAGTTTACTATCAAAATACCACTCGGTTTTAAATGCTCAATGATTTGGTGCCAAAGTTGATTAAAAACTTCTGGTTTAACAAAAGGCAGAGAGTAACTTGCTACAATTAAATCAAAGCTTGGTAAATTGTGCCAATCAATGTTTTCAAAATCTGTTTGAAGAAAAAAAAGATTTTTACTCAGTTGTTTTTTTTGCGCTTGTTCTTCAATTATTTTTTTGCTGCTGGTTGCGCATCAATCGCATAAACTTGCCAACTGCAAGCAAGTAAATAAAGCGTTTCATGACCATTGCCTGCACCCAAATCAAGGGCTGTACCCGTTGTTGGCTGTAAGCCTTTAAATGCTTTGAGCAACAATGGTCGCACTGGTTTATTTATATGTTCTTGATAATATTTTTCCCATGATTGTGGACGATGATACAAGCGATAAATAATAAAAAAAGTTGCAAGAGACACAAGAAGGATTGCGACTAAAAATTGATATTTTTCCATAAGAAGATTAGTTGGAAAGCTTTGAAAACTTTTTTACATATGAGAGGAAACCATAGAAAGCTGTTTTATGTAGTTGTCCAGCCTACGCTTATGCATGATTTCCAGCTTGCCAAGCTTCGGCGGACAGCCTTTGCTTTAACTGTTCTATTTCAAGTTTTTTTCCGTTAAAAAAATGGCATGCCAGCCATAGCTCTTTAGAGCGAAGGCTGGAGGAGAGAGTGGGATTCGAACCCACGAGCCGCTCATCACGGCTAACGGTTTTCAAGACCGCCGCATTCAACCGCTCTGCCATCTCTCCGCATAAGTTTTAAAATTTTAGCCTATTTGGCCTTCTTTTGCAATATCAAATTAGCTTTTTTTAGCTAAATCGTCGCGACTTTTAATGCGTGCAATTAGATCGCTGGTTGAAATGCCCTTGGTATAAGGAACAGAGCGATATTTACCCATTTTTATGGCATCGCCATAGTAGGCATTGCGTTGTTGTTCAGAATAATCATCACCATGGACAACAATATCAATGTTATGTTTTTCCATAAATTCTTTGGTGGTAATCATTGGTGAGCAGGGAATTACTTCATCAACCAATCGGCATGCCTGTACTGCCGCAGTTCGTTCTGCCAATGTCATAATGGGGCGACGTTTGTAAGGACCTGCATCTTCATCAGAAACCAAACCAACAATTAAAACATCACCAAAAGCTTTTGCCTTTTTTAAAAACTCTACATGCCCTGGATGGAACATATCACCAATCATGTCGGCATAAACACGAACAGGTTTTTTCTTGGTTGTTGACCAGTAATACAAACCGAAAGTAATTGAGCAAACAAAGAGAACTGACAGAAGATTTCTTTTTTGTTTGAACATAGGGTTTCCTTAAAAAGATGTTGGTGAATTTTTTAAAGAGAAGTTTGTGAAGCTGGCCTGAGAAAAACTGGCCGCGGCGGCCGAAGTTTGCCGAGCCGGAAGGCCCGGATAAACGAAGGCTGGTGCGCCTGAAAGGAGTCGAACCCTTAACCTTCAGATCCGTAGTCTGACGCTCTATCCAATTGAGCTACAGGCGCATTAATTTCGAAATTTTCAATTTTTAGCGAAGCCTGCCCGTCTACGCTTGCAGCTACGCCGTGGCATCACGCCATAGCCCGAAGGGCGACGGTGGATGGTGGAGAGAGAGGGATTCGAACCCTCGCGCCCCCTTTCGGGGACTCTTGCTTAGCAGGCAAGCGCTTTAGACCACTCAGCCATCTCTCCTAAAATGTATACATAGAATAAAGGATTTGTCCAGTTTGAGCAACCTTTTTTTGTCTTTTTTTTCTAGGTCCAATAGGCTGATAATTTAAAGAGAATTTATTCTATGTTATGGGGATTCTTATGAAAGATATTTTTGCGGTACGTGCTCATATACAGTTTGGATTTATCCATCCATTTATTGATGGCAATGGCAGATTTGTTCGTTTATTGATGAATATTATTTTACTTCAACATGGTTATACTATAGCAATTATTCCGCCAATTTTGCGGGCAGAGTATATTCGGGCTTTAGAAAAAGCACATGAAAATGATGAAGATTTTATTTATTTGATTGCTTCAATGGTAAAAGAAACACAGCAAGACTATCTTCGTTTATTTGTGGATTGAGACATGGCTCTGATTATTCAAATAAAAGTGGCTCCTTCTTCCGGCAAACAAAAAATTATTTTAGACAAAAGTGAAAATCTAAAGTTTTATTTAAAAAGTCCGCCGGAAAAAGGTAAAGCAAATAAAGAGTTAATTGATCTCCTTGCTGAAAAACTTTCCTGTTCAAAAAATAGTATTGAAATTGTAGGTGGGCTAACTTCTCGTACTAAAAAAATAAAAATTGAAACTGATTTAACTTTAGATGATTTATTAGATGTTTTAGGATTTACCACCGGACAACAAAAACTGTTTTCATGAAAAAATATTGCTTTAATTATCCTTCTGAAAGTAGAGTGAAATAAGCTAAAAGTTTTAAAGGAGTTTTTTGTATGAAGAAATTAAGCCTAATTTTTTTGCTATTAATACAGGGTTTTTTAGGAGCCCAAAATCCTACACCTCTTGAAAAATTAAAAGAGAATCTTAGTGGTTTAACGCAACAATTTGACCTATTAAAAAATTTTATTGCTGCTTTGCCAAAGGTTGAATCGGTTATAGAGCCAGTAGAAAAATCTGAAGAAGAAAAAAGAAGAGAAGAAGCGCAAAAGAGAAAAGAAGAAGAAGAAACAAAAAAAGCTGAAGCCGAAAAAAGAGCACGGGAATTGAATGAGCTCGGTTACTTGACGGTAATGGGAACATACAATCAAATGATTTCTAAGCTTTCAGAAAAGCCAAATGCGCAAGAATTGCATGACTGGCTGGAAAATTTTAAAAGAACTATTCAATCGTCTTTGCCCGACACAACAGTAGTAAAGCTTTTAGAACAGACAGGCAATCAATTCTTCGATCTTTATGAGAAAAAATACCAAGATTTTAAAGACGAATCGCCAAAATTTTTTGCGTTACTTGAAAATATTGTTATTGATATGAACAATTTGTTTGCGAAATCAGAACAAGATTTTTTTTATAAAGGAAATGATATTCCTAAATATGAAAAACAATTTACTTTGCAAGATTATGAACTTTTTGAAAAATCATTACATGAATATAAAAAATTGAAAGAAAGAGCTCTTGCAAAAGAAGAGGGTATAAAATTTTTTAAGACTCATGAAAATTATCTTATTAGTTATAAAAAATGGATTGATCTTCCACCAACAATTACCTTTGATAAAAAGAAATATTCGCCTCTAGAGACACAGATAAAAAATAATCTTATTCAAGCCGTAGAAGAATATAGACCTGTTCAAGCGCCAAATCCAAAACAAAAAGGTGTTTTCAAAGAATTGTTTAAGGACTTAACAAATATAGTTTATAGAAATAATGATAAAGAGACCTTAAGATCTTTAGCTTCTATATATCAAAAAATTCTGGGAACAGAGCTTACTTGGTCTCAAAATTTTAAAGATTTTGAGACAACACTAAAAAAAGATATAAAAAATGCTGAGGAAAGATATAATAAGCAGAAATCAATTTATCAAGCTATTCCTCTAAAAAATCGTACTCGAGAAGATTACAAAGCTATGAAAGAAGCATTCCAAGAATTGGTTAAATTCCGCGCGCCAAGCGAAAAAGAACTTCAATTTTATGCAAATATTGGAAAAGAAGAAGAAAAGATAGAAGAGAAAGAAGAAGAAGAAGAAGAGAGAGATGAACAACTTGCGGAAGAATTAAAAACTGAGTTAGAAAAAATCAAAAATATCACCGATTTTTCTCAATACTCAAAAGAAGTGATTCAGGAATATATTAAAAAAATTCAAAACTATAGAAAATTAAGTGAAAATAATAACGCTTATCAGAATGCCTTTACCTTTTTAAGCCAAGAATTAAAGAAAAAATAACCAATGCCATCTTATTATTGGAAGGGTATTGATCTAACTGGTTGCATACAAAAAGGTGTTGCTCATGCTTCATCAATACCAGCATTACATAATTTTTTAATGCAACAAGATATTGCACTGCTACAGGCGAGCCAAAAAAAGACAACCTCAATATTCAGACCAATTCGAACGAATTTAAAAGTTCAGTTGTTTCGGCAATTAGCAACATTGCTTGATGCTGGCGTGTATCTTGATGATGCACTTTCAATCATACATGAACAAACGCGTCATACTGCTTTTAAAAAAGTTTTGCAGGATTGTGCTGCTGATGTTGTCAATGGCTTGCCGTTGTATTCTGCTTTGGAAAAATATGCAGATGTTTTTGATCCAATCACGATACAGTTGATTGCTGCAGGTCAGCAGGGGAGTAATCTAGCGCAGGCTTTTTCATTGCTTGCAGATTATCATGAACGGCGCGATCAATTCCGTAAACAATTGCGGAGCGCAGCTTTTTTGCCGTGCATCACGTTACTATTTTTTGCAGTAGTTTGTGTGGTTATTTTTGTTGCCATTGTGCCGATGTTTACCGCGATGTTTTTTTCTTTGGGGCAAGAATTACCGGAAAGTACTAAGCGATTACAAGCAATAAGTAATATGTTAACGTTCAAAGGATTACTTGGTTTTGGTTTTTTATCTTTTGTAACTTTTTTTGTTATTAAAAAGATAATATTCAAAACCAACATGGGGGGTATTTTTGATAGCAGCATTTTTAAAGTACCTTTATTTGGTCGTTTGCTCTTGGAAAGTAAAATTACCTATTTTTTACAAGCATGCAGTCTTTTAATGCATGGCGGTGTGCCGATTGTGATAGCTTTAGAAAATGCACGAATAAATGTTACCAATACTTATTTGCACAAAATTTTTAAAACGATACAAACTGAAGTTGACAAAGGAAAATCACTGAGCAGTGTTATGCATAATTATCCAGCCTTATTTTCATCTGATATCATTGCTTTAATTCGCGTTGGTGAAGAATCGGCGACACTTAATGCTATGATAGACAAAGCTGTGCACGTTTATAGAGCAAATGTTGGGCGTAAATTACATGTTCTTACCACGGTATTCCAACCATTGTTGATGATTTTTCTCGGCTTTATGATTATGGCTTTGATTCTTTCGGTATATATTCCCATTTTTGATCTTTCCTATGCAATTCATTGAAAAAGAAGAGCAAAAATTGATAACAAAGTATTATGCAAGACGCTTTAAAAAAATGATAAGAATGAAGAATAAATTTATTGTTGGCCTTCTCATTTTTTCAGGAAACTTGTTTGCTGAAAATAATACTGCATTACAAAAACAGTTAAAAATTTTTACAGAAGCATTGGGGAAGTTGGAAAAAAATTTAAAAAGTATATCTATTTCCCTTGAAGCTCTGAAGAAAATAGAATTAGCAATGGATACACTTATAAAACAAAAAGAAGTTGCAATACCCCAACAAATAAAAGAATTTTTGATGTTAGTAAGTGATTATGAAAAATTAAATCCGTCTGAAGAAAAACTAAAATATTATTCTCAACAAGCTGCAGAATTATTTTTAACCTATTTTGTAAAAAATTATGTTATTAACCGAGTTTCTCGTCAAGAACTTACGGAAAAAATGTCAAAAGATTTTGGAGAATCCTATGAATTTGACGAGCTAAGAGATGATATTGGAGAATATGCAGATGATTTACCTGAGGGTCAATTGCGCAAAGAGGTTGAAAATTGGGTAGGCATACAAAAGGAAGGTGATCGTGCTTTACAAGTGATTGAGGCCATTCTTAAAGGATTCGATTTGAACCAGCAACCAATAAAATATACAGGTTTTCCTGATCCTAAAAATCCAAAGATAATTCAACAAAATGCTTTTACAGACAATTTGTTTACAAATTATAAGAAAGCACTGTTCATAGCAAAAGAAATCATAGGTGAAAATAATCCATCAATAATGGCATATGAATTTTTTGTTTCTGACCTAAAGGAAGCAATAGGTAAGATGCCGGCACCCAAAAAATAAAATTTTATTTAACCTTATTTTGTATGAAAAAACAGCTATTTTGCGTTGACCTAAGGCCTCCTTTCCGGTATTATTAAAGCATTATTTTGAAATATGCAGGCCGGGATGGCGAAATTGGCAGACGCACGGGACTCAAAATCCCGCGGTGGCAACACTGTGTCGGTTCGAGTCCGACTCCCGGCACCAGGCTTCGCTTATCCGGGTCTTCGGACTCGGCAAGCTACGCCCGGCACGCCATCCTATTTAGGTCTCACATAGCTAGAGCTATTAAAAGGCAAAAAAACATGAATTCTGAATGTATTTTTTGTAAAATCATTGCCAAACAAGTGCCAAGTACAATCATCGATGAAACTGATGATCTGTTGGTAATTAAAGATATTTATCCAAAAGCTTCCATTCATTATTTGATTATTCCCAAAAAACATATTTCTAATGTGCGTGATTTTAGCAAAGATGATCGAGCAATGGCAGGTGATATGATTTTAATGGCACAAAAACTTTCGCAAGAAATTCCTGATCCGAAAGCATTTCGTTTGATTATGAATAATGGGCCCGAAGCTGGTCAGTGCGTTTTTCATGCACACATGCATTTTCTTGCTGGGCACCGTCTGCCAGGTTTTTAATTGAGTTGGGGGAATTTTTAGGGTGGGTATTTTTTCTCGAACTTATTTTTTTAAAGTTATTTTTATTTCGAGCGTTGTTTTAGCAACCAGTATTGTTTTTGGGCTTGCACTTGCGTATCACTATATTAACAAGGCAACGGGGCGCCAAAAATATTCTGCTGTTCGCCTAATGGAGCATGAACAGAATAAAAAATTATTGCTCGACCAATTCAATGCACAACCGGTTAACTTTAGAACAAGTGATAGCTTAAACCTTTCCGGCCTTTTGATTTTACGAGAAGGTGCAAAGCGCAATCTTTTGGTGTGTCACGGGTATCGCATGGTCAAAGAACGGCTTTGTTCTTTTCCGATACTGTTTCCTCAGGATAATCTTTTATTATTTGACCATCGTGCCCATGGTGAAAGTGAAGGCGATCGCACGACAATTGGCTATCATGAAAAAAAAGATGTACAAGCAGCTCTCAAATTTTTGCAAACTCATGATGGTACAAAAAATCTGCCAAATTTTGGGATTGGTATTTCTATGGGGGCAGTCAGTTTATTGGGAGCAGCATGCGAATGCCAAGGATTTAAAGGAATAGTTCTTGATTCATCTTTTGCACAATTAGAAGATCAAGCAAGTTTGAGATTTTCACGTAAGTTTCATGTATTTGCTAAAGTTTTTGAGATGCTTGCAAAAAGATTGTTTGAATATGTAATGCAATTCTCTCTTGCTGAAGTTGATGCATTGATATATGCGCAATGTGCGCAGGTACCAGTTCTGTTGATTCACTCGACACATGATGCAGTGTCGCCACTTGCAGATGTTCAGAAAATATATGAAACAATTCCTTCAAAAAAAGACTTATGGGTTGTAGAAAACTCACATCATGCTCACATTTTTCATGATTGTATGCATGAATATGGGAGTCGTGTTAATCAATTTTTTGATAGTGTTACTATTTAATCGTTGTAATTTGTACTTTTTAACACTCTTCTAAAATATCACGGTCGTCAGGAAGATTTTTCTTTTTTTCTTGTTCTTTTTGATGGAGCTCACCTTGGTAAAAAATTGCTAAACCGATAAAGACGCAAATTACTGAAGCTAAAAAATCCCAAGAAATTTTTTCACTTAAAAAAATCCAGCCATAAAATGCAGCAAAAATTGGTGTTAAAAAGCTTGCAAAGGACAAAAAGGTTGGTGAATATTTTTTTAAAAGTGTGCCATACAAATTGTGACAGATTAAATTGCTAACAATAATGATTGTTGCAAGAATTGAAATGAAAGTAACAATGTCAGTAATAACTGCTTGAGGTTCAAAGAGCAAAGAAGTAATAAGTGCAAAAACACCGCCCGTAAACATACAAATTCCGTTTATCATAGCAGGATCATAGTTGTTATCTCTGATAAGTTTGCGTAAAACAATCCAACCATAACTCAGACAGGTGATTGAAAGTACAATCGAAATTTCTGGCCATGAAAAAAAACCAATACCGCCCATGAGATCTTCCGTTGGGGCGGGTACCATTAAAATTGGTAATAGTCCGAAAAAGCCTACCACGAGTCCAAGTATTTTTTTGAACGTTACTTTTTCATCAACTAACAGGTAACCTAACCCGTAGGTTATGAAGGGCCCTAGTGAATAAATTAATGATGCTTTTGAAGAAGGCATGTATTGCAACCCCCAGAAGCGTAGAATGTAGGGAAAGTAACAAGTAAATAAAATCCCTTGTGCGTATAAAGAAACATGTTTTCGTTCAAAACGAAATGCACTAGCTTTAGAAAGATATTGATAAATCAATAAAATAAAACCAGCTATGGTCATGCGAATACCAACTAAAAATATTGGCTGAGCAAAGTGTAGTAACCATTTGCCAAGACTGAAGGTTGAAGCAAACAGTGCATAAAGTATGATAATTTGAAACATGTAGATCCTTCTTTTGATGTTCTTAATTTTGTTTAAGAATAGCTTATTATGCCTATATTAGGCAATATATAGATGCTATATAGATTCGATACTTTATAATTACAGATTAAAATCTTTTAAGATTTTAATCAAACACAATTGAATTAACCTATATTGTTTTTTTTTCAATTTGGCATAATTAATTTTGGAGCGCTATTCTATTTTCTACTTGCGAAGAAACAGCAATGTGATAAATTCAGCTGCAAAGAACCTTAAGCGAGAAGGAAGGTGCTATGTATATTTACTCTTTTATGGTAACAATTTTTTTTGCGTTATTTTCTACAAGCGTGATGAGTTACATAGCAATGGCGACTCCCATTGGGCCATGGATTGCACCGACGCTGGTATTAATAGGAACACTTTTATTTGGCCTAATTCGTGGGCAAAACAAAACAATACAATTGGCTCTTGCAACGGCTGGTGGCTCCATAGGGGGTATTTTAGCAACCGCGTGTGGTTTTTCGTTTCCTACGATTTATTTTTTAGATAAGCCTACCTTCCAAGCATGGCTTGCAACACCATTCTATTTTGCCTCTATTATGTCAGGGTTAGCGTTAGCGGCAGGTTCTTTTGGCTTTTTAATTGCTTCAATTCTTGAGAAAAATTTTATTATTGAACAATCAATGGCTTTTCCGATTGGTCAATTGACCTATAAAATGATTGCGGCACAAAATCAAGTACGCAAGGCATGGGAATTGGTCGCAGGATTTTTAAGTACCTCGATTTTCAGCTTATTACAAGGCGGTATTGGAGCGTTGCGGGTTTTTTTGCCACAATCAGTAACTCTTATGCAAGCTTTTAATGTTGGTCCAATTGCCATACCAAGTATTCAGATGCAATTGAATGTTTTGCCTATGTTGTTGGCTATAGGATTTGTAACGGGTCACGTTATCGCTATTCCATTAGGAGTAGGTGCTCTTGCAAAAATTTTTTTGATGGACCCCATGAATGTACTCTTGTTTAGTCATATAAAAAATTCAGATTTTGTTCTAGCCTTTTGTAGTGGCATGGTTGTAATTGGTGCATTGCAAAGTTTTTTAGATTTGCCAAAATTAATTACCTCATTTTTTAAAACAATAAAAAATGGCAATCCAAATCAAAATAATTTTTTAAAAGAAGTACGCCAAGCGGTAAGTTTTATTGAAATTATAGCAGTTTTTTTTCTCGTGGTTAGTTTTTTGACCTATTTTAATTTTTCTACCCTTGAACAACTTTACTTGTTAGTGGGTACTTTTATTTGTACGTATCAAATCACCTTGATTGCTGGAAAAATTGGGATGGCTCAACTTGGAAGGTTTGCAACCTTTGTTATGGTGCCAGCATTATTTTTATTTGGTATAGATCCGGTAAAATTAACAATCATTGCAACCTTTGTAGAGATTTCTGGCGGTGTTGCGACCGATGTTTTGTTTGGTAGAAAAATGGGAGCAATGGCGAATATATCACGCTCACAGCTAAAGCGTTATCAGCTTTTAGGATTATTAGTAAGTTCTTTAGTTATTGGTATAATTTTTTGGCTTTTAATAAATCGTTTTGGCTTGGGTTCTGAAAATTTGTTTGCTCAACGTGCGCAAGCAAGAGCGTTATTGATTAATGTTCGAACTTTTGATTACTATGTTCTTATTCTTGGGGCGGTTTTTGGCTATTTTTTAAAAAAAATCAAAATGAATCCCATGCTTGTATTGGGAGGCTTATTGATGCCAATAAATTATTCTTTGGGGCTTATTTTTGGTGGACTGCTTACGTTATTTACTAAAAATCGTGAAGGGTGGGAACCATTTTGGTCTGGTGTGTTTGCTGCAAATTCCATTTGGGAATTAGTAAAAACCTTGCTTTAATAATCTCTTAGAAACTTATAGTTTAATTCTTGATTTTTAGAAATTCAATTTAGTATAGTTCACTTAGGAAGATTAGAGATTACTAAATTCGTAAAAAAAAGTCGTTTCTAAAAAAGGGGGCTTTTCATGAAAAGAATTTTTATATTATTTGCTGTTTCTTTACTGTTTATAATGCAAGGTATTTTTGGGGGTGATCCTATACAGGATGTTGAAAAATTACGCAGACAATTGAGTGAAGCGGAAGTTCGTGCACAAATTATACAAGAGCGTCAACAGCAAGGAGAATATCGTCGCATGCAAGCTCTTGAAAAAGCTCGTAAAGAAGCTGAACAACGTATTCATGAAAAAATGGTGCAAGAGCAACAACGTGAATTAGAAAAACAACGACTTGCCCAACAAAGACAGAAAGAACAAGAAGAAAGAAAATTAGCACAGGAAAAAACGCGCCGAGAACAAGAACAGATGCGTTTAACAAAAATTCGCCAACAAGAAGAACTTCGTGAAAAACAATTAGAAATTGCACAACAAGAAGCTGAAAGACGTGCCTATGCGAAGCTGGTTCAACAAAAAGAGATGGAAGTATTAGCACAAGCGAAAGAACTTGAAAAGAAACAAAAAGAAGAAATGCGACGCATTGCTTTAGAAAAAGAACAACGAGAAAAAGAGCAGATGCGCATAGCAAAAATGAAAGATGTTGAGGAAAAGCGAAAAGAACAAATGCGTTTAGCACAAAAACAAGCTGAAGAGAAAAAGCAGTTATTGATGGCAAAACAACGAGAAACAGAATGCAAAAAAGAAGAAATGCGCTTAGCTCAAGAGAAAAAAATGAAAGAGCAAGAGCAATTGCGTCTAGCCAGAGCGAAAGAAGCAGAGCAATATGCAAAACAAAAAGAAGAGCGTCGCATGGCAAAAATGAAAGAAGCAGAAGAAAAGCATCAAGAACAAATACGTTTAGCACAAAAGCAAGCTGAAGAGAAAAAGCAGTTATTGATGGCAAAACAACGAGAAACAGAATGCAAAAAAGAAGAAATGCGTATTGCTCATGAAAGAAAAATGAAAGAGCAAGAGCAAATGCGCATGGCAAAAATGAAAGAAGCAGAAGAAAGACGTCAAGAGGAAATGCGTTTAGCGCAAAAGCAAGTTGAAGAAAAAGCAGCGCAAAAAAGACTTGAGCTATTGGCCTTGGAAAAAGAGCGACAAATTAAATTAGAGCAAATTGCAATGGAGCATGAAAAAATGCGTCTTGAAAAACAAAGGCTTGCGCTTGAAGCTGAAAAAATGAGGCTTAAGCAACAGAAATTGCAAAAGATGCTTGTAACACAAGCAACGGAAACAAATCAGAAAGAATCAAAATCAAAAGTAATTGTTCAAAAAATTACTGAGCCAGCATTAAAAAAAATAGGAGTAGAAATTGCAAAAGAATCTTGTGAAAAACCAATGAAAGTTGCAACCAATAAAAAAAGCTCAATGAAAGAACAGTTTAGAAATGCAGCTGCGATGAGAATGCTATTAAAAGCTCAATAAGAAAAATAATATAACCTTAACATAGGAGAAAGGTTACAATGAAAAGAATGTTGATAATGTTAGTGCTTAGCTCCGCAGTTATTACTACAGTATATGCTGGTTGCCCTTGTAAGCCGCCAACAAAGAAAAATTGTACGCCTAAGCAAATGGCTATGAATACTTGCCAGCCAAAAAAAGAAATGTGTCTTCCTTGCAAACCAATGAAATGCCAACCTTGTGAAAAACCTTGTCCAGAAAGCAAAAAAGTTGTTTCGATAAAAGAGCGAAAAGAACGTCTTGTTCAAAAGCGTAAAGAACAAGCATTAATGGCAGAAAGACAAGCTGAAGAGAGAATGCAAATGATGGCGTCAAAGAAAATGGAAATGGACAAAAAACGTGAAATGCAAAAACAAGCAAAAATGAAGACTGTAGAAGAATCTAAAAATATGAAAATGGCAAAAGTTAAACCAGAAAAAGATTGTACTTCTTCAGAACCAGTTCAATCATGCCGTAAAAAACTGAGAGAAATTTGTCGTGACCGTGCATCACAAATGCTCAAAAAAATGGACCCAGAAAAAGTGGCTGCGCTCAAAAAAGAATGTGCAAAAATGAAAAGCCCAAGCAAAGAGATAAGTTAATTTCTTTTATTTTTGTCTCGTAAAAAAAGCAGGATTCAAAAGGTCCTGCTTTTTTTCTTGCTTATTATAAGTCAATGTATTACGATTTTTTTGTGAAAGATAAAAAATCAGGAGTGTATGTATGAAAAACAAATTATTATTTTTTTACGTATGTTTTTTTTTTCCTTTTCATGCATACAGCTATAAATTCTCATCCCTTTCTTGGAAAAAGTTCCGAACTCAAAGAGCTACGCTTGACCGAAAAACAATTGCGGCTTGAACAAAAACAGATGCATTTGAAAAAAAAGAACAATGAAGAAAACTATCATTTACATATGATGCAGATGCATGGTTGTGAAAAGCAGAAAAAATTTGTTACTGACAAATTGGCACAAGAAAAAAGACTACGTGAACTGCTTGCAGAAAGAAACAGTTATGAACAGGCTTTTTGCTCTGCCCGAAAAAAAATGGATGAGAGAAAAAAAGAGCGTTATTTGGCGAGTCTCTATAAAACGGAAGAAAAACGGCAAGAAAAGATAAGAAAAACTCAAGAATACCGTGCTGAAAAAAAAGAATTAAAAATGGTACATAAAGAAACGGCAGGAGAAAAAGTAAAATTGATAACTCCTGAACCAATGAAATCTGAGGAATCTGTTGTATATCAAATAGCTCAAAAAGCAAAAGATCCAAGCACTATGAAGCAGAAGATTAGAACTATTGTTCAACAAAGAGGAAATAGCAAATGCAGATTACAATAAAAATGTATTCGCTTTGAAAAATTCTGCGTTCTATATATTAAGTGATTTGTTATGAAAAAAATAACGCTACTTCGCATAAATGCTCTTTATTATGCTGAAGCTATTGTAACTGAACAATCAGAAATCAAATTTCCAATTGTTGGTTTTTTGCATCAAATAGAAAATCACGCTAATAAACAATACTAAGAATTAACATTATTTATTTAGTAACTAAATAACCTTCAATAAATTCCATGATATCACCATCCAGCACTAAATCTGGTTGTGGCGATTCAATATCGGTGCGATGATCTTTTACCATTTTATAGGGATGTAAAACATACGATCTAATTTGAGAACCCCATTCAATTTTCTTTTTTTCAATTTTTGAAGCCGCAGCTTCTTGTTCTTCTTTTTGTTTTTGATACAGTTTTGCATAAAGCATTTTCATAGCCGTTTCACGATTCTGTATTTGGGAGCGTTCATTTTGACATTGCACCACAATATTAGTTGGCAAATGCGTTATGCGTACAGCAGAATCGGTTTTATTAACGTGCTGACCACCAGCGCCGCCTGCACGGTAGGTGTCAATACGTAAATCTTTTGGATCTATAGTAATTTCAACTTCAGGTATTTCTGGTGTTGCGGAAATGGCAGCAAAGGAAGTATGTCTGCGTTTTGCCGAATCAAAAGGAGAAATTCTTACTAAACGATGAATTCCTTCTTCAGCTTTCAAAAGACCATAGGCGTTTTTGCCTTTAATAAAAAGTGTTGCTGATTTTATGCCGGCCTCTTCGCCAGATTGATAGTCGATAATATTAGCATCAAGGCCTTCACGTTCGCAAAAGCGAAGATACATACGCAAGAGCATATTTGCCCAGTCTTGAGATTCTGTGCCTCCAGCGCCAGCATTGATACTTAAAAAACAGTTTGATTTGTCTTCAGGCTCTTTTAAGAGAAGGTTTAATTTAAATTTAGTAATAGTTTTTAAAAGAATGTTAATATCTATGGCTAATTTTTGTAATTCTTGTTCATCTTGGCTAAAAAGATCGAGTAGTTCACCTAATTCATTATATGATTGATTAATTGCTTGATAATTTTCGCGCTGTGTTTTGAGATATTGAAGCTCTTTTAATATTTTTGTTTGATCAGGATGTTGCCAAAAGTCTTCTTGCATGCTGAGATTGTTGAATTTTTGATACTCAGCTTCAATGTTGGCATTTTTCCAATATTGATTGATAGTTTCCAGGTCAGGTTGAAAAGATTTTAATTTTTCACGCAAATCATCTGCTAACATAGTATTCCTTTATAATTGGCTAATCTTAAGTATAGCTTTCCCAGTAGGGTTAAGCAAAATTTGGTATCGTGAGTTCATAATGCTTGAAATTTTATACCTATATAATAATTTATAGGTATAGAGGTAGTCATTGTAAAAAATATTTTTTTTATTAAAATACAAAGTTTCTACTTGAAATTTTAGCTATTTCTGTTACGCTAGAAAATAATTATCCCTCAACCAGGTAATCAAATAAAACTCTATGAAAAAAACTGGAAAGCTTTTTATAGTATCGGCTCCTTCAGGTACCGGTAAAACAACACTTGTTCAAGCATTGTGCCAGCAATTAGGACATTCTTATAGGTTAGAGCGCGTAGTTACTTATACGACAAAACAGCCGCGCTTGGGAGAAAAAGATGGTCAAGATTATCATTTTCTTTCTAAAGAAGCTTTTGAGCAAAAAATTGAAAGTGGTTTTTTTATGGAGTGGAGTAGTGCATACGGTCATTATTACGGATCGCCAGCTTCAATACTTGCTGAATTACCAGAAGGAAAGTCTTATTTTCTGGTTATAGATAGAGCAGGAGCTCAAACAATACGTTCTCTTTATAATGAAGCGATATTGATTTGGCTTTATACCAAAAATTTTGAGGACTTAAAAAAAAGGTTATTTTCAAGGAATACCGAAACAAATTTTGAAATTTCTCGTCGTTTAATGTTAGCAAAACAAGAAATTTTACAAGAAAATGAAAATTCCTTGTATCAATATCATGTTCTTAATGATACTATTGAAAATGCTCTTTCAGAGCTAAAAATTATAATTCTAAAAGAGCTTGAAAGCCCAGAGAAAAATGATATTTTTTTAGAAAAAATAAAAAATTTATAAAAAGTTATAAAAAAGTGTTGACTTAGGCAAAGAGAAAGGTATAATTACTTTTACTTCGTCACGAAAGCGAAACAAAAAAGACGCAAAAAATACGAAGAAAAAATTTAAAAATCTTTGAAATTCACGGTAAACCCAAAAGTCAGCTTACAAGTCTTGCCAGAAAACTTTTCATAGCTTCAAATCAAAACTAAGATTTTGTGATGGAGAGTTTGATCCTGGCTCAGAATGAACGTTGGCGGCGTGCTTAACACATGCAAGTCGAGCGAGAAAGCTCCTTCGGGAGCAAGTACAGCGGCGGACGGTTGAGTAACACGTGAGAATCTACCCTTTAGTGAAGAATACCCTCGGGAAACCGAGGCTAATGCTGCATAAGTCCCCTTCGGGGGAGAAAGATGGCCTCTTTGCTGTCGCTAAAGGATGAGCTTGCGGCCTATCAGCTAGTTGGTGAGGTAATGGCTCACCAAGGCGATGACGGGTAGCCGGCCTGAGAGGGTGGTCGGCCAGACTGGAACTTAGATACGGTCCAGACTCCTACGGGAGGCAGCAGTGGGGAATCTTGCGCAATGGGCGAAAGCCTGACGCAGCGACGCCGCGTGAAGGATGAAGGTCTTCGGATTGTAAACTTCTGTTAAGTGGGAAGAAATCTTCATGGTTAATACCCATGAGGGATGACGGTACCATTAGAGAAAGCACCGGCTAAACTCGTGCCAGCAGCCGCGGTAATACGAGTGGTGCAAACGTTATTCGGATTTACTGGGCGTAAAGGGTGCGTAGACGGTTTAGTAAGTCAACTGTTAAATTTTCCGGCCTAACCGGAAGCCAGCGGTAGAAACTGCTAAACTAGAGGATGGAAGAGAGAAGTGGAATTCTCGGAGTAGCGGTAAAATGCGTAGATCTCGAGAGGAACACCGATGGCGAAAGCAGCTTCTTGGTCCATATCTGACGTTGAGGCACGAAAGCGTGGGGAGCAAACAGGATTAGATACCCTGGTAGTCCACGCTGTAAACGATGATCACTAGACGTTAGCTTTGCTTAGCAGAGCTAGTGTCGTAGCTAACGCGTTAAGTGATCCGCCTGGGGATTACGGTCGCAAGACTAAAACTTAAAGGAATTGACGGGGGTCCGCACAAGCGGTGGAACATGTGGTTTAATTCGACACTACGCGAGGAACCTTACCTAGGCTTGACATGCATTTGACTGTCGTAGAAATACGATTTTCTAAGCTTTGCTTAGACAGATGCACAGGTGCTGCATGGCTGTCGTCAGCTCGTGTCGTGAGATGTCTGGTTGAGTCCTCTAACGAGCGCAACTCCTACTGCCAGTTGCTACTTGCTTTGCAAGGCACTCTGGCGGAACTGCCTGGGAAACCAGGAGGAAGGTGGGAATGACGTCAAGTCATCATGGTCCTTATGTCTAGGGCAACACACGTGTTACAATGGCCAGTACAAAGGGTCGCGAACCCGCAAGGGGGAGCCAATCCCAAAAGCTGGTCTAAGTTCGGATTGAGGTCTGCAACCCGACCTCATGAAGTTGAAATCGCTAGTAATCGCGTATCAGAACGACGCGGTGAATACGTTCTCGGGCCTTGTACACACCGCC
>JAGVLQ010000024.1 GCA_020054235.1 Candidatus Babeliales bacterium
CGCAATTTCGCTTCAGCTCATTGCTTTCCGGCATCCTTAAGGATGACCATTCATCCCCAGGCTTAAAAGCCTTGGGGTTTTCTGGTCATGCTTAATAAATCAATTGTATATAACGAGCTATACAAAGTGCAATTTCAACTTTATTTTTGTTATTTTCTTTGTCTGAAATAGGAAAATTGAAGGTAAAAATATTCTGCGTCACATTCTCAATAGAAAACTGATACGCATAATCAGCATTTTCCTGCTGGCCATGAATGTAGCAAGTTATTGGATGGTTTTTAAAAAAAAATTCGCCAAATTCATTATTATGTTCAAAATGCAAGCGACGCACATGATGAAAACTTTTTACTTCAGGGTTATATGTAAGTTTTTTGCATAATTCACTATAGGCTTCTTGAGGATTACTGATATGTTGAGCAGCATTAATTATACGATTAGAGCGTAAACAAATGAAAAAAAAATTTAACAAAAAAAACAAGTTTTTTTTCATTTTATCTCTTTTTTTAGTTGCAATGTTCTTATTAGTTTAAGTGTTAATGATATAAAAACAAAAAAACAATACTTATCCTTTCTTTTTTTGACAAAATCAATGAATGTCAATACGATTAACTCAAAAAAATTCTAGGAGCACCGGATGAAAAAACTTTTCATTCTGAAAAAGAAATGTTTCATGCTTTGCTAATGTTGCCAAATATAAAAATTAATAAATCTATATTCGCTGCCATAGATGCTAAAGATGAACTATTTTTTGACACGCTTTTTAAACATCAAAATCTTAACCTTTCTATGTGCTTTAACCAGAACGCAAAATCGCCTTTGCAATATGCTATCCTTCAAGGCAAACTCCAGCGCGCGTTAAAGATATTAGAAAAAATTTCAGAACCAGATACTACTGCTTTAAAGCTTGCGCAAGATTTTAGTTATAATGAATTAGTCACTGCATATCAAAACAAATTCAATCAAAAAAATAAGAATTTTGTTTCTTCTAGAAATTATTATACCCCAAATTCCAAGGGTAAGTGTATTATTGTTTAAGCTCACTTAAAATCTCAAAAACTCAATCCTGATCAGCAATGACCATCATTTTACCCTGAAAAACCACTCTGGCAGCCCAAAATATTGCTTAACTAAAGGCTTTTTTGGTACTCTAAACAATGAAACAGTGATAATTTGAATTTAAAAAAAGGAGAAAAAATGAAGTTCAACAAATTATTAGCTCTTATGATACTCAGTTTCATAGCTACTCAATCCCTCGAAATAACCGCTGGTAGAGGCGGCGGCGGGTTCCGCGGGGGTGGCGGATTTCATGGCGGTGGCGGTTTTGCTCATCGTGGCGGTTATGGACGTCGCGGTTGGGGCGGCTGGGGCCCAGGAATCGGGATTGGTTTTGGAATCGGATCTGGTTACTATGGTGGTGGCTATTATGACGATTATTATGAACCTACTGTTGTCTATGAAACACAACCGGTTGTGGTTGAACGAGTTGTTGAAACACAACCACGCAGAATTCCTCGTGCTGTAACAAGTACATCACAAGCTGAACAAGTTGCCGCAACATCAAAAATCGAAGATATTGATATTGAGAACACTGGCAAAGATCTCGAGGAAGCTTAAAATTTAACGGGGCGCACAAGCGCCTCGTCTTTTTTTATTTCATTTTCTTTTGGATTGTTACTGCATAAAATGCACCAAAAGGAATTTTGCATAAAAACCATTCCCAATAATAAAATGGCCATGGCAACGAAAAGCTAAACAACTTTGCTTTGCCAAAAAATTTCAGTAAATGCCACGCATACCAAGGTGAAAGCATTTGTGCATTTTTTTCTTCGAGATTTTTTTTGAATGAGAATCGTGAACTAATATTCCATGGATTAATTTCAAGCACTATACAAAAACCGCCTGGTTTTACCACACGCATGAACTCAAGTAACCAAGCAGCATGCTGAGCTTTTGGGATATGATGCAAAACATCAGCAACAATAACTAGATCGAAAAAAATATCAGGATATTCTAATTTTTTGTCTTTAATACTATTAAAATTAATGTCTGGGTATTGGTTTTGTGCCTGCTCAATTTTTTCTGCTTTTTTATCAACACCAATCACTGTCGCTTCAAAAAAAACTTCTCTTAGATAATACGTCATGAGTCCATCGCCACAACCAAAATCTAAAATCTTAATGCCTGAGCGATTAAACTCAGGCATTAGTTCTTTTATCTGCTGTGCTTTATACTGCGCATATTCTACTGATTGATGCATCTATTTTTCCAGCATAGAATTAGAGTAATGCTGCCCATCTTGTATAAAAGCGGCCAAATTGCACTGCAAGTTTTTTTACGCCCATGCGCTCTTGTTCATCTGCATGCGCAAGAACATCTTTGAACGAATCCTCTACAAAAGTTCTATATAACACTGCATCAGTCATGGCTTGTATCAGCCGAGAGACTGTTTTTTCTTCATCTTTTAAAAAAGCTAAACCAAGATCACCAAAAATATAAAATTCATAATTTGGATTAATACTTTGTAAAGCCTCTTTTAAAAAACTTACATCAGGATAATCTTTACTAACACCAAAATCACGCAAATCATCAATTAAAATAACTGCATCAGTAATACCACTGGCTTTTATAGCTTGAAACTCCTGAATAATCGGGTTACATGTTTTTTGATTTTCATTGTCAACAAAGCCATGAGCATCTAACCAAAATAGTATCTTTCCTGCTGATTTTAATTTTGGCAAAATTTCATAAAAAACTTCATCTGAGCTGCCATGATAGAGAAAAACATTTGATGTTTCAGCAAACTTTTTCTGTGCCATTTTTACTAACTCAGAATTTAATTCAACACTATGAACTTGACGGAAAAGTTGTGCTGCTGTTTTAGTTGTTTGGCCATACAAAGTTCCCGATTCTACAAAAATAGAAAGATCAGAAAACACACGAGTAATCATAGCAAGAAATTCATGGGTAAGACTACAATTATCAGCAGTTTTTGCCCACATGTAGGTAATTTTTTGCTCTGCTTTACTTACTTGCATAACCATGCAAAATGCTAATATTAATAGTTTAAGGTGTACCAGTTTCATAAAATCTCCTTTATTTATAGTAAGGTAAATATTATTTCTTTTTCAAAGTCGGGAATAAAATAACATCTTTAATCGAAGTTGTATTGGTTAAAAGCATAGCTAAGCGATCAATCCCGATACCAACGCCAACGGTAGGTGGCAAAGCATATTCTAAAGCATGAATATAATCTGCATCATATTGATGCGCTTCATCATTCCCTGCTTTATGCGCTTCCAGTTGTTGCTCAAAACGTTCTGCCTGATCAAACGGATCATTAAGCTCATTAAAGCCGTTACTCAATTCCATGCCTGCAATAAAAAGTTCAAAACGTGCTGCAATATTTGGATTTTGAGAATCACGTTTGGCAAGCGGTGAAACTTCAATCGGAAAATCAGTAATAAATGTCGGTTGAATCAGCTTATGTTCGACAAGCTCTTCAAAAAGTGCAAATATTTTTTCGCCCAATGATGCTTTTTTATTAGCCATTTTCACCGTATATTTTTTCAATGTGGCATCGATAGTTTTTTCTTGAATATCTTTTTCCTGCAAGCCGCCAATTTCTAGCACTGAATCACGAATACTCAAGCGTTTAAAACTAAGGCCAAAATCAAGTATATGATCACCAAATGGCACTTTTAAAGATCCGCAACTTTCAAGCATCATGGTACGCAACATTTCTTCTACAAAGCCCATAATAAAAAGGTAATCATGGTTTGCCATATAAAATTCGCACATCGTAAATTCTGGATTATGTTTGGTTGAAACCCCTTCATTTCTAAAATTTCGATTGATTTCATACACACGCTCAAGACCACCGACAATCAAACGTTTTAAATAAAGTTCTGGCGCAATGCGCAAATAAAAATCGGTATCATAAGCGTTGTGATGCGTAACAAAAGGACGAGCTGTAGCTCCACCAGCAATTGGATGCAACATCGGTGTTTCAACTTCTAAGAAACCATGATTGTCTAAAAAGGTACGCATAGAACGAACCAACAAGGTCCGGCGAATAAATTTTTCTTTACTTTCTGGATTGACAATCAAATCAAGATAGCGCTGTCGATAGCGCTTTTCAGTATCAGTGAGTCCATGAAATTTTTCGGGCAAAGGATGCAAACACTTGCTCAAAAGTTCAAATTCTTTAACCTCAAGCGTAATTTCCCCCATTTTAGTTTTAAAGGGTGACCCTTGAATCCACAGAATATCACCAATATCAATAAATTTTTTCAAAATACCAAAAAGATTTTCACCGATAATATCTTTTTTAAAATAGAGCTGTAGTCTGCTGGAACGATCTTGCAAATCAGCAAAGGCTGTTTTGCCATGCCAACGCAATGACATCAATCGACCAGAAATCATATAAGATTTTTGCTCTTCTTGAGTTCCAAATTGAACAACTACTTGCTGACAGGTATTTTTAACTTCACGTGCCGCGGGCCATGGTTCAACACCTTCTCCTCGCATTTCCTCAACTTTTGCAATACGAACCTTTGTCTCGTCAGAAAGTTCATGCTCATGATCAATAAGCACTTCTGGAGAGCTATCTTTAAAAGCCATACTAGATACCTTTTTGGTAAAAAATGAAAAACAGTTTTAGTATAACAAACGAGAACTTTTTTGCCTAACTTTACTCTATTTTATAGCATTCTAACCCCCAAATATTTATTGACAAATTGAATTTTTTAGATATAATGAATTATAATTATGGTTAAAAAAATATTCTTTTTGGAGAACATATGAAAAAAATCATCATAAAAAAACTACTGTTTCTTGCATTGCTTTTTTCACCTAATATTGCTTTCTGCATGGAAATAAAAAAAATTCAATTTGATTCTTCTTTAGACCTTTTTACTGAAAAACCAAATAAAATTATGCTCCCTTCTAATGAAGTTGCTCATCTTGAAAGAAACGAAATCTACAAGCAAGAAAAAAAAAAATTTGAAAAAACTTATAATTTTTTTCAGGTATATAAAAACAAACGCTCTTTCAATCCAGAAGATTACGAACATGAAGATCTAATAGATATGTATGTTTGGGCTTCTCACGAACTTGCAAATAATAACCAAAAAATTGAAAAAAACTCGTCATTACTACTCAAAAAAAATCAGAAAATCAATAAATCAATAACCAAAGAACCAAAAAAAAAATTTACTATTGTCTGTCTTGAAGATATGATAAAAAAAGATTCAACAGAGAATAAGTAAATAGAAAAGTTCATCTCTAAAATTGATCAGTTTTTCCAATCATCTGATACTTCTGAAACTACAACAAAAAAAATAAAATTCGAAAATTTAGATACCAAAAATATTTAAAATTTTATTTTTTAATCAGTATGCTCAAAAAAAAGGAGCTGGCTGATGAAGAAAAAAAAAATTCTTGGTGTTTTTATCGGTGTACATATCGCTTTTATTTTTTTGCAAATCTATAAGCAAAGTTATCTGGTACAATTAACCTACGAAAAACAACATCATGAAAAAGTTAAACAAGAATTGCTTGAAAAAAAAAATCATCTTACTCAGCAATGGTACATACTGCAAAATCGATCAGCTATTAAAGAATATGCTCAACAAGAACTGGGCATGAAAAAAGTAGCTTTAAAACAAATTAAAAAAATAGCCTAATGCATCAATTTTCATTCAATACCATCATTTGTTGATTCAATTCACGCAAGGCTTGAGTCAAAAAAACTAATTGTTCAGACAATCCTTTTAACAAGGATGATCTCTTTTTCTGTTCCTCTATTTTTCTTTGCTGAATGGTAATAATACTTTTAGTCTCTACAATTCTTTGATTAAAATTATCAACAAACTGTTGTGGATACTCCGGTATTTTAAAATCATGATCAACTATTTTTTGTAATGATGGAAATTCATTTTTCTTAAACCGTTGAATACTTTGGATATCATGAGGCTCCCACAACGATCTAAATTTTTGGTCCTCATGGACAAAAAAGATCCCATGAACTCTGCGTGGATCTAGAGGATCAGTTGGATTTTGACCATTATAAACTATTATAACATTATTCAACTCAATCCCTCCTCCCAAATACATACCAAGCGGGCTATTTTGCTTAACCGAAACAATATCATTTTTACAGATTAATTTTTTTATAAAATAAGTTCTTGAATAATATTCATCTATAGGTGGTAAAAAAGCGCGCAACAACTCAAAAAAACCCAAAGTTCGGGCATCGATTTTTGCAAAATAATGCATTGCAGATCCTGGAGCATAGGAAAGAATAGTTAGCGGTTTTTGCAGTTTTTGTTTTTTTAGTATCAATGGCGCTAGTAATTCTGAATGATATTTTTCATCAATCATGCGCTCAGTAACTGGTGACCCTGCATGAATAATAATAACTTGTTTATCAATAGCTTTTATCGGTTTATTTTCAGCCGATCTCACCTCCATTAAAACTTTTGTGATATTTAAAATCTTTTCCTCAACGTTGATAACAGAAAACCACCCTGTACCAGGATAACGTACCACCGGTATCTGCATAGATGGTTCTATATTCCCTTGTTTATCTAAAAATAATGCTACATGGTTCAATATGTAGCTAAGATTTTTAAAATAGTTTTTTTTTCGAGTAGCTGTAGCTTTAAGCATCTCAGTAATCGTTAATACTGGAGGCCAGACATACGCATGCAATCCATTAAAAAAGTTATCAAATTGCTGCTGATAAAATAACCCGCTCACTCCTACGTAAAAAGGGATGGAAATAGCGGGCGTATAACCAAAAGTAGCTGCGTATACCAAAGTTTCTGCACTTATTATATAGTTAAAAGATTCTGCTCTGATTGCTTTTCTTTCTGCTTTTGTTGGTTCTAACGGAGGATAAAACCATTCTTTAATATAGGGTTTTTTCAAATGATGCCCACCGGCAAAGCATGTTGAATAAAACAAAAAATCGGTATAAATTTTTCTGTCAAAAAAAGTAAGTAATTTTTGGAATTGCGAAACAGTCAACCCTGCTATAATACCAGAAAAAAATAAATCGCTAGGACTTCCATGACCAATACTGTAAAAAAACCAATGATGCAAATACCAAGCGCGATTTTTTTCTGTTTCTTCAGGTTTATCTTTTACTGTCATATCATTGATAGTAATAAAACAATTTTTTAATGCTTGAAAAAATTCTTCTTGGTAGCCGATACTTAGTTTGCTTTCATGTTGTGCCGGATCAAAGGGATTTTCTAAAGGAGCATTTTGTTTTAATCCCAGAATTATTTCAGATTCACTCAATTTTTTTGCTAAGTTTTCAGAGATTTTTGGGAGTTTTTCTTGTTGTATTTTCTTTATATAATTTTTGGGTACTAACAAATACCAATGTGGCGTAGGTTTTTGTAAAATCCAATCATTAACATCTATTGTTGCTGCATAAGGAATTAAAAAACCAAATAGTTCTTGCAACTCAAAACTTTCCTTTTTTTCAATATTCTTTGAAACGTTTTTACAAAGAACAGAAAAATTAGCAATTCCTTGTTCTGTATTAAAGCGTGGATAGGTGATTCCTTTATATTTTTCAACAAGAGAAGGCACATCTAACAAATAAAAATCAGAAAATATTTTTCTTCGTTCAACAAAATTTTTCCAGGTAGCACTGCTGACCAAAATGGGGCATACCTTTTGTCCTAAAGCGGTTATCAATGCACTGGTTACCGGGCCAAAACCTGATGATTCACCTATATTATAGATCGGTTTTTCTGTTTTTAATGTATTGAATACGGACTCATTGTGCCAATCAATAAGTACAATCATATCTCGCAATCCTGCAACCAAAAAATGCGGTATGATCAAAGCTAACACAACTACTATAATTTTTTTCATCTTCAATACCCTTTTTTTAACGTTACGCTATCTTGAGCTACACATTCAATATTTTATAATGTTTTTATTTGCTTATGGTATTTGATTGAAAAATAATAGGAGGGCGTGTAATACTGAAATAGTAATACATAACCCTAAATAAAATTGATCATGAAAGAAGCTTATAAACTAAGAACCAGTATTATTTTTTTGCTCTTTTGTCTTGGCTATTTTCTTATACTTTTTAATTTATATTCAATTCAAATCAAACAACGCAGCTTTTTTGGCAATCTTGCCAAACAACAATACAACGTAACGATTACCAATACGCCGGAACGAGCTTTAATTTATGATCGCCACCAAATACCCCTAGCACTCAATAAACATAGTTTATCAGCCTTCATCATGCCCAAAAAAGTAGAGCATTTGGAACAACTTGAGCAATTTTTAAAAAAGCAATTTCCCCAAGCATGGCAACGCTGGTGCAATCACCCAGATGCTCATTTTTTATATGTAAAACGAAAACTCTCTCCAGAGCAGTTAGCGTTGCTTGAAGAAAAAAATATTCCCGATATAAAACTTCTTAAAGAACCAAATCGCTTTTATCCCATTGAGCCTGCTGGACCTATTGTTGGTATCACCGATATTGATAACGTTGGACAATTTGGTATTGAAATGCTTTTCAATCAACAACTTGCTGGTATTCCAACTACCTATACGTTAGAAAAAGATGCCCGCTCCGGTTATTTTTACTTTACCAAATCAACCAAACAAGAAGGGATTGATGGCCAACCAATAACCTTAACTATCGATAGTGACTTGCAATTTTTAGTGCATGAAAATCTAAAAGAATCAGTTGAAACATTTCATGCTCAAGAAGGTGCTGTTGTTATTATGAATCCTGATAATGGCGAAATTTTGGCCATGACACAATATCCTGATTTTGATCCTAATAATACCCAAGATATTGCCATTGAATGCACAAAAAACAAAGCGCTGACCGATGTTTATGAGCTCGGGTCGGTAATGAAAGTTTTTGTTGCGCTCGCTGCTCTGGAAGAAAATCTTGTCAATTCGGATGAATTGATAGATTGTGAAAATACTAAAACAACCATGCTTAACAATATTCGCATAAACACCTGGCGTCCCCATGGTATTATTCCCTTTGCAGAAGTTATTCAAAACTCCAATAATATTGGCATAGCAAAAGTTGCCATGCGCTTGGGATCAAAATTATATGATCACTATCTACGCCTTGGGTTTGGTCACAAAACGGGACTTTCGTGGCCCGGTGAACAGTTAGGGTTTGTCAATCCACCAAAAAATTGGTCAAAACCGTCCATTGTTTCCCTTTCTTTTGGTTATGAAATCACTGCAAATTTAGTGCAATTATCGCGCGCTTTTTGTGTTATTGCTAATAATGGTTATTTAGTTGCGCCAAAATTATTTTTGGCTGATGCAAATTCTGAAAAATCTTTGCCTCAGCAGCTCTACAGCTCGTCATCACTCGAAGTTATTCGCGACATTCTTGAAAAAACAGTTACCCAAGGAACAGCCCACCGCGCTGCACTCAGTGGCTACAGGGTTATGGGAAAAACCGGAACTGCAAATTTAATTATCGATGGTTCCTACAATCCTGACCACAATAGATTTACCTTTGCAGGCATTATAGAAAAAGGAAATTATAAGCGCGTGATTGTTACGTATATTCAAAATGCTGCAATAAAAAATCTGTACGCTTCACAAGTTGCTGCACCATTATTTATGAAAGTCGCTGAAAATCTAGTTATTCATGAAAAAATGGTTTAAAAAATGCAACGCTATAAAAGGATAACTTTTCGATTACTTGGCTAAAAATCATTAATTTTGTTACATTCTATTGCGTCAGAAAAAAAGTTACTTGTACACTCAAAGAGTGAATTCCAAAACTCAAGGAAGACTTGAAAACTCTCTTTCTTGGCTCTTTCAGAAACATTACATTATTAAAAAATTAAAAAAAAGAGAATCTTATGAGCACAAAAAACATTTTTGTTCCTGCTGATGTTCCTGAAAAAAGTATCGATACCTTTGTAAAAAATTATTCAGCGCTCACGCACGGTACCAATAACATGCTACTCTTTTCTGCTGACCAAAAAATTGAGCATCTCCACAAAGATTTCATTGGCCCAGATGTTGACCCTGCTGACAGCTATCCAACGCATCTTTTTGATATTGCTTCTCAAGCTGACATTGGTGGCATGGCAACCCAACTTGGCCTTATTGCACGCTATGGCAAGCAGTACAAAAATATTAATTATGTTGTTAAATTAAACGCCAAAACAAATATCATTCCTACCGAATATGCCGACCCGCTCAGCAAGGAGCTCTGGACCATCCAACAAGTTGTACAATTTAAAGAACAAACAAAGCTACCTATTTGTGGTATTGGTTATACGGTCTATCTTGGTAGCCAATTTGAAGCTGAAATGCTCACACAAGCAGCTCAAGCAGTTTATGAAGCACATCAGCACGGCTTAGTTACTATTTTATGGATGTACCCACGTGGCGAATGTTTGGAAGGTTACGAACGCCAAGGCCTGATTATTGCAGGCGCAGCTGGGGTTGCTAATGCATTAGGCTCTGATTTTGCAAAAATTAATGCACCAGAGCCAGTTGATGAAGAAGATGAGGCAACAAGCAATCAATGGCTCGCTATTGCTGGCCAAGCTGCCGGTAATACACGCTTGTTAATTTCAGGTGGTGAATCGATTGCACCAAAAAAATTTATTGCAATATTAAAAGAACAACTTGCTATTGAAGGTGTTGGCGGTGCTGCAATTGGCCGCAATATTCATCAAAAATCATTAAAAGATGCGGTGGTATTTGCCAAAGAATTGGCAGCAATGATTTATAAGTAATTCACCTTTGTTCTAAATCTAACCTGCCACACTTATTTCCCTATGAAAAAAGTACTTTGTATTATTTTTCTAGTATTTTTTGCTATCCTAACCGATGATCAAGTTATTGGTTTGCCCTGGTGGAAGCGACAATCAGATGAAAGGCAGAATTCCACGGGACAGGCTTTTATGTTCACGCGGCCCATATACCAAAACATTGCTGCTCAACAATCGCAATTTTGGCATGATGCGGTATATAACAAACAAAGCTGCCATTTGACCAGCATACAAGCTTTGCCGCTTTTTGCTCATTCCTTTAACACAAGCTCCCCCGCACAGTACTTTTTGATTAACCACAAAGAGACGTTGATTTTTAAAGGTGATAACGTACCCCCCTTCAATTCTAATGATCGCGATGTACGCGCTGAGTGGTTGCGCTTGCCATCCAATTTTGTTGGCACTTTGTCGGTTGCACCAAAACAAAAGCAATTTGGCTTGTGGTTTGAACTTAACCATGATTTGAAAAAATATATTGAGCATGAATATTTCAATACGCTGTGGGTTGCTGCAGCCATACCTTTACAAATTGTTGCTAACAATTTACAACCTACTCCATGCATCATCGCTACTACAGATACTCAAACTCCATCAACAATTTTGCAAGCATTTAACGATTCTCACTTAGACTTTGGTAAAATTATTCCCGGCAAACAGCAAAATTTTTCCGTTGCTGAAGTTTATTTAAAACTTGGTTCCACTTTTTATAATTGTGACGGCTTTCAACTTGGTATTTACGGGGGCACCATTTTTCCGATGTTTGGCCACCAAACCCAGAATTTATGTTTAGTCCCATGCTTGGGCATAATCGGCACTTTGGCTTTTTATGCGGCGGAGATGCACAACTACCACTCAATGCAGACACCCACAATCATACTATTGCCTTTATTTTTAGCATCGAAAGCCAATATTTTTTGCGTAACTTCCAGCACCGCTCGTTTGATCTACGTTTTAAGCCCTGGAGCCGCTATATGCAATTAAATAAAAATGATGGCACCAAAAATATTTCTGCCATCAATGTGCTTTCACCTCGCTGCAAAGTTAATCCATTCAATTTTATGGATTTGACAGCAGGGTTTCGCTTGCAAACTCATGGGTTAGAAGTTGAAGTTGGCTATAATTTATGGGCACACGGGGATGAACAGATTGAACTAGAAAAGCCATTTCCAAATGATTACGGAATTGCCGGTGACGGAACTTTGGTTCCTGGAACTAACATTGGTGCAACATCAAGCAATAGTACGATCAACAACTTAGCCCCGATTGACCGTGATAGTAACGGCCAACCAACCTTTGTTCCAATCCATGAATATGATCTTGATTTTAAATCTGCAGGAGCACGCGGAGCACTTGTGCATCGCGCCTATGCTTCGTTGGGCTATTGGATTTACATTGGCACTGGCTCAATCTTTCTTGGCAGCGCAGCATATGTTGAAATTTCTCAAAAAAATACGGCACTTTCCAACGTTGGTTTTTGGGCAAAATTAGGAGGTTCATTTTAAATAAAAAGCTCCAGAATTTTTATTCTGGAGCTTTTTATCATATGTTGTTTTACTTAATAGCAGTATATTAGTAGTAAGAATGTTCTTATTCAGGTTTCAACAGCAACTCTACAAATGTAGATTCTATATCACCTTTTAAATCATCAAGATTGATTTCAGCACCAAAAGCTTGCTGAACTTTTTCTTTACCATGTTTAGAAATAAGATCTTCTAAAAGTTTAATATTGTTTTCTAACTTATTGGCAATTTCATTTTTAGAAAGTGTTTTATTTTCAATAGCAGATTTTATATCAGCATGATCTCTAATAATCTGTTGCGCAAATAATTTGAGCGGGTGTTTTTCATCTAGCAGTTGACCATTTTCTCTTGTTTCCGTTTTATTCTTTAGTGTTAACGCAATCTTATCAAGAATTGCTTGACCATGTTTGGTAACAAGATCTTTTACCAATTGCTGTGCTTTTAAAAGCCTTTCTTGAACTTCTTTTAAAGTAACATCACCCTGATGTATTGAAAATGCCAGTTCGGCTAAATCACTTTTAAGCTTAGTTATTTCCTCCTGTACATCATCGGCAGCATTAAGAGAAAAACCAGCTACAAAACCAGTAAATAAAATAACAGAATAGATTATACGCTTCATTTTTTATCCCTTTTTAACTATTTTTTTTAACAATCAAAGACTATGAAACTGTTTCATTATCACTTCTCAGTCTACTAAATAAGAATTGCTAAAGACAATAGTTTTGTTAAAAAACAGGATCTATTAATAATTTTAAGATGATTGAACCTGAAAAAAAGCACTAAGGGGACAAAAATTTGATTACTTTTTTTGCCTTATCGATTAAAGCTAAATCTTCCAAAATAGCCCAAATGATCGCTGTGCTGTGGTCCAAACCAAGTAACAATCCACGCATCACCCTTGACCAATTTTTCTGGATTTCGAACAACCAGCATATAATCAATTCGTTTTCCTTGTTCAACTTGATTGCCATTCCAAACTGTCCCTGTAAACGGCGCTGATTTTTGTTGATTGTAAAGATCTTCTACCCCAGCAAAAACATTCTTAATATCTTGCACTGCTTTTGCGTTTCTAATATCAATATTAAGATCGCCAGCAAAAATTACAGCAGCTTTTTTATCAGTAGCAAATTCATCTATCCATTTCTTTGCTTGTTGTAATTCCGCACGACGAACTTCTTGCGTTGTTAAACGTTGGTTTGTTTTATCAATAGGCTTATCATCAAGTGTGCAGGTGGCTGGCAATAACTTTTGATCCTCAAACCACTTAAAAGGTTCCGAACCAACACCAGCTTGTAAATGAGTTGTAAAAACATAAACAGTTCTACCATTAACTTCCAACTGCGCGCCTAAAAGACCCTTTCTAGCAAAAGCACCTTCCCCAAGAAAACATTCAAAATCTTTAAGCATAGTTTTTTTTAAGGGGAACTTACTTAAAATAACCAATCCTGAGTTCGTTCCTATAGGTACTTGAATTCCTCCAACTAAAGTAAATCTTCCAGAACGTGAATCAAAGCGGCTATGAGGGTAAATATTTTTTAATTTAGCAATAAAATTTTCAATTACCGGAATATCAAAAGCCTCTTGCAAAACTATAATATCAGGACTATTTCCTTGTTGATGCAATCTTTTAATTACATCTCTGATTAAATTAGCTCTTTTTTGATTGTTTTGTAGCTTTCCCACTTCTTTCAATTTAACAGTACCTACCCATGGTATATAGGCAGTCAAGGCAAGAAGCGCACTATTAAGTGAAAGTACAGTAAATTCAGAAGAAGATCCTTTCCATTCTTCTTGAAAAAAACTATTTTCTTGCCCGTAAAGAACACTTGCTACAAAAAGCAACACAAATATCTTTTTCATAATCTTATCCTTTTTAAATAGTAGTACTATTACAAATCTCTCTAAAAAATTTTTGTATATAATGCAGATCTATCAAGGATGACTAATAAAATGCTAGTGTTTTTTTTAATCTACATTTTTCATCAAAGAATAAACTTTTACGGTCAAACCATATCATTAAAAAATTGTAATTAATTTTATTGAAATTTTGACAAAAAATTTGTTATTATGAAATAAAAGTAAATCTTAAGGACTAAAATATGCATTATTTTAAAAAAATAATTATTTCTTGTTTGTTTACTATTTCAATAACGATCAACTCAATGGAACCTGAAAAAAAACCCTGGGTAAAATTCATGCCCATACAAACTGAAATGATTCTTGAAAAAATACCTCAGCATGACCCCAAAAAAGAAAGAGCAGAAAGAATTAAAACTGCTGATGAAGAAATCAATTATGCTAAAAAATATCTTGCACACATCAGCGAAACGTTATTTACTCCTACCATCTATCAAGAAGATTTTCTTTATGATCTGTTATTTATTGCTGAAAATGAACTAACCAATGCAGAAATAAGAAAACAGCAATTGATCAGCGCTGGAGAAGGACTCCTAAATATACAAAATGCCTTACTTGAAAAAGAACAAGGAAAAAAACAAGAACTAAATACCATTCAATACCAGTTAAAGCTCGTTAAAAAAAATATTATTGAAGAAGCAAAACTCATCAAAAAAATGAATACCATTATTACCTCTATTACTAAGTATACACAGTCTAAAGAACAAAATCCTCTTGAACTAAAAATTGATAAGTCTCAATTTTCTAGAAAAAAACAAAAACCAGACCAAGAATAAAAAAAGCCCCGGAAAGAACCGGGGCCTATTGTTTTTTGAATAGGATGTGCATCTGTGCGCGTGGTTAGTACATACCTCCCATGCCACCCATGCCTGGCATGCCACCACCCATTGGCGGGGTTGCCTCTTTTTTCTCTTCTGGAATATCAGCAATGATCGCTTCCGTTGTTAATAACAAGCCAGCAATCGATGCGGCATTTTGCAACGCAGTACGCGTAACTTTTGCCGGATCAATGATACCATGCTCAACCATATTAACGTATTCGCCATTCTTTGCATCAAAACCAGTATTATCTTTTAATTCTTTGACACGATTTACAATTACTGATGCTTCATAACCTGCGTTTGATGCAATAATGCGCATCGGCTCTTCAAGCGCTCGCAGTACAATTTTTACACCAAGTTGTTCATCTGTATCAAGTTTGATCGCGGCAACAGTAGGTTGTGCGCGCACCAATGCAACGCCACCACCGGCAACGATACCTTCTTCAACCGCTGCACGTGTCGCTGCTAATGCATCTTCAATGCGGTCTTTCTTTTCTTTCATTTCAGTTTCAGTTGCTGCACCAACTTTGATCACCGCAACACCGCCGGCTAATTTTGCCAAACGTTCTTGCAATTTTTCTTTGTCATAATCAGATGTTATAGCTTCTATTTGCTTTCTGATTTGTTCAACGCGCCCTTTGATAGCAATGGCCTCACCTTTGCCTTCAATAATGGTGCAGTTATCTTTAGTAATAATTGCTTTAGCAGCATGACCAAGATGTTGTGCGGTCACATTTTCAAGCTTTAAACCAATATCTTCGGAAATCAATTGACCATCGGTCAACACCGCAATATCTTCAAGCATTGCCTTGCGGCGATCACCAAAACCAGGCGCTTTCACCGCTGCAACGTGCAAAATGCTGCGGAGCTTGTTGACGACTAATGTTGCAAGCGCTTCACCTTCAACATCTTCTGCAATAATCAAAAGCGGACGACCAGATTTGGCAACATGCTCAAGTACTGGCAAGAGGCTCTTCATGCTGGTAATTTTCTTTTCAACAATCAAAATGAATGGATCGTTTAAAACCGCTTCCATTTTTTCCTGATCAGTTACAAAATAGGGAGAAAGGTACCCGCGATCAAATTGCATTCCTTCAACCACTTCGAGTTCATCTTGCATACCTTTTGCTTCTTCAACGGTGATTACGCCATCACGGCCAACACGTTCCATTGCTTGCGCAATAAGGTTACCAATGGTTGCATCAGAGTTTGCTGACACGGTTGCAACTTGTTCAATTTCTCGTTTTGAGCTTACTTTTTTTGCTTGAGATTTGATATTTTCAACCGCTTCTTTGACTGCTTTGTCAATACCGCGTTTGAGTTCCATCGGGTTTGCACCCGCGGTAACATATTTGTTACCTTCACGGAAAATAGCTTGCGCAAGCACCGTTGCTGTTGTAGTACCATCACCAGCTACATCAGCGGTTTTGCTGGCAACTTCGCGCACCATTTGAGCGCCCATATTTTGCAAGCTATCTTTAAGTTCGATTTCTTTTGCTACGGTGACACCGTCTTTGGTGATCCCTGGTGAGCCGAATGATTTGTCGTACGCAACATTGCGCCCCTTAGGCCCAAGGGTAACTTTAACGGCATCAGCCAGCGTATCAACGCCTTCGCGAATTTTTTCGCGCGCGTCTACGCCAAATAAAATGCGTTTTCCTGCCATAAAAAACTCCTTAATAACTATTTTAACTATTTTTCAACAACACCTAAAAGTTCATCTTCGCGAATGATCAAATATTCATCACCCGCTTCAGTACCGGCATATTTGCCAAAAAATACAATGTCGCCAGCTTTAACGGCCATAGGAACGGTTTTTCCTTCAGGCGTAACGCGTCCTTGACCAACGGCAACAACTTTACCTGTTTGTGCTTTTTCTTTAGCTGCATCAGGAATAATGATTCCACCCGGGGTTTTATCTTCCATTTCTATGCGCTTGATCAGTACACGATCATACAAAGGTTTGAGGTTTTTCTCAAACATAGATCCTCCTTGCTTTATGGAAAAATTGTTACAAAATGTTTTAAAAAAAAGGAACCTCAATTTTGAGTACTACCAACACTAAAAAAGCGCGTTGGCTTTACCTTAAAACTAAGTATACTGAATTACAAAATGAATTCAATACTTACAGCACAAGACTCAACTTTTCTTCTTAATCTTTGAAAAAAATCTAAGATATTTGTATCAAGAAAAAGCAAAAAAATTACGTTAGAAAAATATTTTATTTTGTTGTAAACTTTACGCGGATAGTTAAAAGGGTATCAGTAATTCATATCTTTTCAATCTTTTTCAAAGGAGTTTCTATGAAATTGCAAAATCATTTCAAAGCATCTTTAGTTCTTGCTCTTGGCCTAACATACAATGCGGCACATGCTGTACATACAGGCGCTGTCGCTGCAGGTCTTGCTGCTTTGCCAGCAGGTATCCAATTCGTTACTGATGAAGCAGGTCGATCACAAACATTTAATCTTTTTAAGCTTGACAAACAGACCACGAAAAAAGTTGGGCTCAGTGCTCGTACTGCGGTGACAACTGGATTATTGATTGCAGCATATAAAAATGACGGTACACTACCGCATCACTTGGAAAGTAAGGAGCGCAACGATGCATTATTGCGCACTGGGATTGCTACAGGAATTAACTATCTATATCTCAGTCAAACATTCCAACATGGTTTACGCAGCATACCGGGAGTTGGCCGTTATTTAGCATGTGAATGTGAAGGCGTTTGTGAAAAATGTCACCATACAAAAGAAATCGCACTTGGCGTGATCGATACCGGTGTTAACTTTTTTCAATTCACTGCACCAAAACAACAATTGCTACCTAAATAACTGATTTTTTCAAAAAAAGGGCGCTTTTTCGAGCGCCCTTTTTCATTTAAATTTACTTGCCTTGTAATGCTTTTTCTAACGCCTGCAATTGTTGCGTAAGACTATGTAATGTTTTGGCTAAAGGGACAAGGTTTTGCTGTGGTGATGGTTTTTGAAGCAACTCACTACTGGTTTTAGCACCCGCATTTATTAAAGCATTATTTATAACTATCTGTAGATCTTTGCGTTCATAAGCATAATCAAGTGCCGTTTTATTATTATCTTTTTCATTTTGTTTATTCACGTCAATGTTGCGGAATTTCAAAAGTTCTTGTATCGTTGCCAAAGAACCTCGCTGAGCAGCGTGCATTAAAGCTGTAGGTCCACTAGGAGCCTGTCTATTGATATCAATAAATGGCTCATTTTTTTTGTTTTTTATAAGCACAATAATCGGTGCTGCATTAGATTCATTTTTCCCCGCTATAATCCAAAATTGCTGAAAAAAGAAATCTTTATCTTTCACGTTTTCAAGTACTTGTTTAACTCGATCTACATTGAGATCTCTCACTGCAAACTTTAAAGCAATATCTGGTTTTGCTTGTGCCAATGCTTGGAATACTTTTTCTTCAACTGCTTTTAAATTTTTACTTTCAGCAATAAATTTTTCCAACGTACCGGCTTGGGATGCCAATTGTTTCTGCTCCTTTTGCGCTCTCTGCAACTGATAATCAGCATCATCAACTGCATTGAATTTGGTAATAAGAAGATTTATCAATTCAACATAAGTTTTTATTATTTTAGCACTTGTTGCAGGAGCATGCGGCTTTAAAACCTGGATTGCTTGAGCAAATAATTCAATTGATAGCTTTGGTACAATTTGTTGTTGTGCCTGTTGTATAAATTGATCAGCTAATTTAGCAGCTTTCTCTGGTGAATCTACTGCAGGTGCAGGCGTAGGAGTTGGTGTTTTCCCGGATTTTTTCTCATCATCTAGTACTTTTTTCCAAGCAAATTGTGCAAGATTCCAGTTTTCCTTTATTTTATCAAAGGCATTGTTGATTTTTTTCGTTTGGTCTTCACAATATTCTTTGGTGTATTTTTTTGTATCACATTTATCTGGATGCCATTGTAATAGACTTTTTTTCCAGACTTTTTTTATTTGATCTAAAGTTTCATTTTGCCCTACGCCAAGGGTTTTATAGGCCTCAACAATCTCACGAGCTGTTTCTAGATCCATAGTTTTTATAGAAGTCCCATAAAAAAATGGGCTCGCTATAAATCCTAACAATAATAATTTTAATACTTGAAAGGCCTTCATAATTCTCTCCTTTTTTGAAAGTATTCCATTACACCAGACTTATATTCATTTACACCATATCTCTTTTCATGTGTTTAATAAAATACTTTATCGACTAAAACAATTTTTTACTTTTTTATCGCTTCAGCTGCTTCTTTAACTTTTTCTGGCGTTGGCTGATACAGCTCTAAAATATTGTTACCTGGATCAGTGATACTTGACATAATACCATGCAAACGCTCAACTGGCTGCACACAGCTAATACCTTGCTCATCTTGCTGTTTGCACCAAGCATGCAAATCATCAACTTCTAAAATAATGCCCGTTCTACGTTCAGGCAGCTCCATGTCAGTAACCGCTAGGCCCATTTTTATGCCGTGTGCTTCAAATTCTGCCCATTGATCTTTAATATGAAAATTAAGATTGAAACCGAGTTTTGTGTAGAATTCAATCGCCTTCTCTAAATTATTTTGCATCAAAATGAACATTGCAATACGTGGTGTTTGGATCATCATCCGTCTTTCGTGTAAAATTTGTATTAAAAACAAAAAAATAGTATACAAAACTAGTATAATGAAAGTTTGCATCGTTCGACAAGCAAAGCATACAAAGGGTAATAAAAAAGGACTTGCTATGAAAATTCATCCCTCATTAATTTCTGCTGATCTTTTGAATTTAAAAAATGTGATCAAGACACTCGAACCACATTGCGA
>JAGVLQ010000021.1 GCA_020054235.1 Candidatus Babeliales bacterium
CGCAATTTCGCTTCAGCTCATTGCTTTCCGGCATCCTTAAGGATGACCATTCATCCCCAGGCTTAAAAGCCTTGGGGTTTTCTGGTCATGCTTAATAAACAACAACACAATTATTTCAATAAGGAAAAAAATGAAAAAGCAAATCATTTTTACAGCTTTAACTCTTATGAGCCTTTCAGGCCTTTATGCTGGAAGCGGATCATTTTGGGGCGGGTTTGCTGCCGGAACAGTTTCAGGCTTTGTTGGCAATGAAATTGCTCATCATGCTCATCACCCGCGCAGAGAAGTTGTGGTACACCACCCAATAAAATATATCGAAGTCGAACGACCACAGTATATAGAGGTTAAAAGGATTAAAACTGAACCTAGCTGTCAAAACTCTGTAGATTTGAAAGAACAAAAAAGACTTCTTGAAGTTGAAAATCAACGCTTACAACGCAAAGTATCAACACTCAACAATGAGCTTGATTCTACGCAAGCCGATAATTGTGAGCTCAACAGAAAGCTTTCAAAACTCGAAAACAAACTTGCTGATGCAACTATAGAAAATAAAGACCTTACAAAAAAGATTGAATCATTATCTTCAAAAATTGAAAAACTTGAAGATTCAATCAATCGCATAAATCAAAAGGCAAGAAAAACTTAATAAACTTATTAACCAAACAAACATTAAGCCGCGATTCAAATAGGATCGCGGCTTAAATATTTAGCCAAATAAAAGCAATAATAACAAATCATTGATTTTTCTGCTTGTAATTCTGTATCTTCAAAGTAAAGGAAAATTCCTTTAAAAAAAGGAGATACAATGCTTAGAAAAAGAACAAAAAAAACCTTAATTCTTATTATTTTTTCTTCAATTTTTTCTTCAGAAGTTGATGCTCGTGGCGGTAGTAATTTTGGTTGGTTTGCCGGAGGCGCCGTAGCTGGTGGTTTACTTGGTTCAGCTATTGCAAAAAGTAATAGTAGACGCTATGACCAACCGGTAATTGTAGAACGCCCTGTTTATGTACAGCAACCCGTACAGCCAGTTATCGTACAACAGCCTGCTCCTCAAACAATGCAACCCAGTGCAAATACACAAGAAACAACTGATTTAAAAAATCTTCTCAATGAACAGGATGAAAGAATTCAAAGATTAGAACGCGAACTCAGAGAAGAACGTCGAGCAGCAAAAAAAAGAACAGAGCTTAGCAAACAACAATCGTTGCCAAAAAAACAACATCAGCTTAAAGAAGATATTTTTGATGGATTCGAGCCTGAAAATCAGTAACCAATTATTCTTCAATTAATCTTTGGGTTTTGAAAAAATAGTTACGTTAATCTGATCTTTATAAGGTTTAATTAAAATTGCACAAATCTTTGATGGTTTTTCAAAAATTAACAAAGCTTCTTGCGTAATAAAAGAGTTCCACAAGTTCCACCCATAGCGCTCCATCTCTTGTTCATAAAATTCAACGGCATCAGGCAGTGCACTCTTGGCCCTGTACCTAACTGTCATTGTAATTTCTGATTCATCAGGCTCACTAAGTTTCTCAGGTACTGCATCAATTAAAACAGGCACATCAAAGAGTTTTGCTTCTTGGGCGATCCATTCATCATAAGTTTTTTTCTTGTGATATAACGTTCCTGAACCGCCACATGAACTAAGAATACCTAAATAAAACACCATCAATAAGATTTTATAATTCAAAGCCTTATACACTCAGACTTTCTTATTTATTCAGATAATTCAGAAATTGCCACGCCTTCTTGAGCAAGCGGGCGAATTACTTCGCTTTGCTTTTCTTTTTGTTCTTTAGTTTGGACCAATTCACTTACGCGCGCTGCTTTACCAACACGATTTCTCATGTAATAAAGTTTTGCACGGCGAACTTTGCCTTTACGAATAAATTTAATTGAAGCAACGAGAGGAGAATAATAAGGAAATATTTTTTCTACAGCAACCGCATTAGCACTAATTTTGCGAACGGTAAAGGTACTGGCTGCGCCATTGTTCTTAATTGCAATAACATCACCTTCAAATACTTGTAAACGTTCTTTGTTAGCCTCGGTAATACGCTGGGAAACAGCAATGGTATCGCCTATAGTAAATTCAGGGAAATTGCGTTCAGAGGTTCCCAATTGACGAATAGTTTCTTTTGTAAATTTTTGTGCTTTCATAAGTTTTCCTTGAAAAATTAGTAAATCTTTTTTTATTTTAGCCTAAAAATCGCATCCTGCCAATTATTCTTTGCTATTAATCCCTAACCAACGATCAAATATAATAGCCATAGCTGAACGCACCGAAAGATGATTAAAATCAGTAAACCCTTCAACCGGCAGGAGGGTAAAATCACAGCGATCAAGCAATGCAGGAGATAATCCTTTTCCGGTGCCAAAAATAAGCAACACCGGTCTTTTTTCTTCCCACACCTTAGCTTGATCGTAGTAAGTAATCAAATTTTTGCTTCGCTCTGTCAAAGCTGAAGTACCAATAAGAAGCGGCTTTTGCCCTTCTTTTTTTTCAATAGCAGCTATAACTTCATCCAAATTATTTAAAAGTTCTACCGCTTGCACCGCTTGATAACGATGAATATTATAGGCTTTACCCGGCCCTGTTTTCCAAAAATCTAACAACGTACCAACAATATTTTGCTGATCTTTCAGTGGTGTCACAATGAAATAGTTTTTAAGCCCATACGTTGTTGAGGAACGTGCTCCATCATGAATATCGATTGATGTCACTGAAGTGGTCCCAACCTGCCCATCAGGCAACAAAACATCAGTATGCATTAACGCAGCATAATGCGAAGGAATATAGCTTGCTACCAAACGTTTTTGCTGCTGGTTCATTGTATGCGAACGGACCCAATCAAAGTGCTCCATAACCGATTTTTCTGCCGCCATGTTTTGACGCCATTTTTCGATTGCAGCATGATTGCCAGAACGAACAATGTCAGGAACGGTTAGACCTTGCCAAGTAACAGGCTCAGTAAATTCTGGATAATCAACAAAAGGACCATAAAATGAGTCCCTTTCTACTGATTCCACTTTACCAACAATATCGGGAACAAGCCTAAGCATCCCTTCTAAAAAAAGCATTGCAGGCAGATCGCCACCCATAACCACAAAATCACCAACCGAAATAATTTCGTCAGCATAAAATTCTTCTACCCTAGCATCCATGCCTTCATAGCGAGCAGGCAAAAGCATCATATGTTTTTTTTCCTGCAAAATCATAGCCATTTTATGCAATAATCGCTGATCAAGCTTTTTGCCTTGTGGTGAAAAAAAGATTTTGAACGCTGGTCCATGCTTGCGCTCTTTTTGTTCAATTGCAGCTTGCACAATTTCGGGCTTAATCAGCATGCCAGCTCCTGGCCCAAAAGAATGACCATCGATGCGTTCTTTTGGTTGGGCATAGGAGAAAAATGCATCAACATCAAAAGAGACGAGCCCTTTTTGCTGGGCTCGCTTGATTAAGCTTGTTTGCAAAAATGATTGGTACAATTCTGGAAAGACAGAAACAATTGAAATATTCATTGAGCTATATCTACTACAATATCGGTTTGCCCCGTCGATAAAGCATTAATCATCGCACGAAGAGATTTTACAATGCGACCATCTTTGCCAATCACGCGCTTAAAATCATCCGGTGCAACGCGTACTTCAATAATCGATTTTGGCCCGTCATGAAAAACTTCGATTTTAACCCTCTGCGGTGCATCAACGAGCTCTTTAATGACATGTTCAACTAATTGCTTGACCATTAGGGATTACTTTGCTGCTTGTTTTTGATGAAGTTTTTTAATACGACGAACCGAATCTGTCATAATCGCTCCCTGCGAAACCCAATGATCAATACGCTCTTCATGGAATTGAAGAATTTGATGGGTTTTTGGATTATAGGTACCAAGATCTTCCAAAAATGCACCGTCACGCTTTTTTCTTTCATCAACGGCAACGATACGGTACATAGGGGCATTTTTCTTACCAATACGGGAAAAACGAATCTTTACAGCCATGGGAAATAGTGTCCTTTCAAAGGAATTTGAGTATATTTTCAACAAACTGAGGGTTTTGGGAAGCTCTTTAACGGAGTCCAGGCATTTTGCCCATCTTCTTAAAAAGTTTAACAAATTGCTGCATTTGTTCAAATCTTTGCAGTAAAATATTAATATCTGATACCTCGACCCCTGCACCTTGTGCAACTCGCTTTTTTCGGCTTGCCTGTAAAAGCTTATGATCCAACCGCTCTTTTGGCGTCATCGAGGAGATAATCGCCTTGAATTTCTTCATTTCTGCTTCAGCTTGCAGCATTTTATCCTGAGGAATTGCTTGAGCACTTATACCCGGGATAAACTTAAGAATCTGGCTAAAAGAACCCATTCTGTTCATCATATCCATCTGTTTGGCAAAATCATCAAGGGTAAATCTTCCCTGCCTAAGAGCCTTTTCTGCTTCTTCTTGTTCATGCTTTTTAATTTTTTCATCAGCCTGTTCCATGAGTGTCTGCATATCGCCCATGCCAAGTAGCCTGCCGGCAACCCGTTCAGGCCTAAACAATTCAAAATCAGATGGCTTTTCTCCTGTCCCTAAGAACAAAATGGGCTTTTTAAGTTCATAGGCAAACGCAAATGCAGCACCAGCACGAGTATCGCTATCTACTTTGGTCAAAATTGCACCTTCAAAACCAATGCTTTGTTCAAAAGCTTTAGCAACACGCAGAGATTCTTGGCCGGTCATTGCATCAAGAACTAAAAATTTATGGTGCGGCTGCAATGAACTATCAATTTCCTGGAGCTCTTGCAGCATAGTATTATCAATATGCAAGCGACCTGCGGTATCTAATAAAATAATGTCTGCTTTTAAAGAACGTGCATAGTTAAAAATTTCTTGTGCTGCCTTTAGTGGGAAAGTACTTTGCGGGCGATAAAAGTTGATATTAATTTGACGCGCTAAAGTTTCTAGCTGATCAATCGCTGCAGGACGGTAAAAATCTACTGAACCACAAACGATTATTTTTGCTTTGCCTTTAGCTTTATAGTAATGCGCTAATTTCGCAATAGTTGTTGTCTTTCCCGAGCCTTGCAATCCCATAACCATAATAGTAGTTGGGAACGTAAGCTCAAGAGATGCGTGGTTATTTTGTCCACCTAAAAAAGCTACCAATTTTTTATGCACAACATCAACGAACTGTTCGCTGGGCTTTAATGATTTCAGAACTTTTTGACCAACAACTTCTTCTTGAATTTCATTAATAAATTTTTCTACGGCACCAAAAGGCACATCGGCTTGAATTAAAGCTTCTTTAACCTTTGCGATTGTTTCACTAATATTTTTTTCTGAAAGATACGCCTGGCCCGTCAAATGGGCAAATGCTGAAGAAAGTTTATTGGTTAAAAAATCAAACATTATGTAGTTCCTCAAAAAGAATAATTTTTCGTGAACTTTAGTATAGCAAAGATCTTTTATTAGGCAATTTCAAGGTATCATTTGACCAACCATAAAGCTAAACAAAACAACCCTAAGGCCGAAAGGCTGTATTTGCTCGTTTGTGGATACTTTCGTTCAATATCTTCTAAGTATTCGCCGCCACTTTTTATGGGCGTTGAAAGCCATTTGTTTTTTGGATTTTCAAGATATTCGGCCACAGCAAGCGCCTTTTCTTTGACTGGCTTTACCATCTTTGCGGTATTGGTATTAAAAAGTTCAAAACGCTCCTTTTCTTGCTTGTAAGCATCATGAGCCATGTTACTGGCTATTATGCCTCCCACTAAGCATGAAGCTCCTCCAACAGTTCTTACCATGCCACCATACATAGATAAAAAACACATACTTAATAGGGCAAATATACACATCTTTTTCACAGTCTCCTTTCAAAGCTCTTTGTAGGTTTCTTGGGCAATCTATGCTACACTTAGAATGTATACTATCAACCTTGCAAAAAAAATATAAGAAAAAAACTATGGTAAAAAGATCACTCGCTCCTCAAGGAGAACTTCCCAAAATTCTTTTAGTTGGTATTCATGCACCCTACAACAGGCTTCCCGATATTCAATCTTATTATGAAGAGTTTTTAAATCTCGTTAAATCAAATGGCATTACTTATGATGAAAAATTCTTTATTAAATTGCGCAGCATTGAGCCCGGGACTTTTATTACCAAAGGTCACCTGGAAGAAATTAAAAAAATCTGCGATGAAAAAAAGATTGATGAAGTACTTTTTTCTGAGCCGCTTACCCCTCAGCAAGAACGTAATTTAAGTGAATATCTTGATGCACGTGTGTTTGACCGCACCCAATTAATTTTAGAAATTTTTGAAAAGGCGGCCGTTACCGCTGAAGGTAAAACGCAAGTTGAAATTGCTATGCTTGAACACCAAAAATCGCGCTTAGCAGGAAAAGGAAAGCATCTTTCTCAGCAGGGGGGAATTTTAGGGTTACGTGCTGGTTTTGGTGAAACCATGAAAGAGCGCGAACGCCGCTACCTTGAAAACAGAATTTTACATTTAAAAAAACATCTAGAAAAGTTAGAACAAACGCGCGAAACACAACGCAAAGCACGATTAAAAAGCCGCCTTCCTTTAATTTGCTTAATTGGCTACACCAATGCCGGCAAATCAACCATTTTAAATGCACTCACTAAAAGTGACGTTTTGGCAGAAGATAAATTATTTGCAACCTTAGATACCACAACGCGCAGCCTCTTTATTAATAGCAAGAAAATCGGTTTAATTTCAGACACGGTTGGCTTTATTCAACTTTTACCTCCTCATTTAATAGAAGCCTTTAAATCAACCTTGGCTGAACTCTATCACGCTGATCTTTTACTGCAAGTAATCGATCTTTCTGACTCAAACTGGCAAAATCACATCGACGTTGTGCATCAAATATTACATGATCTGGATATTGATAAAGATATGCTCTATGTTTTTAACAAAATTGACCGCCTTGAGCTCACGCCAGAAATTCTGCAAGCACTTACAAAATATCAGCCGCATGTATTAATCAGCGCAACAACTAAAGATGGTTTAGAACCCCTCAAGAACTATTTACTTGAGAGATTCAACTAAGCATTTTCTTTTGCCAAACTTTTGTGCTAGAACTAAAAACACATCTTGTATTAAGAAATACGTAAAAACAACCATATGGAGTAAGCTATAGCTTTGCCAAAAAAGGAGGCTTTATGAAAAAAATTATACTCATTACTCTCCTGGGACACATCACGTGTAATGGTTCCGAAAAATTTCCTAACTTCAGCATAGGTAAATTTATAACTCTTAAAAAAAAACCTCAGCCAAATGACTCATCAAAAAGACAATCCCTCGTTCCAAAAAATAATTATTCGTCATTTATATACAATGCTCCTTTAAAAAAAAAAGAGCCAACCTTTCTAGAAGATGCATCTTCTACTAAGAGCAAACCTCTAGAAATTCCTACCTCTAAAAATGTAATCTCCTATTCCCCATCATTTGCAAGAAGTGCTCCGAATATGATTTCAACCCAACCACCTCTCATTAAAGAAGACCCATCCAAAGGACACGCCAGAAATCGCTCTCGCTCGCATAACCTATTAGAATTAGATCAAAAACCACCAACTAATACTAATGCCACAGAGGAACTTTTTTCTTCTTCTAACAGTACTTCAAAAAACACCCCTGTTTGCTCAAGAACTAAAGCAGCACGTCCTATGCAAAAACAAAAAGAGGAGGAAGATCCGCTGAGCACCTTGCGTATACACAATAAAAATAAAGAGCTGAAAGAAAAAGAAAGGGAATTACTCGAATTATTAAGCAGTACAGAAATTAAACTTTTAACTATTCAAACATTTTTTAAAAAAAACAATATAGAAAAATTCACCGAAGAAAATAGTCAAGATAACGAGTTCGCCGAAGAATTTATAAATATTAAAAAAGAAACAGAATCGTTAGTTGAAGAGCAAAAAAAATTAATAAAAGAAAAAGAACAATTATCAAAAAAATTAAATGGAATTCAGAATGCGTGCGCATTTATTGAAAGACTATCCGAGTCAAAAGAAGAAGTAAAAAAACAACAAGCAACAGAATTTGCAAAACAAACTAAACCTAAAAATCCTGACAAAGAAAAGAATTAACAAAAAACTTGCAGGAATTAAAATTTGTTCGTTATACTTTTGACAGTTTTATTTCTAACCACCTAAAAGGAGTTTTTATGAAATTACTCAAGTTTATTCTAATCAATTCCTGTTTTGCCGCACTGCCGCTTTCTGCTATGGATGAGTCAAAAGATATGCCTAGCAACAAACCACTTACCTTTGAAACGTGCAATACTAATTTTCTAAAATATAACGAAAAACTAGTGGCAAATAAGTCTGAGATAAGCAATGAAACATTAATAGGAATAACGCTTGCATGCACTAATGTCATGAAAAATCTTGACAAAAATAAATGGGATAAGGGTTATAAAAGGACAAAAGATCGCCGTAAAGAAATTTATACAGAATACAAAAAAAATTCTCCACAGAATACTCTTAAGCAATTAGGGCTGATTGATGAAGAATTGAGTGATAGTGAAAAAAATGAAAATCCATATACTAACTTCCAAAAACTAATTAATAGTAAACAATTTAGCAAAAAGTATACCCAAGAACTTGAAAAACAAACTATATCGCTAAAAGAAAAAATTACAAAATTACAAGAACAAATTAACAACGAAGAAAAATCTGCTCAAGATCTTACAAAAAAAAGAAAAGTGATAGAACAGCAAAAAGATATCGAAAATAATCAAAAGATTTTAGAAAGCAAAGTACAAGAGATTCTTGATTTAAAAAATGAAAAAACATCGCTTGAAACAGACCTTAAAGATATTGAATTATTTAAAAACCTCATAGAGCAAAATATCAGCACACAAAATGAACAAGCAGAAAAACAACTACAAGATACCAACAATAAAATAACAGAGTTATCTACAACGATACAAACTAAATCAATAAAATTAGGAGAAACTAATACTAGCCTCCTAAGCACTGAAGATACTAGCGTCCTGGAACAATTAAAACAACAAAAAAATCTACTCACCCAAGAAATTAAAGATGCAGAAAACAAGATACAAGAACTAAAAAATCTTCTACAACAAATGACTACAAAAAAAGAATATATGGAAAAGGGAACATCAAGAACATTGCATACTCTTTCATATTATCTTTCTTCCTTATGGCCATGGGCAACTGCGGAAGAAAATAAAGAAAAAAAATCAAGCAGTACGGATGATAAGTAATTGTTAAACAAACTTTTATAAAAAAGGCCGTAAAATTTACGGCCTTTTTTTATTTCACTAATTTTTGTAAAATCTTTATACTAACATCTTATGAATACACAAAATTTTAAAGATTTTTTTTCACAACAACTCAACGAACAACAGCAACAAGCTGTTACCCATAACAAAGGGCCTTTGCTGGTCATTGCCGGTGCTGGTTCTGGTAAAACACGCGTAATTACTGCACGCATCATCAATTTAATGTTGAATGGCATTGATCCGCAATCAATTCTTGCTCTTACCTTTACCAACAAAGCAGCTGGCGAAATGAAGGAGCGCATTCACAACTTTGTACAAGGACAAAAACCTTTTATAGGCACGTTTCATGCTTATTGTTTGCAACTATTAAAAACACATGCTGATCTTTTAGAGCTACCTACCTTTACTATTATGGATGCTGATGATCAGCAACAGTTATTAACCTCTATTATCAAGCGCGCAGGTTTTGAAAAACGCATTGCAGCAAAAAGTTTGGGCTATCAAATTAGTACGCTTAAAAATTCATTAAGTACAGCAAGCACACTTCAATCTGCTGATCATTTGGTACAACAATTGTATCGTGAATATGAGCGCGAAAAAAAAGTAAGCAAATGTTTAGATTTTGATGATCTTTTACTTGAAACACTGAATTTATTTAAGCACGAATCCTTTAAAGCAACAATGCAAAAAACTGTTCGCCATATTTTGGTTGATGAATATCAAGATACCAATACCGTACAACATGCATTACTCAAGCATTTAGCCTTAGAAAAAAAAGATCAGATGGCTATCGATTCTTTATGCGTCGTTGGCGATGAAGATCAGTCAATATATTCTTGGCGGGGTGCAACGGTTGCCAACATTTTGCATTTTCAAAAAGATTTTCCAAACACAACCGTCATAAAAATTGAACAAAATTATCGCTCGATGCAACCGATTTTGCAGGTTGCTAATCATGTTATTGATAACAATCAACAGCGTAATCCCAAAAAATTATGGTCAACCAAAATAGGCAATGATCGCGTACGCTCATTACAATGCATGTCGGGCTATCAAGAAGGTGATGCAGTTGCGCATGCCGTAAAACATTTACGCAAAAAAAGCACTAAGCAATCTTTTGCGGTATTGTATCGCGCACATTATCAGTCCCGCACCATTGAAGAATCATTGATTCGCCATTCAATTCCTTATACCATTATTGGCGGCATACAGTTTTATGAGCGCAAGGAAATTAAAGACATGCTTGCGTATTTACGCTTGTCAGTAAACCCATTTGATCGTATTTCATTTTTTAGGGCCATCAATTGCCCAGCACGAGGTCTTGGTGATAAATTCCAAGAACAATTTTATGAAATTTGGGACCAACAGCCATTCATGACCTTTTCCGATATTATACAAAATATGATAAAAGAAAAAATTACTGTTGGTGTTAAACAAAAAGCACTGGAAGATTTCTTAGAAATTTTTGCACCTATAGACCATAATGACGCACCAAAAAAAGCTCTTGAGCATATTGTTGCAAAAACAAATTATTACAGCTATCTGAAAAATTCTTTTGACCCACAAGAAGCTGAAGCAAAAATTGAAAACGTCAAAGAACTTATTCGTGCAACAACATTTTTTGAGCAAAATGGTATCCATAGCATAAAAACTTTTTTGCAAGAAGTTGCCTTAATGCAAGAAAAAGCAGCGGGACAAGAAGATAACCCCGATGCAATCAAACTTATGACCTTACATGCAGCAAAGGGACTCGAGTTTGATATGGTTGCCCTTACTGGTCTTGAAGAAGGAATTTTTCCCAGTGGTCGCTCGAGCTACGAAGATGAAAAATTGGAAGAAGAACGCCGTCTTTTTTATGTTGGTATTACGCGTGCTAAAGAATGGCTTTTGCTCACGCATGCACGCTATCGCTATACCTTTGGCTCAATGACTGATCAAATGGTATCGCGCTTTGTTCGGGAAATTCCAGAACATTTGATGCCTTCATTTGATACTTCGTATTGGCAAGAAGCACAATTTTCCGCGTTTTTTTCTGATTGGTTTGGCGTTAAAACTGCTTCATCAGTATTAACTTTTGGCACACAACCTACAAAACCACTACAAAAACCAAACGCTGTTCTTTCAAAAAGCACCGATGACGAAACTGCATGGAAAAAAAATCAACCAGTCAAACATCCTTCTTTTGGCATTGGTATCATTAAAAAAGTAGAAAAACGCGATGCTGATACCATCTTTATTACTGCTACCTTCAAAACGGGAACTAAAAAAATTAAATCCTCGTTTTTACAGTCACTGTAAAAAATACTTACATATTTCGCAATCGATCACGGGCAATCGATTCATCATAAGAATCTTCGTATTGCTTTTTCATTTGATTAGTCATTATTGGTAAAGTCAAAGACTTATCATTAAAACGCAAAATGGTCTCAGCCAACTTTTGCATATCGGTATTTTCATCAAAAATAATATCTTTGCCAATAATCAAACCATTGGTTAATGCAACGCCATCCCCCGGTGCAACCCAATAACCTCTTTTGGTTTTAATAACCTGATAGTATTTTTCTTGAATAGTTGGATTATCTTTCAAATAGGCACCACGCCATTTTTTTGGATTTTTCAAATTCATGGGACCAACTTCTGAGCCTTCAAAGGCAATGACATTTAAAAAATCAATGTTATTTTTGGTATGCTCAAAACTCAGAATCCCACATTCTTTGTCAATAGTATTTAAAATCTGAGCTAGGTTGGCAACATCATCAGCGATGATTACATCTATAGCTTTTTGGGCTTTCTGCCAATAAACCCAGAATGACCCTAGAAACAAGATCAGAAAAATTACGGCAATGATAACACTCATTTTATTTTTCATACTACTCCTATTTTGAGTTCGTATGGTTCGAGACGCTTCGCTCCTCACCACGAACGGAATCTATAAACTTCTAATCTGTAATTTGTATTTTAAAAATTTTATTTATGCATCACTACGATAAATTTATACAAATTTTATTATTACCCGTTCGTGGTGAGGAAACATGCTCAGCATGTTGTCTCGCACCATACGAACGAATTAATAATCCAAAAACATAACCTCCCGAACCTCTTTTAAGGTCTGCGCTGCAATTTCTCTGGTTCTTTCCGTACCTTGCAAAACAATATTCATAACTTCATCTTTATTTTGTGCTAATTGTTTTCTGCGCTGACGAATAGGGTGTAAAAAATTTTCTAACACTTCAATTAGATATTTTTTTAAAACCACATCACCAAGGCCACCACGCTGATAATGCTGCTTAAGCTCTGCAACCTTTTTTTTATCTGAATCAAAAACATCCAGATACGTAAAAACAACATTACCTTCAACCTTACCAGGATCTTTAACATGAATATGATTGGGGTCGGTATACATTTTCATTACTTTTTCTTTGATCAGGTCGGGCTCGTCAGAAAGAAAAATTGCATTACCTAATGACTTTGACATTTTTGCTTTGCCATCAAGACCGGGTAAACGACCAGCAATTTCTGGCACTATCCCTTTGCATTCAACTAAAACATTAGTGTTATATATTCGATTAAATGCACGAACAATTTCATTGGTTTGTTCAATCATCGGCAATTGATCTTCACCTACTGGCACAATCGTTGCTTTTACAAAGGAAATATCGGCGGCCTGGCTAACTGGATACATTAAAAAACCAGCTGAAACATTTTCGCCATACCCTTTTTGTTGTATTTCAGTTTTTACCGTTGGATTACGCTTTAAACGATTGACAGTAACTAAATTCAAAAAATACACCGTAAGCTCAAAAAGCTCGTGAATCATAGATTGAATAAAAATCGTACTGTTGTTTGGGTCTATGCCAACTGCTAAATAATCAAGTGCAACATCAATAACATGTTCATGCACTTTTTTAGGATCATCAAAATGGGTCGTCAATGCCTGTACATCAGCAATCATTATATATTGTTTTGTGGTCTGTTGGAGTAATAGGCGGTTGGCCAATGAGCCAACATAATGTCCTAAGTGAAGAGGTCCGGTTGGGCGGTCGCCCGTTAATACTATAGGTTTTTGGTGATTCATCATGGTCCTTTCATACTCACTGCTCACTATAGCACGGATTATTTAGTCTGTCGTTACTGTTTTGATTTTTTGTTTGCAATATGAACGTAGGCATTTTTTTTTACCGATAATTCTTCTTGTTTACATTTTTGATTTTCAGCAAAGTACCTAAGATAAATTTTTGCTTCACCTTCTTTATTGCCTAAAACAGTTATTACAAACTGTTCATGTGGATTAATTTTATCTTGGCAATCTACAATCTGTGGAAAACCTCGAAAACCACTTTTCATTTGTTGGTACTTTGCAATTACTATTAAATGGGATTCATTTTTTATCAATAAGCTACGATGCTCCAAACACACCAAGTGTGTAACCCCGATTAATAAAACAAATGCAATAATCTTCCGCATCTAAAACACTCCAGAAAATCACTTTTATAAACTAAAAAAATATTCTATGCTCCATAATAAATAAAGGAGTCTATATGATTAGTATTCCACCATATTTAATGCAAAATTTGCAATATCTTGGAGTTTTTTCCTGGAAAGATCCCGTTGAAATTTTATTTTTTTCTTGGTTAATATATCGATTTTCATTGTGGCTTAAAGAAAACCAAACCCATACACTTTTGATTCTTTTTTATCGACTCTGCTTATTGTTAATTTGTTCACACTTTTTTCAATTTACTACCATTAATTCATTTTTTTTCTTATATGGCCCTGCTTGTATTATGCTTTTTATCTTGGTTCATCAAGAAACATTACAGCAAAATTTTGTTACCATGAAAAAAATAAAACCATTGAAAAATCAAACCCAAGCAAATTGGTTAGAAGTGTTATTGCGCACCTGCTTACGCACTCAAAATGCTCATAAATCATTTATTTGTATTATTGAGCAATCCGATGAACTTTCTTTATTACTTGAAGCTCCATTTTTTATGAAAAATACGATCACTGACGACTTGCTTGTATTGTTACTAGAAAGTCCACATTTAAATCCTGAAAAATTAGTTTGGCTTTCTCAGGATGGAACAATTAATGCTGTTAATGCTCTGTGGAAAAAACCTATTGATCAAACATGGCTGGCTGATAATGTTAAAAATCAAGAAGCTTGGATTGCAAATGCCATTATGACAACACAAAAAACCGATGCCTTAGTTTTTAAATCGAATGCACAATCAGGAACTTTTGATGTCGTTGCACAAGGAAAACTAATTGAACATCTTTCTGCAACCAATACACTACGCATCATTCGCCATTATCTTAACGTTGGCCCTCAAGCAATACCAAAAAAAGGAGATCCTGTGTATGAAAAATCTCAGCATAAAAAATCTACTGTGGAGCAATCTCACCATTAAGTCTTGTTCTTTCATAGTAGGTTTTGGCTTATGGTCATTCCTGAGTCAATCTCAACGTTGCTCAATTTCTTGCTTAGCCCCAATTTGCATAATTCATAAAAATACGCAAAATATTAGCTGTCCTCCTTATGCGGAAGTTACATTGGCTGGGCAAAGATCACACTTGAGTAAACTTGATCTAAGTTCAGTTGCAATACATATCGATGCTCATAAATTACAAGAAGGAAAAAATATCACGATTATTGCAGAAAAAGACCTTCTTTTACCTTCTTATATTAACATGCTAGACTGTAATCCTCGAATCGTTGAGCTTATCGTTGAACCATCAAAGGGCACTTAGATGATTGATAATTTATTTGGAACTGATGGAATTCGTACAACATTTGGCCTAGAGCCTCTTACTGTTCCTGCCCTCACTCAATTAGGGCAAGCAATAGCACAATGGGCACAAATAAAATATCGACCAAATCCATCAATTCTTCTGGCACACGACACTCGCCTTTCATGTTCAATAACAAAATCAGCCCTAAAAAGTGGTCTCCTGCTCTACCCCGTTACTCTAATTGATGCACAAGTTCTTCCCTCACCTGCTCTCGGTGCTCTTTTGCAAAGCACAAAAGAATTTGATTTTGGCATTATTATTTCTGCATCGCATAATCCTTATCAAGATAATGGCATCAAATTGATAGATCCTTGTGGAAAACTTGATTATTCCGATGAACTGAAAATTTCACAACTTTTTGCACAAAAATATTCAAATACAGATTATACCAATTTGGGAACTGAAAAATTTAATAACCTTGAACGAACTTATAGAGAACATCTACAAAATTATTTTAAAAAAGACTTTTTATATAATAAAAAAATTATTCTTGATTGTGCACATGGCGCAACCTACTCTTTAGCCCCTCAAATTTTCAAACATTTTGGTGCAGAGGTTATCACTCTTTTTGATAAGCCTAATGGACTTAATATTAATAAACTATGCGGAAGTTTGTATCCCGAAACATTACAGAAAGCTGTTGTAGAATATAACGCTGATATAGGTTTTGCGTTTGATGGTGATGGCGATCGCGTCCTTGCTGTCAATCATTTTGGTCATATCAAAAATGGTGATGATATTCTTGCGCTGCTTTTGGAACATCCCTCCTACAAACCTATGAAAACCGTTGTTGGCACTATAATGACCAATCAAGGTTTTGAAGTCTTTTTAAAAAAATCACAAAGAGCTTTAATACGCACACCGGTTGGGGATCGCCATGTGACAGAATTTTTAACTAAACACCAGCTTTTACTTGGGGGCGAACCATCTGGCCATATTATTTTACGTGATTACCTAAGCTCCGGTGATGGTATTTTTACTGCATTGAAAACGCTGGAAGCTATTGATTATTGCAATAATTGGGATTTACAAACCTTCAAAAAATTTCCGCAAATTCATACCACAATACGTACAAATAATAAAAAAGATTTAAATCAATTACCATTTTCTGAGATAATAGAAGCAAGCAAAGCACAACTGCATCAAGGTCGATTGGTTATTCGCTATTCCGGAACAGAACCCGTATTGCGAATTATGGTCGAAGATGATGATTGTGAAAATGCACAGACAGTTTGTTCAACATTATCAAAAAAATTACAAGAAACGCTATTACAATAATTACTCAGTTTCAGGGGGACTTTATGGAACAAAAAAAATTCTTTTTTGCAAAACTTTTTGATTACTTCAAAAATTCCTTTTTACAAGGCTTACTAACAGTTCTACCAATTACATTAACGTTAGCCCTTTTTACCTTTTTCTTTCGCTTACTCAAAGGCTGGTTAGCGCCCATCTATCTTTTGGAACCAGAATATTTACAACGAATTCCTCATTCTGAAATTTTCTTAGTTATTCTTTTTATTCTAGTTATCGGCGCAATTTTTAAAACATTTTTTATTCGGTCATTCTTGCATTTCATTGAAACAATTTTTTTCAGAATTCCACTGATGAATCCAGTTTATTCTGGCATCAAGCAACTAGTACAAGCATTCACCGTTCCTGAAAAGTTAACCTTTAAGCAAGTGGTATTGGTAGAATTTCCACGCCAAGGAATTTTTAGTATAGGTTTTTTAACGAGCCAAGTTCCTCAAGAAATAGCGCCAGCTAAGCATAAAAAATTCTATAATGTTTATATTCCAACTACCCCAAATCCAACAACAGGCTTTCTTGTTATAGTCTCAGAAGATGATTACAAAGTAGTTGATATGACACGACAAGAAGCTATGTCATTGATTATTTCGGGGGGAATCATTCAACCTGATAGATTTATAAAAAGATTCCTTATTGAAGAAACGCTATCCACCAAATGACTTACTAAAAAACTTAAAATAAAATAAATCTAAACAAAATTCATCGGATCCATTTTTTAAACGATAATCAATTTCATATAAAAAATGGTGCGCTTGTGCAAGCTCTTGGTATGATAAATTGCGCCAATCAGTTTTAATCAAATTAAAAGGCAATCGATACGCAACTTTTTTTGCATCTAAAAATTTTTGTGCATGTGCTAATTTTACAAAACAGGTTGCCCGAAATAATTGCTCAGACCAATAAGAAATCCAAAATTGCGCAGGATATTCATTTTTTATATCATTCCATAGAGTAAAAAAACTTTTGGCTTTTTTGGAAAAAAAATAGGTACTCAAAGAAAACAGTGACTTTTCCGGAACAATAAGTGCATCAAGCCACTCATGCATAAATTGCTGTAATGATGCATTACCGATCAATGAAGAATAATGTGCAAGCAAGCAAACTCTATCTAAAGATAAAGGTTTATTAATACCTTTATACATTTTTTGCAACATGCTCACATTATTAATTTTTTTTTCTTGAAAAAAAAATTGCGCGATTTCTTGCCATTCTTGCATTAAAACTTCATGCGGCAATTCGATTTTTTTTAGCGCTTCTTCTTGCTTGCCGAGTTGTTCTTTTGCATCAACAAAAAAAAACAAACTATGCGGACCTTGATAGTGAAGTGCAAATGTTATGAATTGCTTTTTATTCTTTGCATCAAGTTCACTAATATTTCCACACCAATAAAGTAAGGAGCTTCCCAAAAAAGGGATTGAAAGTTCTCCTTTAAAATTTTCCAATTCATATAATGCAAGATCAATAGTACGTAACTGACCAGAATAGAATTTTGAAAAATATGTCTTTAACAATGAAAAAAATAAAACAGGATACTCATTACCTGTAAAAATGAAAACAGGAGAATTTTGGAAAATATTCGGTTGATTAAGAATTTTAAAAAATGATTGAAGATTCATGTATTACAATGAACTCTGAACAATATCTTTAAGGGTAAATTTAGGACGATTGTTTTTTTGAAAATCAAGCTTTTCATCAATGAAAATTAAGATTTCTTTAACTCCCTTATGAGCAAGCTCTTTCATAGCCTGCACACGATCCCAGCCAATCGGCTCCTTTTCACCACAACCTTGAAGCTCTATAATATCACCACGACGATTCATAACAAAATTAAAATCCGCATCACCATTACTATCTTCCACAAAATCAATGTCCAGCATAGAAATTCCTTTGATAATTCCAACGGAAACTGCCGCAAGTTCTTGTTGAATAATTGGTTTTTCAATAAGCCCCTTTTTGAGCCATTTTTGTTCTGCAAGAGAGAGCGCAGCAAAAGCACCATTTATACATGCCGTGCGGGTACCACCATCTGCTTGGATCACATCACAGTCAACATGAATAGTACGTTCCGTTGGTATATCATTTAAATTTACAATAGATCTTAGACAGCGACCAATAAGACGTGAAATCTCAACAGAACGCTCATTACGCTTTCCCATTGATTCTCGTTCGGTACGAACTTGAGTAGAAGAAGGCAAAAGAGCATAGGAGGCCGTCAGCCACCATTTGTTTTTGTTCCGCATAAAAAGAGGTACGGAAGGTGCAAGTGAAACGGCACATAAAACCTTCGTATTACCGATTTCAAATAATACGGAACCATCTGCATTACCAGATAACTCTGTTGTCATATGGAGAGGTCGCAATTGATCATGCGCTCGTTTGTAACTGCGAGGCATAATTAACCTTTATTATTATTTAGAATTTTTAAGCGAACTCTTCCCGTTGAGGAATCATAATCAATAACTTCAACAGTAATCGCTGAATCAGAAGGATAATCCTTTGCTAAATGTGGCTGCCTTGCACGATCAATAGTAGAAATATGTACTAAACCATCAAGTCCTGGAGCAATCTCAACAAAAATACCAAAATCAGCAATACGTTTTACTTTTCCAGCAAATACTGAACCTGACACAATCTGACCACCTAAAATTTTAATCCAATCAATGGCCATATCAAGCTTAGGACCTGGCTGTCCATATACCTTAACAGTACCATCATCTTCAATATCAATTTGTGTAGTAGTTTTTTCAATAATTTCTTTAATAACTTTTCCACCGGAACCAATAATCGCACCGATCTTTTCAGTTGGAACCTTGAAGGTAACAACTTTTGGAACAAGAGCAGACAAGGTAGGACTTGGCGAAGTCATTACTTTTTGCATCTCACCTAAGATAAATAAACGACCATCTCGAGCTTGTTTTAAAGCTTTTTGAAAAACTTCTTTAGGTAACCCACCTTTATATTTTATATCCATTTGAATAGCAGTAATACCATCCTGAGTACCCGTAACTTTAAAATCCATAAGGCCATAGGCATCTTCATTGCCGGTAATATCGGTAATTGCTTGAAAACGATCATCGGGAGATTGCAAAAGACCCATAGCAACGCCACTAACCATTTTTTTTATTGGAACACCTGCATTCATTAATGCCATAGTAGCAGCACAGGTAGTCGCCATAGAAGTAGATCCATCAGATTCTAAAATATCTACGACAATACGTACCGTATAAGGAAAGACATCATTTGCTGGTAAAACATGCTCTATTGCAGAAGCTGCTAAATAACCATGCCCAACTTCTCTTCTACCTGGTCCACGAATAGGTCGAACTTCACCAGCTGAAAATGGTGGGAAATTATAATGCAACATAAATGTTTTTTCAGTCGTGTTTCCCATCAAATCTTCTACTTGTTGCTGATCTTGTCCACCACCAAGAGTAACACTAGCAAGAGCTTGTGTTCTTCCACGTTTGAACAATGATGAACCATGAGTAAATGGCAAAAGTCCAACGTCAACAGAAATTGGCCGCACTTTATCAAAAGGTCGACCATCAGTCCGTTTATTCATTTCAAAAATTTGATCGCTTACTTTTTGCGCAAAAACCTTTTCATACATATATTCTATAAAATTTTCGGCAACACCATTCTCAAGAATTTCTGCTTCTTGTTGTTTGAGAAACTCATTTTTTAAAGCAGAAATTGCAGCAGAACGTTCAACTTTATCAGAAACAAAAACAGTTTTGATTCTCTCTTGATTTAAAAAGGCTTCTGCTTTATTTCGATACTTTTCCCATTCTGGGGCTTCGTTGAGAGCCTCTTTCTGAATTTGTAATTCTTTTTGAATTTCAAGTTGCCACTCAACTTGCCTTTTTATTTTTTCATGCGCTTTAAAAAGAATATCAACAAATTGGTCTTCTGAAACTTCATTCAGACTACCTTCAACCATGTTAATACCTTCGTACGTTCCAGCAACGACGAGACGAACATCTGACTCTTGTGCCTGTTGATACGTAGGATTAAATATCCATTCACCTCCAACACGCGCAACTTCAACAGCACCAACAGGACCCATAAAAGGAATTGGTGAAATCGATAGCGCTATGGAAGTAGCTATTAATGAAATGGTACTTGGCATATGTTCTTTATCAACAGAATAAACAGTCGCAAGCACCTGAACTTGATTAAAATATATTTCCGGAAATAAAGGGCGAATTGCACGATCAATTAAACGACTCGTCAAAACTTCTTTATCAGTAGATTTTCCTTCCCGCTTGAAATAACCTCCAGGTATTTTTCCTGCAGCCGAAAATTGTTCACGATAGTCAACTGAAAGCGGCAAGAAGCCTGGAAAATCTTTTGTTGGTTCAGATACAACCGTAGCAAGAACTACCGTCCCACCATGCTTAAACCAAGCTGCTCCATGAGCTTGTTGAGCAACTTTACCAAGTTCAACTTCATAACCAAAATCGGGTAATGTAAATTTTTTTACCATTCGTATAAATCCTATACCTAAGGAACAAGCGGTTAATTAAATTATCCTCTAATATTTAATCGCTGTATAAGTTCTTTGCATGCCGCAGAATCTGTTTTTTCTAAATAATTCAATAATTTTCGTCGTTGCGCAACCATAATAGTCAAACCACGACGAGAGGAAAAATCTTTAGGAAATTTTTTAAAATGATCTCCTAAAGCAATTATTTTATCCGTTAACAAAGCAATTTGAACCGCTGTTGATCCAGTGTCATTTTCGCTTTTTTTAAATTCTTTTATAATTGTTTCTTTTGATTTATATACCATAAAATCCCACTTAATCAAACTTGATTTAACATCTATTGGTAGGCGCGAGCGGATTTGAACCGCTGACCCCTGCTACGTCAAAGCAGTGCTCTGCCACTGAGCTACGCGCCTTTAGCTTCACGTTTATTGCTCTTATTTTTTGACTGTTCAATCACTGCCATTTCTTGCGCGCGAGCTTCTTTGTCTAACTCTGATTCATCATCACCCAAATATTTAAATTTATATGACTTAATACCGGTACCTGCTGGTATCAGTCTACCAATAATAACGTTTTCTTTTAAGCCATACAAGTTATCGACGGTTCCTGAAATTGCAGCTTCGGCTAAAATCTTTGTTGTTTCCTGGAATGATGCTGCAGAAATAAAGCTTTCAGTATCAAGAGAGGCAAGTGTAATACCCATCAACGTTGGTTTTGCAGAAGCAACTTTTTTTCCTTCTGCTTGCAATAATGCATTCACGGATTTAAAGTGAATTCTGTCAACGCGATCACCTATCAAGAAGTCTGAATTGCCGGAATCAACAATGCGAACTTTTCGCAACATTTGACGAACGATTAATTCAATATGCCGGTCATTGATAGTGATTCCCTGTAACATATAAATTTCTTGAATATGATTCACCAAATATCTTTGAAGCGTTTCTGGCCCCAAAATTCTCAAAATATCATGTAAAACAGGCGTTCCAGTAGTCAACTGATCACCAGCATTAACCTTATCCCCATTAACAACATTTAATTGTTTACCACGAGGAATAAAATAATCAAATGTTTCATAGGCATTGACAACAGATATTTTACGTAACCCTCTATGAATACCACCAAAAACAATTTCACCTTCAATATCTGATATAATAGCTGGATCCTTAGGAACACGGGCTTCAAACAACTCTGCAATTCTTGGTAACCCACCAGCAATATCTTTTGTTTTGAAAGTTTCGCGAGGAATTTTAACTAAAATATCCCCAACTTGAACTTCCTGCCCATTTTCTACGGCAAGATAAGAACCAGTTGGCAGATAGTATTGCGCAAGTTCTTCATCATTTTTATCGGTAATGCTTAATGATGGCTGATATTTTTCACCGCGATGTTCTAAAACAATTTTATTTGATTTATTTGTTGCTTCTTCAAAAACTGTTTGAACAGTAACATTATTAAGCAAGTCAATATAATTTACCTTACCCGCTTTCTCAGTAATAATTACCGTAGCGTTAGCATCCCATTCAGCAAGTTTAGTTCCTGAAGTAACTTCTTGTTTTTCTTGAACAAGAAGAATAGACCCATATTCTAAATTATTATGTTGAAGTTCTCGTCCATCTTCAGAAATGATAACAAGCGAAGCTTTTCGACTCATAACAATTGTTTTGTTATCGCGACTCGTAACGGTACGTACACCTCGCAACTGAATAACACCATTATGTTTTGCAACAATAGATGATTGTTCCGCAGCACCGCTGGCAATACCACCAATGTGGAATGTTCTCATGGTAAGCTGTGTACCAGGTTCACCAATAGATTGCGCTGCAATAATACCAACCGTAGTACCGACATCAACAATCTGACCTTTTGAAAGATCCATACCATAACAAAGCGTACAAACACCACGTTTTGCATGACAAACTAAAGTAGACCGCACCGGTAATTTTTTTAGCGCTGAATTTGCTATCTTATTAATATCTTCTCTATCAACAAGATCACCTTGTTTGAATAATAATTCCCCTGAAACAGGATCTTTTACGTCAGCAGCAACAACACGACCAAATGAACGATTTGAAAGAGGATTAATAATGTCACCACCTTCTTTTAGATCCTCCAGCTCAAAATATGCCATGGTTTTGCAATCTTTAATACTTACTACGACATCTTGAGCAACATCCACAAGTCGTCGTGTTAGGTAACCAGAGTTTGCTGTTTTTAGAGCTGTATCGGCTTGACCTTTACGCGCACCGTGGGTAGAAATAAAGTATTCAAAAACACTTAAACCATCCTTAAAATTACTTTTAACAGGTGTTTCCATAATTTCACCTGAAGGTTTGGCCATTAAACCACGCATACCAACAAGCTGTTTAATCTGATCTTTAGAACCACGCGCACCTGATTCAAGCATCATAAAAATAGGATTGAATGGTTTAAATTCTTTATCCTTATTGGCAAAAGCTTTCTGATTTTCTTGTTCTAAATCCTTGGTAACCTCAGCTGCAACATCTGCCGTAGCATGACCCCAAACAGAAAGAACTTTATTATAACGCTCACCATTCGTTATAACACCATCCATATACATTTTTTCAACGCGCGTAACTTCCTTTTCAGCTTTTTTAACTAATTCATTTTTAGTTGAAGGAACAATCAAGTTTCCTAAAGAGAATGAAATTCCTCCAGAAGTTGAATAGTAAAAACCAAGCTTTTTAATATTATCCAAGCATTTGACTGTAGCGTCATTGCCAAAACGATAGTATATTTTTTCAATCATTTTATTAAGATCGCTACGTTTAAGAACCTTGTTTATCCAATAAAACTCAGAACCTTCTGGTAGGGCATCATATAATAAAACTCGACCAACAGTAGTTTCTACAATTTCATTGTTAGACAAGCGAACTTTAATACGGGCATGTAATACAGCTTGACCAAATTGAAAAGCTGAAATTACTTCTTTTATGCTTGCAAAAACAATTCCCTCACCCTTAGCATTACAACGAACTTTGGACATATAATGCAATCCAAGAACCATATCTTGAGAAGGAACAGCAGGTGAACGACCATTTGCAACCGACAAAATATTTTTGGTAGAAAGCATAAGGTTTTCACATTCAATCACAGCATTATCGCTCAAAGGAACGTGCACCGACATAGTATCACCATCAAAGTCAGCGTTAAAAGCAGAACAAACCAGTGGATGAATTTTGATAGCCTTACCATCAACTAGAATAGGGTAAAATGCTTGAACACCTAATCTGTGTAAAGTAGGAGCACGGTTTAAAATAACAGGTCTGTTTCTTACTACATCTTCCAAAACATCCCAGACTTCTGGAACTGATTCTTCAACCATGCGTTTTGCTACACGCAAGTTAGGTGCAAGTTCTCGTTCAATCAAACCTGCATAAATATAAGGTTTGAATAACTCTAGGGCCATAACTTTAGGCAAACCACATTGATCCATCCGTAGCTTAGGGTCAACAACAATAACTGAACGTCCAGAATAATCAACACGTTTTCCTAATAAATTTTGACGGAAACGACCATGCTTACCTCGCAACATCTCACTTAATGACTTCAACGGCCGCTTATTGGAACCACGAACAGCTTGACCACGGCGACCATTATCAATTAATGCATCAACCGATTCTTGTAACATTCGTTTTTCATTACGAACAATTACCGTAGGAGCTTCAATTTCAAGCAAACGCTGCAAACGAATATTTCTATTCAAAACACGGCGGTACAATTCATTTAAATCAGAACTAGCAAAACGTCCTCCTTCAAGAGCAACTAAAGGTCGCAAGTCTGGAGGTAGAACCGGCAACACATTCATAATCATCCATGACGGATTTATATTAGCTTGTTTTAAACCAGAAAGCACTTTAATGCGTCGCATTATTTTATGGCGAGAAGCAACCGCAGTCATTTTTTCATATTCTTGCTGTTGATTTGCGATTTCTAAATCTAGATCCAGTCTTGCTAATATCAAACGAATAGCTTCAGCTCCAATTTCTGCACTAAAATTAATATCAGCAGGGTGAGTCTCAATATATTGTTCATATTCAGCATGTGTTAACAAGGTACGCTGAACATAGGGCGAATTACCCTGATTAATTACCATATACGCATCAAAGTAGATAACCCGCTCTAAATCCTTAATAGGCATATCCATAATTAAACTAAGATAACTTGGAATACCTTTTAAGAACCAAATATGGCAAACTGGCGCAACAAGTTCAATATGTCCCATTCGTTCACGACGAACTCGAGATTGAATTACCTCTACACCACATTTTTCACAGGTAACTCCTCTATGCTTCATGCGCTTGTATTTTCCACAATTACATTCCCAATCCTTTTGAGGACCGAAAATTCGTGCACAAAATAATCCGTCGCGCTCAGGCTTCAAAGTACGATAATTGATGGTTTCAATTTTTTTCACTTCACCATACGAAAGTGATCGAATTTTTTCAGCAGAAGAAAGTCCTAATTGAATTGCATTAAACTTTGCAGCGCTAATATATTCTCTGAAGCGTTCTAGAATTTGATTACTCACTGACTTCCTCCTTGCCTGTCCTAAACAAATCAACCCTTAAACCTAAACTTTGCAATTCTTTAATTAATACATTAAATGATTCTGGTAATCCTGGCGCAGGAACTTTTTCACCACTTACAATTGCATCATATACTTTCGGTCGACCATTCACATCATCTGATTTGTAAGTCAACATTTCTTGTAATGTATATGCTGCACCATAAGCTTCAAGAGCCCATACTTCCATCTCACCAAAACGCTGACCACCCATTTGAGCTTTACCACCTAATGGCTGTTGCGTTACTAATGAGTATGGTCCAACAGAACGAGCATGCAACTTATCATCGACCATATGATTTAATTTCATCATATAAATAGATCCGACCGTAACAGGCTGATCAAAATATTCACTTGTTCTACCATCTCGAACCATAAATGAACCAGTAAATGGTAAATTAAGATCTTCAAGCAATGGTTTAATATCATGATCAAAATTCGCACCATCAAAAACAGGCGATTTGAATTGCATACCATCTGAAGCAGTTCTAACTGCTAGTTTTTGAAGACCATCTTCTCCATATAATTCTTCATAGGAATCTATTAAAGCTGAACCATAATATTCTGACAAATAATTTTTTATTTTATCAGACGACATCTGATTAAGCATTTTTTCTAATTGTTTACCGATTTGACGTCCCGCTAGTCCAAGTACTGTTTCAAGTATCTGTCCCACGTTCATACGTGAAGGAACACCTAATGGATTAAGAACAATATCAACAGGCGTTCCATCTTCCATATATGGCATATCTTCTCGAGGAACAATTATAGAAACAACACCCTTGTTTCCATGGCGTCCCGCCAATTTATCACCAACAGCAACATGACGTTTTGATGCAATATAAACTTTAACCATTTTAATAACACCAGAAGGAAGAGGATCACCTTTTTTCAAACGATTAATTCGCTCTTCTTTTAATCCAGCAAGAATTCTTCGTTGATTTTCTAACGATGTTTTAATGCGGCTAATAGTATCATTTATACCTTTATCACTCGCCTTAAGTGATAATAATTCAACTAATGGAATCTCTTGGAGGTTCTTCTTATCAAATTTCTTATTTTTCAATAAGCTTGATGAAACCTTTCCTGAAGGTTCATTTCCGGCAAGTTCATTAATAATTTTAGTGCGCACCATCTCATCTAAGAAATTCAAATGATCTTTGAATTCACTTTCAAGCTGAGCTGTTTTTTGTGCAACAATTTCTTTGTAACGTTTATCTTTTCTGATACCACTACGAGAAAATACTTTTACATCAACAACTGTTCCTTCAATGCCTGGCGGAACACGAAGCGATGTATCTCGCACCTCACGTGCTTTCTCGCCAAATATTGCGCGTAATAATTTTTCCTCAGGAGAATATTGAATATCACCTTTCAGTGTTACTTTACCAACTAAAATATCACCAGGTTTAACTCGTGTACCCGTAAGGACAATACCGTCTTCATCTAAACATGACAATGCCGCTTCACTTACATTTGGCACATCTTTGGTAATTTCTTCAGGTCCAAGTTTGGTATCTCGGGCATCAACAACATATTCATCAATATGCACCGATGTTAAAGCATCATCAGCTACGAGCCTCTTGCTAAGAACAATAGCATCCTCAAAGTTATAGCCGTGCCATGGCATAAATGCAACTAATAAATTTTGACCTAACGCTAATTCACCAGAAGATATTGCTGCACCGTTTGTTAAAATATCACCTGCCTTAATAATATCACCACGCTTAACACAAGGTGTATGATGAATCCAAGTACTATAACTCGAACGTTGAAACTTCCGCAATGTATAAGTATCTATACCTTGAGAAATCCAATCTTCAATATTACCAAACTCTGATTCATCAACGCGAATAATAATTTTTTCAGAAGAAACATATTCGACCACGCCAGGCCTCTTGGCAACTATAACTGCACCAGAAGATTTACTGATTTCCTTTTCCATTCCTGTAGCTACAATAGGAGCTTTACATTTGATAAGTGGAACAGCTTGACGTTGCATGTTTGATCCCATAAGTGCACGCGTAGCGTCATCATGCTCCAAAAATGGAATTAATGCGGTTGAAACAGAGACTAGCTGTTTAGGTGATAAATCAACGTAATTGATTTTTTCAGATTCAGCATATAAAAAGTTGCCTTCATGTCGAGCAACAACCGTATCATTTTTTATTTTTCTAGATTTATGGTCAACGGCATCAGCTTGAGCAATATATTTTTCAGTTTCCTGGAAAGCATCAAGAAAAACAACATCATCTTTTATGCTTGATTTATCAACAGGACGATATGCTGTTTCAATAAAACCTAAATCATTAACCATTGCATAGGTAGCAAGAGATGAAATCAAACCAATTGTTTGACCTTCGGGTGTTTCAATTGGACAAATACGCCCATAGTGCGACGTATGTACATCTCGAATTTCATAAGTAGCACGATCTTTTAATACACCGCCGGGCCCAAGAGCAGAAAGACGTCGTTTATGAGCAATCTCAGATAATGGATTCGTTTGGTCCATAAATTGAGAGAGTTGACCCGTACCAAAAAACTCACGCAATACTGCACTTAATGGCTTTATATTCAAAAGATCTTGCGGCATTAAAGCACTATGCATTTCTTGTGTTCTAAAACGCTCTTTAACAATTCGCTCAATTCGTAAAAAACCCAGGTAAATTTGATTGGTCAATAATTCACCAACTAAGCGAACTCTTCGATTGCCAAGATGATCGATATCATCCAATTCACCTTCACCAAGTTCTCGTAAATTAACAAGATAACGAACAGCCCCAATAATATCATCGCGTGTAAGGGTATGTACCTCTTCCGAAATTGATAATCCTAATTTTCTATTAATACGGATTCGCCCAACACGTGTTAAATCATAGAGACGACTACTATAGAGCATATTTTCTAAGCGCTCTTTAATCTCTTTTAATGAAGAACTATCGCCTGGCCATACTTTTGCGTGAAGTTCTTTAAGGGCTTCATCTTCGCTATATGCTTTATCGTTAGATAAAGTTAAGGCAATTGTTGGTTGCAAAACATATCCTGAGGAACTAATAAAATCAATTGAAAGATTTTTGTATTTTTTCAATATCTCACAATGTTCTTCATTAAATGTCTGCCCCTGCTCAATCAGAATCTCACCAGTTTCTGGATCCACAACATCCGTAGCAACAATACGATTTACAAGACTTGCCTTTTTAACAGATAGCTCAGTTAAATTAGCTTTTTTTAATATCTCAAGAACATCTTGAGTAACTCTCTTGCCAAGCAAAACTTGCTCTAGATCTTCGGGAATCATGCCTTTCTCTAGTCGCAGTCCAATGAGACTATCATTGATTTCTCTGAAAAATTCACCTTTTCGACATAAAACGTGATCAAAGGCATAAAAAAGCTTAACAATTTGATCTCGAGGAATTCCAAGTGCTTGCAAAAAAGTTGTAACAAGTAATTTTTTCTTTTTATCAATGCGGACAAACAAAAAATCGTTACTATCAAATTCGAAATCTAACCAAGACCCACGCATCGGAATAATACGAGCAAGATAATAAGGTCTACCCCGAACATCTTTAACTTTTTTACTTTGCGTAAATACAACACCAGGAGAACGATGAAGCTGGCTTACAACAACACGGTCAATACCATTAATTAAAAAAGTACCTTTATCGCCAAGTTTAATAACTCCATGGTCATCATATAAATCAGACATGATAGGCAGATCAGCGAAAAATATGTCTTGTTCTTTTATTTCACGGACGTTTTTATTTCCTGTTTCGTCAATATCCCAAGAAATAAGCTGAACTTTAATCTTGAGAGGCATAGAAAATGTTTGACCACTTGAACGACATTCGTCAGAGCTCATAGGCATTTGAATTGAAACACGAGACAAACAATTAGAACATGTTTTATAACGAGCTGATTTTTTTTTGCAAAAAGTACAGGTCAAAGTTTGATCGAGTCGAGAACAATCAGATTTTTTACAGGAACAACTCCAAGTATAACGCTCAGCAATCCCCTTTAGTTTACCACAGGTACAAGACCATTCTCCAAGCTCATAACTAACATACTCTAATGACATTCTATTGTCATATTCAATCGGAAAAATATCTCTAAGAACTTTTTCCAATCCCATCATTTTACGTTCGTTCGGCAAACAATCAAATTGCGCAAAATCATTAAATGATTTTGATTGAATTGCTATTAAATCTGGAACAGGAACAATATCCTTAATTTTTCCAAATGATTTACGCAAAATACCTTTACCCATGTCTAAGTGAGACATGCCGTCGCTCCTCCCGTTCAAATTAAATAACCCCAATCCTAAAAGAAAATGAATACTGCGATTTTTACATCACAGTATTAGCGAAATTCTATAGAACCCAACCCATCTAAACTTTTTCATTTTTATTGGAAACAAAAAATTGAACCTCACTTAAATTATTTAAGCAAGTCTCATAGAAAAAAAGTTGCCGCTTCATAAGTTTAACTATAAAACGACAACTATTTCTTATGACAATTCTATTTTTGCACCAACTTCTTCTAATTTTTGCTTAATTTCATTAGCTTTATCTTTTGGTGCAGCTGCCAAAATAACAGAAGGCGCGCCTTCTACTGCAGCTTTAGCTTCAGAAAGTCCAAGACCTGAATATTGTTTTACCAATTTGATAACTTTAATTTTATCAGAACCGGCATCTTTAAGAGTAACCTTATATTCACTCTTTTCCGCGGCTGCTGCTGGTGCAGTTGCTGCCGCTCCTGCTGCTGGCGCAGCTGCAGGCATTGCTGCGGTTACACCAAATTTTTCTTCAAGAGCTTTTACAAACTTAGAAAGCTCCAAAACTGACATACTGCCAATTGCTTCAATTAATTCTTCATGTGCTTTAGCTGGCATAGCATTCCCCATTCGCTATTAAAAATATAAACATACACAAAAATTGCTTACTATTAAACATCATAAATTCAAAAATTAAATTAAGAATTATTATTCTCAATCTTTTCAGAAGATGCCTCTAATTTTCCAATTATTGCATCAACAACAAATGCCAATTTACTCATAGGCGCTTTTAATGTGCCACAAAGTTGCGCAAGAAGAACTTCTCGAGAAGGTAAACTTGCAATTTCCTTTATTGTATTTTCATCTAAAATTGCTGACTCAAAAGAACCAACAACAATTTTTAGTTGCTCAAATTCCTTAGAAAAATCAGACAGAACTTTTGCTATAGCAGGTGGTTCATTTTGACTAAAAACCAAAGCTATTTGATCACCTAAAAACGTACGCAAACCCTCTACGGTAGGGACACCATCGATTGCGCGCTTAATCAATGTTACTTTCGCAACATGAAGTGCACCACCATTTTCCCGTAGCTTTTTTCTTAAATCAGTTAACTGTGCTACCGTTAAGCCACGATAGCCAACTAAAAACGAAGCCGTGCTCTTTTGAAAATCACTTTTTATAGCTTCAATAATTTGTTGTTTTTCTTGACGATTCATGGTTTTACCTTACTCAACTAATAAGTATTTCATCAGGACTAACCTGGATGCCCACGCCCATAGTAGAGGAAAGGGTTATTTTTTGAATAAATTTGCCCTTTGCTGTAGCAGGCTTTGAAGAATTAAGCGCCTTAATAAAGCCACTTAAATTTTCCATGAGCTTTTCAACACCAAACGATACTTTTCCAATAGTAAAATGCACAAGACCACTCTTGTCATTTTTAAAAAATCTACGTCCCTTTTTCAAGTCATCTACCACAGCGAATACGTCAAAAGTAACGGTTCCGAGTTTTTTATTAGGTAGCAACCCTTTTGGTCCAAGCGTTTTTGCTAATTTACCAATCTTTCCCATCAAGTCTGGTGTTGCGACAGCAACATCAAAGTCCATCCAACCACCATCGATTTTTTCAATTAAATCATCAGCACCGATATAATCTGCACCTGCTTTTTTAGCTTGATCTGCATGCTCACCCTTCGCAAATACAAGCACCCTAACTTCTTTACCAAACTTGTTAGGAAGAATAACAGATCCTCTAACAACCTGCTCTCCTTTAGAAGCATCAATGCCTAAATTAACATTGACATCTACTGACTCATCAAATTTTGCAAAAGCAAATTTTTTTACGTTTTCAATTGCACTTTTTACGGGATGAACTTGTTGCTTTATTTGACTTTGTGCAGCTTGATATTTTTTTCCATGTGTTGCCATTTTGTACCCTAAACTCAATCTACGACTTCTAATCCCATACTACGCGCTGAACCTGCAACTATTCTTTTTGCATTATCAATGTCATGTGCATTAAGATCAGACATTTTTACTGCAGCAATCTCTTCAACTTCTTTCCAAGAAATTTTTCCAACGCTACCTTCACCAGGCTTGGAAGAACCTTTTGCAAGGTTAATTTTTTTCTTAATCAGCTCGGTAGTTGGTGGAGTCTTGGTAACAAACTCAAACGTTCTATCTTGAAAAACGGTAACTAATACAGGAATGGTTTGGCCTTTTTTGTCCGCAGTTTTAGCATTAAACTGTTTACAAAACTCCATCATATTAACACCATGCGGACCGAGAGCTGAACCAACCGGTGGAGCAGGTGTCGCGCCGCCAGCAGGCAATTGTAACTTTACTTTAGCTTTTATTGGTTTTGACATAGGATAAAACTCACTTAATTTTTTATCGTTTAACTTGACTAAACCCTAACTCAATAGGAGTCATACGCCCAAAAATACTAACCATCACGGTCAATCGCTCATTTGCTTCATCTATTTTTTCTACAACCCCTACAAAACCTGCAAAAGGACCTTCTGCAATATCAACTTCACTTCCTTGTTCAAACTCACTCTTTTTAGGAACAAGAGCAACCTCACCTTTTATCTGTGAAATCACTCTATCAATTTCTTTTTTTGAAAGAGGCACTGGATTTTTCCCGCCCAAAAATCGTATAACTTTTGGGGAAGATTCTACAAGTCTCATAGCTTCAGGAACAAGCTCCATTTCGATTAAAAGATAACCTGGAAAAAGTTGCTGCGCTGTTTTATCTGGCTTTCCTAGTGCTAACTCAAAAGCTTGTTTTGCCTTTGCAGTTGGTATTAAAATATCACCAAAAAACTCATTGGCTCCTTTTTCAGCAATAGCTTTTTCAATATCTTTTTTGATTGCGTTTTCATAGCCAGCATAAATCTGGACCACATACCAGCGCTTCATGAAAGTGTCCTATTGGTTAAGGCAAAAAACATTTGTTTCATTTTTTTATGATTAAAAAACACGCTCAGCAATCCTATAAAAGAACAAATCAATAGCGCCTAAATAAATAGAAAATGCGCATACTAAAATAAATACTACAATAACAGAACCAACCAGTTCATTAAAACTCGGCCATACAACCTTGTTCAATTCGAGCTTTACTTCTGAAAAAAATCGAATTACATCCTTCATTGAATCAATTAGCCCTACACTTTAAAGGGTTAGATTTAATTTTACAAACGTATGGCAGGCCAGGAGGGATTCGAACCCCCAACCTTCAGATTTGGAGTCTGCCGCTCTACCATTAGAGCTACTGGCCTAAAAGGCCTACTTAGTCTCTTTATGCTCAGTATGCTTTCGGCAACGTGAACAATACTTACTCAATTTTAAAGAACCTACTGTTCGCTTTCCGGAAGCTACTTGTGAATAATTGCGCTCTTTGCAAGTTTCACATGATAAACGAGTAGTTGTTTTTTTCTTTTTTGCCATAACTTTCTTTCAAATGCTCAGAATTAAAATAACTTCCTGGAGCCCGCGACCGGATTTGAACCGGCGACCTCTCCCTTACCAAGGAAGTGCTCTACCAACTGAGCTACGTGGGCTAAAAAACCACTAAACAACATAGTATAGAGTAATGAAAATTTTAATAAATGACAAATCAATTTTGAGGTAAACACAACCATACACATATATTTTTTTATGGAGCCCGCCTTCGCTTTAAACTTCGCCGTGACATCGCATCACGGTACAGAGCTTTTGGCGACGACGGATGGAGCTGGCGGCAGGATTTGAACCCGCGACCTGCTGATTACAAATCAGCTGCTCTACCAACTGAGCTACGCCAGCAAACGTTTCATGAACTTAGCCCACCCTTTTCAAGGTGAGAATTAATGGAGCGGGAAACGGGACTCGAACCCGCAACCTACAGCTTGGAAGGCTGCCGCTCTACCAATTGAGCTATTCCCGCATAGTATACACTATTCTACTTAAAAATTAAGTTTTTTATAATATTTTTCATTCAATCGTCCAGGTTAGCATTTTTGGCTTATTTTTTTCAAAAATTAAACCCTTTATGACATAAACTATATTATTGTTCGTCTTCGCCTAAAGGTTACACCGTGACAGGCTTCGAATTCGTACTTCTATTTAAAAATTCCGTTAAAAAACTGGCCTGCCGGGCGTAGTTCGCTAGAAAGAAGCCTGGTGGCGAGAGCAGGATTCGAACCTGCGAAGGTATAAACCAACGGATTTACAGTCCGCCCCCTTTAACCACTCGGGCATCTCGCCTTCAAAAAATATCAATCTTTACTTTTGCTTAATTTTAAAAGTATAAAATATAATAGATATTTTACTATTTATTGCAACTTTTTCCATGAATTTTTCTCAAAAATATTGAATTTATGCATAAAAAACTTGTATTCTAGATAATAATAAAGACTTTTTTAAAAGCTTGAAAAATTTAAAGGGAACTAGATGAAGGGCTTACAAAGAATTATTCTGAATACGTTTTTAATTTTAGTCTCTGGTATTTTTTTTCCACTTGCCTCTCAAAGTAAAAAATTTAAACCTAAAAGCTTCAAACCTCGGGGTGGTCCACAAATCCCCACAAGCCAAATTTGGTACCTGCCATGGGATAGCCACAAACCTGAAGATTCTTTTATTACAAATGATTTAACAACAATAAAGATTGGCACAATACAATTTCCCTCAAGCTCAATCTACCAACTAAAAAATTCAAATATTTATATCAGTGCAGATGATGGCAACAACAATTTAGTCAATCTGATAAATATCAATCCAACAATAAAAAACATTCTAAAAATTTCTCAAAATAATAATACAATTGAATTCTTACCACAAACATCTCCTGATCTTTTTCCCTCAGGACAACTTCAAGTTGATAACACTGGCGGGCAACCTCAGATCAAATTTATAAATCCTGGAAAACTTACTGGTTACGGTCAAACTTCAATTCTCGATATACTTGGCCCAAAAGGATTAATAAAGCTTATAAAAAATGACTTTAATGCAACAGAATCAAATGGCTATTTTTTTATTAACAATCAACCAATAACAATTACCCTCAATCTAACTTTAGATGCTCAAAATGCAAAAATAGATTCTGTAGTGATTGATTACTTTATAAAGGGAACATTGGGAACGGTAACTATAAAAAAACCTGCATCAAAAATATATACCAACGACATTTTAATTAAAAATAAAATTTTACTTGAAATTCCTACTACATCTTCAAATCAATAAAAAGGAAAGTTTTTATGAAAAAATTTATAGTACTAACAATAAGTATTATCAGCCTACCTGTATTCGGACAAAATATTGTTACTCTTCAAAATGACATTAATAAGCTTGCAGAGCAAATTTCTAAGGATTCTCAACAATTAATAACCCTTAAAGAAAATGCTGGAAATAATCCCTCAATTACAGCAATTACTATAAAAATAAAAGAGGCACAAGGAATGGGAAAGTTAATCGATAATCAAAATCACCAAAAGCTACTAAAACAATTAAACGATGAATATATGAAAATTCCAGAAATTAAAGGCTTATCTGACACCATAAATTCAAATAAGACCACGTTAAAAACCAAAAAAGAAGAATTGGAAAAGCTGAAATATCAAAAATCGTTAATTTTATAAGTTATCAATCGCTTTTCATCTTCTAGATAATCTATTTTTACGGAACAAACCTGTTTTTTTAATAAAGGCATAACGATTTCAGGCCACTCTATAAAAACCCAACTATCTTCAAGATATAAAAGCTCGTCAAAGCCAGCTTGAATAAATTCCTCAAGAGAATTAAGTCTGTACAAATCAAAATGATAAAACAAGTGCCCCATTTCATTTTCGTAAACATTTACGTAAGTAAACGTTGGACTGGTAATCGCTTCATGAACCCCACATTTTTCCAGCAAAGCACGAATGATAGTTGTTTTTCCTGCACCCAAAGGTCCTTCAAAAGCAAAAACTTTACATTGTTTCATCAAACAATATAAAGTTTCAACAATCTTCGGAATATCTTGATAATCAAAGATTTTTTCTTCTTTTTTCATAATTTTTTTAATTTGTCGGCACGTTTACGTTCTTTTTTATCAACCTTAAAACTCTTTGCTCTGCTTTTTTTTTGGGCTTCATCTTCATCGCTTTTATGCATAATCTGCATACTTGCCTCTTCCATCAATGCATCAAGATCCTTATCCTGTTTCGATGTCAATTTCTTAACTTCTTGCTGTGCCCATGTAGTATCAGTAGGCAATCGCTCAAAAGCCTTAGTTACATAGGTATTAAAAATAGTTGGCTCGATGGCAACTATTTTTAATCCTTTAGCATATTCAGCTAGCTCACGGTCAGCACTTACTAAAAGAATATCTTTATGTTGATAATCTTCAAGATACCGTTTAATAACTTCATCGGCACTTTCTTTATACCCAGAATAAATTACCAACAGATTATCGTATTTTTCTTTTGTTAACCAATCAGAATAACCGCCATCAAAAATCAATAAAACCGTATGGTTCTTTTTTTTTGCATATATCTTGAGTTTCATAATGTATTCATCGCGCTGTTGACGAGAAACATCTGGACCATGCAATCGCTTTAAAACATTATAGGCATCGACAATAATAATCATCGTTTTGTCCTTTATATTTCAAGTATTTTCTAAAAGATGCACAATTGCAAGAATTATTGTAAAATAAAGAAAAACCTCTTTACTTTGAGAAAAAGAGAACGTAAAGGTGATTCATGTCAGAACTGGTTGCAATGCGCCAACGCATAAAAGCAATTGAAACGATAAAAAAAATAACGCATGCTATGCGTTTAATTTCTATGTCAACTCATTCTCGACTTCGCAGTAGAAAGGGTCATTTAAGAGACTACAAAGAAGCTTTAGTAAATACCATAGCTTCGATCAAGAGAGTCTATCCTCAATGGAATCATCCAGTTTTTACGCCCACTATTAAAAATGAAAAACAAAAAAATCTTATTGTTATTATCGGTTCTCAAAAAGGACTCTGTGGAAACTTTAATCATAACCTTTTTGCATTTGTCAAAAAAAATTTACCTGAAACTCCCTACTCCATCATTCTTGTAGGTAAAAAAGCAGTTGAAACTAAAGAGCTCGAATCAAACTCCATTGCGCTTGAATTTTCCGATTTTACTCAAAATAAACTCTTATCAATCGCCCAACGGATCGCAGATTATATTTGGCATGCACAAATACCATTTTCTTCGGTAATCCTTTTTTATAATTTTCCGAGAACATTCTTCATGCAGGTACCAAAAAAAATCCAATTATTACCATTTGAAGAAGATCAATTTCAAAAAAACTTTTCAAATCTTAAACACCCTGAAGCTTTTCGCTGGGAACAAAGCCCCGAAACCATTCTTGACTTTCTTGCACATAAACTTATACAAAGCTTTACACAAGACATTTTATTTGACGCTCTCATTGCTGAACAAGCTGCACGTTTTGTTGCCATGGACAATTCAACACGGAATGCAAGCAATCTCCTTGATACCACGCGTCTTGCTTACAATAAAACACGTCAAGCAAAAATAACCCGGGAACTCACTGATCTAGTTGCTAGCTTCCAAGAAAATTTGGGCACCTAATTTTTGTAATTTTTTTTCAAGAGCTTCATAACCTCGTTTCCAATGATGAATTCCCGTTATGCGCGTTTTCCCTTTTGCTGCAAGGCCTGCGAGAACCAATGCACATGATGCCCGAATGTCAGATGCAATAACCTGAGTGCCATAAAGTTCATCAACTCCCGTTATATGTGCTCTATCTCCTTCAACAATAATCTGCGCACCCATTTTTTGTAATTCGCGAATATGTAAAAAACGATTTTCAAACACAGTCTCATGGACAGTACTTCTACCTTCAGCCAAGGATAATACCGCCATCAAAGGCGCTTGTAGATCAGTTGGAAATCCTGGATATGGCGCAGTTCTAAATGAAACTGCTTGCGGTTGCTCAGTTGCAATGAGCGTAATTCCTTTATTTTCATAACCAACTTCAACGACATGCCCCATTTCTTGCAGCTTGGCTAGAAAAACATCAAGATGATCATAGCGAGCATTTGGCACCGACACTGTTCCACCGGTAATCGCCGCTGCCAATAAAAGAGCTCCGGCTTCTAACCGATCAGGCATAATTTCATATTCAATCGGTCTCAATGCATTGACTCCTCTAATTTCGAGCGTAGCGGGAGGTAAAATTTTTATCAAAGCTCCCATTTTTTTCAAAACTTCAATCAATTCAATTACTTCTGGCTCTAAAGCCGCGTTGATAATCGTAGTCACGTCTTGAGTAAGTACCGCTGCCATCAAAATATTTTCAGTTGCCCCCACACTAGGATATTCCAAAACTATCCTAGCGGGCTTTAATTGGTTTACATATGCCCGCAAAAATTCATTCTCAACATTGACCGAAACACCCATTTTCATAAAATTTTTTATATGAAAATCTATAGGCCGAGCTCCTATAGAACAACCTCCTGGCAAAGCAATTTCCGCTTTTCCAAAACGCGCCAAAAGTGGTCCCATAACGAGAACAGACGCGCGCATCTTTTTCATAATTTCCGGACGCACGCGATTGTTTCTAATAAACGTTGTATCAATTTCTAGGCGATTATTATTTTCATCAAAAAAAATCTCGGCTCCTAATTCATGCAATAAAGCAAGCATTTGAACAATATCTGCAGAGGCAGGAACATTTGTTAAAATGGATTTGCCTTCAGTTAAAATTAAAGAAGCAATCGTAACTAAAACAGCATTCTTTGCACCTATAACGTTTACTTCACCCTCTAATTGTAATGATTGCTCTACATGAAGCGCTTCTATATTACCTTCCAGATCCGGTAGCATTTCATGTTTCCATTTTGATGACAAGGGTTTTCTCTTATGTGCAATGGTTGCCATATTTTTCCTAATTTTTTTTGGGGATTCCTAAAAGAATGTTTTTTTATTATTCTAACCTTTATTGAAAAGTTTACTCCATAGATAAAAAGTCTACCAGCTCAAAATAAACCCTCGAAAGAAATAATACATGAAAAAAAATAGCAAGGGATCACTTGAAGTAATTTGTGGATCTATGTTTTCTGGAAAATCAGAAGAATTAATCCGTCGTCTAAAGCGTGCTCAATTAGCCAAACAAAATGTTTTAGTTTTTAAACATAGTTTAGATGAAAGAACACTCCTTGATTATGTTGTTTCTCACAATGGAAACAAAATCAAAGCAATCCCTATCGATAACCCTAGCTTCATCTCTTCACTGATGACACCTGAAATTGATGTAATTGGGATTGATGAAGTTCAATTTTTTTCCCGAGAAATTGTCAATATTGTATGCACTTTGATTGATCAATCTAAGCGCGTCATCGTCGCTGGCTTAGATTTAGATTTTAGACAACATCCATTTGGCTCCGTTCCATTATTGCTTGCTATTGCTGATAATGTAACTAAACTAAAAGCAATATGTATGCTTTGTGGCAGTGATGCACATTTTTCTCAACGGCTCGTTGATGATCACCCCGCAAAATATGATGATCCCACAATCTTAGTGGGAGCACAAGAATCATACCAAGCCCGTTGTCGCAATTGTTACAAAATTGATAAACATCCTATTTTTTAAGAAAAAATGGCAAAACAATCAACACATTTCAATTGTTCACATTGTGGATACCGACCTCCTAAATGGGTTGGTTGTTGCCCGGAATGCTCACAATGGGGAAGTATTACCGAAGTTCAACCATCAATTTCTTCAAAAAATTTTAAAGCCGCTCACAAAGAAACATCCATTATTCCTCTCAATACTGTTTCTACTCAAACGCAAACACGAATGAAATCAACGATCCAAGAATGGGATCGCGTTATTGGCGGCGGTATCATGCCTGGTGCTTTTTTAATTTTAACGGGCGATCCGGGCATTGGAAAATCTACCTTATTACTCCAAATTGCTAATGATTTAGCCGCTCACTATAAAGTACTTTATTTTTCTTCTGAAGAATCACTCGAGCAAGTACGCTTACGCGCTGAACGGCTTTCATGTTTACATGAAAATTTATTATGCTCCGATCAAGCACAACTTGAAGCAATTATTGCAACTGCAGAAGAACACAAACCGCAAGTACTTGTTATCGATTCCATTCAAAATTGTTATTCAGCTGATACCCAAGTAATTCCAGGAAGCATTGGTCAATTGCGGGAATCAGGGTTTAGGCTTATGCGTTTGGCAAAAGAAAATAATATAGCCATAATTTTGACTGGCCACATAACCAAAGAGGGCAACATTGCGGGACCAAAAATGCTTGAGCACATGGTTGATGGGGTTTTTTATTTGCAAGGCGAAGATCGCTGGCAAACGCGCGTATTGCGCTCGGTCAAAAATCGCTTTGGCCCGCTTGGAGAACTTGGATTTTTTGAAATGCAGGAACACGGACTACAAGAAGTACCTGATATCAATCAACATTTATTAAATGAAGCAACCTACAGTCCTGGTTCTGTTTTGATAAGTTCGATGGAAGGATCGCGACCCTTCTTACTAGAATTACAAGCGCTTTTAGTGCCAACAAAATTTGGCATGCCCCAGCGTGTCATTTCCGGAATCGATCAAAAGCAAGTAATTTTAATTGCCGCTATTATTGAAAAATATTTACACATCAAATTAAGCGCTCAAGACATATTTTTTAAAGTCAGTGGTGGTTTTAAAATTAAAGATAGTGCCGCTGATCTGGGTATTGCATTAGCACTACTTTCAAGCTACTTTCAACAACCATTGCCTGAAAAATCTATAGCACTAGGCGAACTAAGTTTGACGGGTCAAGTAAAACCAATCAACCAAATTGGAATACATATCCGTGAAGCAGAAAAATTTGGTATTAAACAATTACTCCTTGCCCATAATCAAAAATTTGAAAAAACCGTACCACAAATTAAGCAATTCAAATCCGTTTATCAACTCCTAGAACTGTTCGATCACACTTCTTAAATCTTTACTTTGCCTTAAAAATTGCTAAGGTAAAAATTCTATACTTCCCCCTAAAATTGTTTTAAGAAAGGAATAAGTACATGAAAAAAAATATTTTTTTTGCACTATTTATTGTGGCATCTTTTTCTAGTTTTTGTTCAGATAATGTCCAACCAGATTTTGACAAAAGCTTTCCATTTAAACCAAGACAACCAGAACTAAAACCAAAAGATCGATCACAAAAAGCTAAATTAGGAAAAACTTCAAGAGATCAAAAACAGCAAAAAAAATTTAAAAAGCAAAATCATCCAAGAAACAAGCAACAACTATGGGATTAAAAAAAATAATTTACTATGAAAAAGCGAAATCAGCCACCCAACGCTTATTATGCTTTAAACAATGTAAAAAAAAATTTGGTATTCTAGCTTTTACATTTCTCACCTTCCTATATTAAAAATATTAAAAAAACTTGAAGTCTATACCAAAAAATTTATCGCGCTAGACTAAAAATTAAATTCTATGTTGGTAAAGGAAGATTTTTTATGAATACCTCAGTCCCTTTTTCTCAAAAGCCAATTTTCTGGATTTTATTAACTGGTATTTTTGCAAGTGGAAGCTATTTTTCATATCACTATTTTTCAAAGGTATTTCCTATCATTAACCTTGATATTAAAATGAATAGAACTGAAGCTTTACAAGCAGCAAAAGAGCTCGCAGAGAAATTTAATTGGGGACCTAAAAGTTTTCAGCAAACAGCAATGTTTGATGACGATAATGAAACACAAAATTTTATTGAACTTGAAGGCGGCGGAAAAAAAGCCTTTGCAGAAATTTTAGCAGAAAAATATTTTTCATCTTATACCTGGAATGTACGCCACTTTAAAGAAGGTGAAATTAATGAAACACAGGTAAAGTTTACTCCTGAAGGAAAACCCTACGGCTTTGTAGAAAAACTTTCGGAAAATACGCAAGGTGCCGCCCTTACTAATGAACAAGCACTAAACATTGCACAACAAGAAGCAAAAAAATATTGGGATACAGATTTTTCTGCGTATACCTTGGTTGATCGTTCACAGGAAACAAAACCAAGCGAGCGTATTGACCATACATTTACCTATGAACGTATTGGTAAAAAAGTCGGTGAAGCTCCCTACCGATTAAAACTTGTTGTTAGCGGTGACAAATTAACAGAATATAATCTCTCCATTAAAGTTCCTGAAAGTTTTAAGCGCCGCTATGAACACATGCGGTCTTTTAATAATACTATCGCTCAAATCGCTACTATTGCATTTATTATATTATACATATTTGGCGGATGTATTTTGGGGCTCTTTTTCTTAATGCGTCAACGGTGGTTAATCTGGAAATTTCCGATTATCTGGGCGGGAATCATTTCATTTTTAGATTTTCTCAATAATCTGAATAGTTTGCCATTGTATTGGATGAACTATAATACCCAATTACCAAAGACCGTTTTTTTATTCCAGATATTTTTAGGAATGTTTCTTCATTTTATCGGTTACTTTGGCATGTTCGCATTAATTTTTACCGCAGCAGAAAGTCTTGGTAGAAAAGCATTCCCTCAGCATTTACAATTTTGGAAATTATGGTCCCGCAATGCTGCTACCTCTTGGCAAGTTTTAGGAAGAACTCTGGGGGGCTATTTGATTTTAGGATATGATTTTGCTTTCATTATCGCATTTTATTATATTGCGTTTCGCTACTTTGATTGGTGGACACCGAGTGAAACTTTAATTAATCCAAACGTACTTTCTTATTATTTCCCTTGGCTTGCTTCAATTTCGCAAGCATTGCAAGCTGGGTTTGCAGAAGAATGTCTGTTTCGCGCAATTCCACTTTCGTGCGCAGCATTAATTGGACAAAAAAAAGGAAACAAAACAGCGTGGTTAATTATTGGCATGATCGTGCAAGCACTCATTTTTAGTGCAGGTCATGCTAATTATCCAGCACAACCAGGCTATGCTCGTCTTGTAGAACTTTTAGTCCCCTCGTTAGTATTTGGCGCGTTATATTTAATCTACGGCCTTTTACCAGCAATTATTTCACATTTTGTTTATGACGTTGTTTGGATGGCGCTACCACTTTTTGTATCAACTGCGCCTGGTATTTGGATCGACAAAGTTATGGTAATACTTGCGAGCGCAATACCCCTTTTTATTGTTTTAAATGCACGTTTTTTTTCTGGGACATGGAAAGAAATTTCTACGCAATTTTACAATTATAACTGGCAACCACCAACATCACCTGAAAAGAAAAGGCTCTTTTCACCTGAACCTTATAAAATTTCACTTTCAAAAAACAGAATCTATGGTATAACTTCCGCAGGTTTTTTGGGTTTAGCCTTTTGGTTATTTGGTACACGCTTTAATCAAGATGCTTCAGTAATAAATTTTTCAAAACAGGAAGCATTAAAAATCGCAAAAAATAAATTAATTGAAGAAAATATTATATTAAATAAAAAATGGGAAGTACTTCCCTATATAGAAGGGCAATTACAAGATGCTGATCGTTTTGTTTGGCAGATTGGCGGAAAAAATTTATATGATCAACTTCGTTCAACGTATGTAAAAACACCTGGTTGGAAAATTCGCTATGCACAGTTTGAAAATCCCGATATTATCGAACGCGCAGAAGAGTACGCCCTCTATGCTTCGCCATCAGGATCAATAAACCGCTTGGAACATCAATTACCGGAATCGCGTACTGGAAAAATATTGTCAGAACAAGAAGCACGAGTTTTGGCTCACGAGGTATTAAGGAAAAAATATAATTTAGATCCTAAAGCATTAGTCGAAATATCAGCGATATCATCAAAACATCCTGAGCGCTTAGATTGGTTATTTACCTTTAAGGATCCACAATATTTTGCTGATAAGCAAAAAACAACCGAACAAGGCCAAGCACGTATATCTATAGAAATTGCAGGCGATCAGATTACTGATTATGACCAACATATCTTTGTCCCGGAAGAATGGATTAAAGAAGATCAACAAAAACAAGCTCTACATAAAATTCTTATGCTTCTCTGCAGCATGTTCTTATTGGTATTCTTAGCTTTTGCAGCTACACGCGCATCTCTCCTGTGGATTCATCAAAATTTCGATCAAAAAACTTTTTTCATATTCTTTTCAATCCTGATAAGCAAATCATTAATACAACTTTTGAATATTTGGTCTACCTTACCTGCAACGTTCAAGACAAGCGAACCATTTAGTCATCAAGTTTTAACAATTTTAAGTACACTCAGCATACAAATTATCTTTAAGGCAACAGCCTATGGGTTATTGGCAGGCTTTATATCACGCGCACATTTTAAACATTTTGCAGCAATCGGAATCAGTATGAGAATACCCCTTGGTTTTAGCATAGGTGCACTTTTTGCAGGAATTGATGCTCTAAGTACAAAATTCACTCCATCTTTTAGACCTCTATGGGCTGAATATACTCATGCAACAGCTTTTTTTCCCGCTTTAAGTTGCATATTGACTACCTTCACAAACTTCATAACTAACACGATTCTTTTTTATGTAATTATATGGACATTAGATTATATAATAACTACGGAAACTAAAAAAGCTCAATTTCTGAAGTTTTTATTTTTGATTTCTATTGGCCTTGCGGTGGAAGGTGCTACGGAAATTCAACATATTCTTTCGTGGGTTATTGGTGGATGCTTCATGGGATTATTACTGTTTGTACTGTATGAAAACATTTTGAAATTTTCACGAAGTTTGATTCCATTGATCGTTGGTAGTTTTACCATTTTGCAAGCCATACAACAAGCAATTTTTAATGCATATCCAGGCGCATTAACAGGAAATATAGTAAGCTGTTTGATAATTGCGCTCTTTGCTCTATGGTGGTCTAATCAATTAGAATTAGAAAATTAACTTTTCTAGGTCATAAGCAATTCCTTGATCTTTAATACGAAAACCAAGTATTTTAAAGATAAAAAAAGAATTAATCAATAAAAGGAGTAGATAATAATGAAAACAAAAATTATTCTAATACTATCAGGACTCTTTTTCCTTCAATCAATAGTACTACTAGCCACATTACAAAAATCACATTCTTCTTCTTATACAGGTAATAATAAAAAAAACTCAATTACTCGCTCCTCATCAACGTTGAATACACCTCAAACACCCAAGAAAAAAAAAGAACCCCTTTTAGAATTAAATAATGAACTTGTGAAAAAAATAGAAAAAATTTCTTCAATTTCGCCGAAACCTAAACAACCATCACATGAAACACATCTGTGTCAAAATAGCCCTCGACAATCTACAAAAATACAAAGAGCCAAGTCTGTAGATCCAAATCCAAAGTCACCTTTGGGTAGAGTAAAAAATCCTGGTCACTATAATAAAGAATTATCTCCAAATGCTTGTATAGAATTTATGGAAAAAAAGACCGTAAAGAAGGAACAACAAACTTTTTTTCCTCTAAACGAAATTAAAGCCTAATCCATTAAACAATGAAATTTATTTAATTCTTTGCTAAAGTACTCAATAACATTCGTTTTTTAAATAAAAAAAGGAATATGCATGATTCTTTCTGGCAAAGAAATAAAAAAACGTCTAAATACCGATATTATTCTCGATCCTTTTAATGAAAATCAAATTGGACCTAATAGCTATAATTTACGGTTACATAACCGTTTGCTCGTTTACAAAGAACCAGTTTTGGATATGAAAAAAAAAAATGCAGCTGAAGAAATTGAAATTCCACAAGAAGGCTTAACGCTAAAACCGGGAACTTTATATCTTGGCAGAACCGCTGAATACACCAAAACTAACAATCTGGTGCCCATGCTTGAAGGACGATCTTCAATTGGCAGGCTCGGTCTTTTTGTGCATATTACTGCCGGCTTTGGTGATGTAGGTTTTGCTGGTTACTGGACATTGGAAATATTTTGTGTTCAACCTATAAAAATTTATCCAAACGTTGAAATTTGCCAAATATACTATCACACCATTGAAGGAGCTTTTGATCTCTATAAAAGTAATAAATATCAAAATAATACAAGCGTTCAGGCAAGTATGCTTTACAAAGATTTTGAAACTGAAAAATCAAATACATTATAATTGCTTACTATAATTGATCGGCAATGGTACATTGCTTGGGCTTTTTGTCTGTCCGTAAGCGAATATATACTGGTTGACGTAAATTCCGATCATGGGTAACTTCAGAGAATTTAACCTCACATATATATTTTGGCTTAACCCACTTGACCAGTTTTCGTGGTTTGGCTGCGACAGGTTTTTTAGCACTGCGAATTGACTTAAGCAAGGTATATAACTTTTTTTGTGCTGCTTCATCAAAACCTGTTCCAACGTTGCCCACATATTCCAGCACCCCTTTTTTGTCATACAAACCGAGCGCAAGGGATGAAATTAATCTTTTTTCTTGCGTATAGCCGATGATAACACAATCTGCTGTTTGAAACCGCTTTATTTTAAGCCAAACAAAACTACGAAGACCAGGATAATAGTGTGCATCGAATTTTTTGGCCATCACTCCTTCAAGGTTTTTTTTGCATGCTTCTTGCCACAGTTTTTTTCCATCATTGCTAAACTTTACTTTTTTTATGCGCAAACCATTTTTAATCATAGTTTTCAGAATTTTCTTACGCTCAAGCAATGGTAAACTAACTAATGATTTTCCATTTTTCATGAGAATATCAAAAACCATGTAAACTGCTTTTTTGCCCTGCTGCAGCTCTTGAAAAGATGAACGACCTTTTGCATCAAAAGCAACAATCTCGCCATCTAAAATTGCACTTTTTGCATTAATCGCATTTCTAATAGTACTAAGTTCAGGATATTTTTCAGTCAAATCCAGATCGTTACGCGAAATTAATCGAATATCATTATTGACATAGCATAACGCACGAAATCCATCTAATTTTGGCTCAAAAATAAATTCAGGATTTGTAAGATCGCTCTCATCTCCTCGATGAGCATTCATCGCTGCAATTTTCATTTTCGCGCTCGTGCACGGAGTGGTTTTTCTTTTTGCACTCCAAGACTTTCTTGCAAAGATTCAAGTAAACTGACTTCTCGACCTTTTACTGCCTTTTTTGCTCGCATTGCCAGATGTTTTTTTCCTGCAGCGGCACGCTTGATCTTTTCGATCAACTTTTCTGCAAACGTATCATGAAATTCATTAATATCGAATTTCTTTTTCGTCATTTTTCTAATCAATTTTTCAGCTAACTCTTCTTCTTTTTTTGTTACCTTGGCCGATACTTTGACAGAAAGTTCTTCAATGCGCGATATTGGACGAATTTCATATTCATAATTGAGCGTAGATAATAAAAAACCATGTTCATAGGGTGAAATGGCACATGCATACTCCTTTTCACGCATAACAAAAGTAGCAATGGCAACTTTATCAAGATCAATCATTGTGTGCATAAGTAAAAAATATGCCTTTTCAGTTACTTTATTTGGGGCTAAATAATAATGAGCGTCATAATAAATAGGAGCAATCAATGTTGAAGTAACAAATTCTTTGATAGTAATTTCATCAGTATGCTCGGGTTTTAACCTCTCAAGTTTTTCCTGCGTAATAACGAAAAATGAACCATCTGCAAGCTCCATCCCCTTTACCACATTCTCCCATTCAACTTTTTTCTTGCATTTGGAACAAATACGTTCATAATTCAAAGGAGATTTACATTTTGCATGCAGCATCTTAAAGCCAAGACTTTGAGACTCAATAGCAGAATACAATTTTACTGGAATTTCTACTTTGCCGATTGCTAAAGTTCCTTTCCAAATTGCCTTCATATTTCCCCTACATCAAAATTTTAAAAAATACAATTTTTGACTATTTTTTTTGTTTATTTTTATTAAGATAAAGAAAAAGCTCACAAAAAATCTACAAACTATGAACAAAACAGAGCTTTCTACATAAAAAAAAGGTTAGTAATGAAAACAAAAATATTATTTTTATTGCTTCTAGGTAGTACTACCCAAGCCTACCAAAAAAAAATAAGTAATGTTTTTAAAGAAATTCCTAAAACGGTAAAAATAAAAAAACTTTACCCTGAACCAGAAATTTATTTACTCAATAATTTCATTACCGCCAATGAAGCTCAACATTTACAAAATTTAGCTTCCAGCAGAATGCAGCCATCTCGTGTTGACGAAAATCAAAGGCATAAAGATAGAAGTTCTTATTCTGCAATGTTTTCAAACTATGAAGATAAAACAATACAAAAAATAGCACAACGCGCTGCAGATGCCGTTGGATATCCACTTTCACATGTTGAAGGATTACAAGTTGTTCGCTACCAAAAAGGACAAGAATTTAAACCCCACCATGATTATCTTCCAGAACACATGAAAAAAAATCGGGGTTCACAAAGAATCTTCACTTTTTTTATCTATATGAATGATTTAGCGGAAAAGGCTGGCGGAAAAACATATTTTCCTGAGCTTAATCTTGAAGTGCGTCCCATAAAATATGCAGCATTGTTTTGGTCGAACATCGATAATTCGGGACAGGAAAACCCTAAAACCCTTCATGGCGGGATGCCTGTGCATTATAGTGAAAAGTGGGCTATAAATGTGTGGATTCATGATAAACCACAATAAATTGGCTGTAGCCTGTCAAGAACAAACCCCAGACTAAATATTTTTTTTATCCTCTTCAAAATCACAAGTGCAGTTGATTAAAAGCTCACCGCATTCATCACAATAAAGCTCTTCATCATTATCATCGTTATTATTTTTCTTGAGTAAATTATCCTTCACAATTTCCTTTCTGTTAAAATAACGATATTTTGAAATAATTAAGGCACCAATAAATTTATTGGTGCCTTAAAAAATTTAGTGTCGGATTATTTTTTGCATTTGCATGCTTCTTTTTTCTTTTTACATTTTGGACACATGCCTTTGTTTTCTTCTTTTTTCATCATAATTCTCCCTTTTTTTTTGAGTTGATTAGCTATCTTTAAAACACAGAAATCATTCTAGATTTTAATTTTTACAAATTCAAGTGATTTTGTAAAAATTTTTTGCTAAAAAATAAAATCATTGAATTGCTATGGTTTTTTCATGAGCGCGCTCAGGTTGTAATAATATTTCACTTGACCAAAACAAAAAACATTAACTAATATAGGTAAAATAAAAACTCTGAATGCTTTCATAAAAAAAAATCTTTGATGTAATAGCAAAAAAACTTTAAACATTCTTAATAAAATCTTCAAATCTTTTTTTATGTTCTTTTTTTAACGTCGGAGATGCAAAAGAACTTTCTAGAGAATTTTGAGCTATAGCTATAATATCATCTTGATGTAATCCCAAAGCTTCATATGCTGCATTATAATTATCTGCAATATAACCGCCAAAAAAAGCAGGGTCATCAGAATTTATAGAAACTAGAGCACCTTGGTCAAGCATTCTTTTTAATGGGTGTTCATTTAATGAAGAATAAATCCCTAAACATACGTTAGAAAGTGGACAAACGGTAAAACCTATCTTTTTTTCAATGCATTCATTCAATAAATCTGGATAATTTATCACCTGAACACCATGATCTATTCTATCTACTTTGAGTATATCAAGAGCCTCTCTTATATTTTGTGAAAAATTTAGAACTTCTCCTGCATGTGCTGTTTTAAAAAATCCATATTCTCCAGCTCTTTGAAAAATGCGTGCAAATTTTGATGGAGGATTGCCAATTTCATAGGAAGCTAATCCTATTGCTACGATAGTTTCACGAAATGGCAATGCTTGTTCTAGTGCCTGAAACGCGCTCTCTTCATTTTTATTACGTATTATATTTAATATCAAATTACCTTTAATATTAAATTCTTTATCTGCATATTTTAATGCAGCATTTAAACCAGATATTAGCACTGCTGGTCGAATACCACGTGGCGTATAGGTCTGAAAATCAAAAGAAATTTCTGCATAAATTACACCATCTTCTTGCGCGCGTTTAAAATAAGCAACTGCTAAATCGTAAAAGTCTTCTTCAGTTTTTAAAATAAGTGTATTGCGAATATATGCATCTATAAAAGATTGATATCCCTGAAAAGCGTAGGCAGATTTTGCCTGTTCAACAGTATCAAATGGTAAGGGTATTTTATTGCGTTCAGCAAAAAAAAGCAATTGTTCTGGCTCCATGGTACCCTCAAGATGCACATGTAGTTCAGCTTTAGGTATATTTTTAATAAAAATTTTTGTCGAATTGTTTATGATTACGTTACCTCTTTTTTAATAATTTAAAACTTGATTTGATTTAATATTATCTGTAATGAGCTAGTAATTTCAACTACTTTTTTCTAACTACATCTACAAAATAAAAAAAAAAGCCCCGAGATTTCTCTCGAGGCTCTAATTTAAATCCTGGCGATACCTGCTTTTCCAGGCCGTCTCCAGCCAAGTATCATCGGCGCAGTAAACTTAACTTCCGTGTTCGGAATGGGAACGGGTGTGACCCTACTGCTATACTCACCAGGAAATTTTCAAAAATTTTATCTTGTGTCTTTGAAATATATGGTTATACGTCTTAGGCTCAGGAATTTTCAGTTTCGTTTATTCATGAAATTATAAGCATCAGAATAAACGTAGAATTTTTTTTAACCGTAATTAAAACGTTCGGCCTATTAGTACTGGTTAGCTGAACACATTACTGTGCTTACACACCCAGCCTATCTACCTTGTAGTCTTCAAGGGACCTTATTGCTAACCGAAGTTAGCAGGGGTATCTTATCTTGAAGCGAGTTTCCCACTTAGATGCTTTCAGCGGTTATCTCTTACAAACTTAGCTACCCAGCGTTGCTCTTGTTGAACAACTGGAACACCAGAGGTTTGCCCATCCCGGTCCTCTCGTACTAGGGACAGCCCTTCTCAAATACCCTGCGCCCACGAAGGATAAGGACCGACCTGTCTTACGACGGTCTGAACCCAGATCACGTACCACTTTAATTGGCGAACAGCCAAACCCTTGGGACCTTCTCCAGCCCCAGGATGTGATGATCCGACATCGAGGTGCCAAACCTCCTCGTCGATAAGGACTCTCAGAGGAGATCAGCCTGTTATCCCCGGCGTACCTTTTATTCGTTGAGCGATGGCCCTTCCATGTGGAACCACCGGATCACTAAGTCCTGCTTTCGCACCTGCTCGACCTGTATGTCTCGCAGTCAAGCTCCCTTGTGCCTTTACACTCTTCCGACGATTTCTATTCGTCATGAGGGAACCTTTGAACGCCTCCGTTACAATTTGGGAGGCGACCACCCCAGTCAAACTACCCACCTGACAATGTCTTCCGCCCGGATTACGGGTCGAAGTTAGGTCTTCAAACAGATAAGGGCGGTATTTCAAGGATGACTCCATCGCAGCTAGCGCCACGATCTCACAGTCTCCCGCCTATCCTACACAAACCTATCCAAAAACCAATGTCAAGCTATAGTAAAGGTGCACGGGGTCTTTCCGTCCTTTCGCGGGTAACCGGCATTTTCACCGGTACTACAAATTCACTGAGTTTATCATTAAGACAGCGCCCAACTCGTTACGTCATTCATGCGGGTCGGAATTTACCCGACAAGGGACTTCGCTACCTTAGGACCGTTATAGTTACGGCCGCCGTTTACCGGGGCTTCGGTTCAAAGCTTCGCTCCGAAGAGCTGACTTCTCCCGTTAACCGTCCGGCACTGGGCAGACGTCAGACAATATACTTCCTCTTACGAGTTTGCATTGCCCTGTGTTTTTGTTAAACAGTCGATTGGGCCAATTTATTGAAATCTGACGATGCTTTCCAGGCCGAAGCCTAGTAACACCGCAGACACCCCTTCTCCCGAAGTTACGGGGCTAGTTTGCCGAGTTCCTTAATGATAATTATCTCAACGCCTTAGAATATTCATCTCGCCTACCTGTGTCGGTTTGCGGTACGATCACGTGCACAACTCGCTAGAAGTTTTTCTAGTCAGTGTAGGATCAGTCAAACATACTTCTTCCTAAGAATTAGCATGCCCTTCACACTTCAAAGATTACAGCACTGCGGATTTACCTACAGCGCTCTTCTAAATGTTTAGCTTGGCAATCCATAATCCAAGTCAACTTACCTTTCTGCGTCACTCCTTCGCTCAAGCGTTGGCACGCGGTGCAGGAATATTTAACCTGCTATCCATCACCTACTCCAATTGGCCTCGGCTTAGGTATCGACTAACCCTGAGTGGATAAACCGATCTCACGGAAACCTTAGACTTACGGCGAACAGGAATTTCACCTATTTTTTCGTTACTTATACCAACATTCTCACTTCTTTGATCAACGACACCTGTTCTTACGATCAAGCTTGTATCTATCAAAGAACGCTCCCCTACCCCATGTAAAAAACCAAAGTTTTATACATAGCCATAGCTTCGGTAATCCGTTTAGCCCCGTTCGTTCTTAAGCGCAGAAACACTTGACCAGTGAGCTATTACGCTTTCTTTAAATGATGGCTGCTTCTAAGCCAACATCCTGGCTGTCTGTGTATTCCCACTTCTTTTCCCACTTAACGGATATTTAGGGACCTTAGCTGATGGTCTGGGCTTTTTCCCTCTCGACTATGAAGCTTATCCCCCACAGTCTGCCTCCTGCTTTCAAAAATTGCGGCATTCAGAGTTAGTAAAGTCCCGGTAAGCTTGCGCCCCCAAAGACGAAACTGTGCTTTACCACCGCAATCAATTCAGCAAGGCTATACCTAGATATATTTCGGGGAGAACCAGCTATCTCCCAGCTTGATTAGCCTTTCACTCCTACCCACACCTCATCCGAAAAGTTTTCAACCTTTACCGGTTCAGACCTCCATCTCATTTTACTGAGATTTCATCTTGGACATGGGTAGCTCGCTGGGTTTCGGGTCTATCTCACACTACTAATCGCCCTATTCAGACTCGCTTTCGCTACGGCTCCATTCTTTCAAAACTTAACCTTGCAGTGTAAGAATAACTCGTTGGCTCATTATGCAAAAGGTACGTGGTCGCGCGTACGTATACATCGCTTCCACCGCTTATAAACATTTGGTTTCAGGTTCTATTTCACTCCCCTCCCGGGGTTCTTTTCGCCTTTCCCTCGCGGTACTTGTTCACTATCGGTCATCAGGCAGTATTTAGCCTTACCCCATGGTCGGGGCAGATTCCTACGGAATTTCACGTGCTCCGCAGTACTTGGGAAATATATTATTGCTTTAATTATTTTTTTACTTACGAGGCTGTCACTCTCTTTGGCTGTTCTTTCCAGAACAATTCAATTAAAATAATTAAACACAATTTAAAAGCTGTATCTTTTAAGCATATATATCCCGCTACCCTCATGTTACAACGCACACAGGCTATCACATAACACAAGTTTAGGCTTTTCCCATTTCGCTCACCACTACTAAGGGAATCACGTTGTTTTCTTTTCCTGGCGCTACTTAGATGTTTCAGTTCACGCCGTTTGCTTCGTTATCATATGAATTCAGATAACGATATCTTGGTTTTTCCAAGATAGGTTTTCCCATTCGGACATCTCCGGATCAAAGCTTGATTGACAGCTCCCCGAAGCTTATGGCAGTCTTCCGCCTCCTTCATCGCCTCCTGATACCAAGGCATCCACCAAATGCTCTTTTCAATTAATTACGAATTTTACAATTTATTAACTGGAAAATTCCTGTATGAGCATCTAAGACGTATAAACCATAATATTTCAAAGATCACAAGAAATTTTTTAATAATTTAACTCACATAAACCCGAATTTTGTTATTTGTTGATTATATCACCTATTAAATTTTAATAAGTGTAGTTGGTGGAGATGAGCGGATTCGAACCGCTGACCTTCCGCGTGCAAAACGGACGCTCTACCAACTGAGCTACATCCCCTAACGCGCACGATATCTCAATAAAAAAAATGATATCGCAAAAAGTTATACGTAGAATCAGTCTAAAGTTTCTATACCTAAGCTCCACCAAAGTTTATCGTAAATAATAAATCATGGTGGGCCTAAGTCGACTTGAACGACTGACCTCCCCGTTATCAGCGGGGCGCTCTAACCCCTGAGCTATAGGCCCCTACTAATTATATATGTAATGCTATATCAAGGCTCCTGCCTATAATCAAACAAAATGAACTGCTTACAAGTCTTGCTTGAAACTTTCATGCACACCTAAATCGTTGCAGAAAAACCTGCAAAATTATTCTCCCTCGAAAGGAGGTGATCCAGCCGCAGGTTCTCCTACAGCTACCTTGTTACGACTTCACCCCAATCACCATTCATACCTTAAATACCCGCCTCCCTTTCGGGTTGGCTAAGATATCTTCGGGTACAAACAGCTTTCGTGGTGTGACGGGCGGTGTGTACAAGGCCCGAGAACGTATTCACCGCGTCGTTCTGATACGCGATTACTAGCGATTTCAACTTCATGAGGTCGGGTTGCA
>JAGVLQ010000023.1 GCA_020054235.1 Candidatus Babeliales bacterium
AAAATACACCAGCATGCTGCTGGACTGCTGTACGCTCGTAACTCGGTCCTAATTTTTTTAAAATTGAGGACCTCAAACAGTGACGAGCTAAAAAAGTTTAAAACATCTTAGTTAGTCATTTTTTTATTCGGTAGCGCTCAAATAGCTCGCTTTGCTCGTCTCTCGCGAGATTTATTCAATTTTTTTCGTAGAAAAAAATCTAGAATGCGATAAGTACCTTCTATGCGTTTAAATGTTAGGGTTCCGCAGCCGATTCTAGCTACATGCAGTAAACCAGAAATACAGAACGTAAAGTTAGCGAAGAAAAAATTTGAAAATAAGAAGGCGAGAGGGCCCTCTTTTAAACGCTGAGGGTTTAAAAGGGAAGATCATCCCCTTTTTGCCCTTGTATCAAAGGTATTGGGCAAGCAATACCTTTGTGCCTCACCGGCATGAGGTGCGAGAGATAGTGTAAAAAAAGAAATAAGTTTTATAAAAAATATTTATTACATTTTTAAAAATGTATTGAAGAGAATTTTAGTTAAGTTTTTTTAAAAAACTTTCTAAAATTCTTGGTACATACTAAAATGCACTTCACTCTTGCTCTCTCCTGGCTTTGGATCAAGTTTAAAGCCCCAGTCAATTTTGATTGGCGTAGGGTTTAAAATACGTACACCAAAACCAACAGAATGACGGAAACTAAAACCATTATTTTTTAAATTTGCAGGATTAGTAATAATTTCTGAATTTGGCGTATCCCAACCAGCGCCACCATCATAAAAGAAAGCACCCTTCATTGAAAAATCTTTTGAAATAGGAAATACCATTTCAGCATTTAACCAAAATGCTTTTTTTGCACCAAGCATATCACTTTGATTATTCAATTGTGGCACCACAAACTTTGGCCCAATTTCGCCAAACAAAAAGCCACGCACGCTACCCGGACCACCAATATTATAGAGTTCACGGAATGGAATTGTTTTGGCACCAAAACCACCAACAATTCCCATGTGACCGTGCAAGCCTAAAACAAGATCGCGCTCACCAATGAGTGGCGTATACCAACTTCCATCAAAATCAACTTTTGCAAAACCAAAACGCACGCGCACAAGATCACTCCTAATGTTTTGTATCGGTGAATCTTTAGGGTTATTTTTTAAATCACTGTGAATCGCAAATTTCATAAACGTTGAATACTGATACCCACGACTTGGATGAATCGGATGGTTACGATAATCCTTAAAGGCAAAACCACCTACCCACAAAAATGCCCCACTGGTAAAACGCTTGTCCATAATGGTTTGAAGTTCCTTTTGTAGCTCTTCAGCTTTTTTTGCATTTAAACCAGGACCGGTACCGATTACAACTTTTGGTGTTTGTTGATAGGTAATACCTTCTACCCCCATTTTTACGGCTACCGTTGAATCCCATAATTTTTTAGAAAGAAAACCAAGCCCAAGTGTACCGCCATTGATTTTTTCATTGATTTCAGGTTGGACAATAAATTTAAATTCATCATAAATTGAGCGCTTGAAATAAATATCACCAGAAGCATGGATCGGACGATCAAATAACCAAGGCTGTGAAATATTAAAAAGCAAATTGCGTTCTTCTTTAGAAATATTGGCAGAACTATTAACGTGAATTCCTCGACCAAATAAGTTGGTATCAGAAACGTTGATTCCTACGTTGAATGATTCCGAAGGAGAAGAAATATCGCGCGTCACACCACCAAAGCCCATTTGCGCTTCAATACGTCCTGTTTTGACTTCTTTAACAATCAATTGCAAATCAACCTTATCTTTACCAGCTGGAATGATACGCCAATTAACGCCATCACGTGCATCAAAATAACCAAGACTTTCCACGCGTGCTTTTGACTCATCCATCGCTTTGGTAGTCAATAAACACCCTTCTTCAACCGTCAATTGACGACGAATAACTTTATCTTGCGTTTTTTCGTTACCAATAATTTCGATACGATTCAAATAAATACGTGGACCCAATTCGCTATAAAATGCAAGTGAAACTGTTTTCGTATCTTCATCAGGCTGAATTGATGGTTCAATATCAGCATTGATATAACCATATTCACCCCAAATTAAACGTAGCATTTCTATCGTTTCTCGCACCAACTCTTTAGAATACAATTGTCCTACTTTAATCGGTATACGAGCGAGCAACAAATCTTGGGATACAAATTCATTACCCGGCACACGAATTTCACGAATGGTATACTGTTCTCCTTCATTGATATGAAAAGTTATTTTCAAAGCATTCGATACTTTTTCTTGGTCAATGGAAACATCATAAACACGAGCATTTAAAAATCCATTACTTTGATAATAATTTTCAATTACCTGTTTATCCGCTTCCAAGGCTTCAGGCTGGAAGCTTCCTGATCTGTCAAGAAAACCAAGCACCCAATCTTCTCGCGTAAAAATAAGACTGCGTAACTTTTTACCTTGAAAGTGATCGTTACCGGTAAAGCATACGCGTCGCACAAGCGTTCGCTTTCCTTCGCGTATAGTAAAAATAAGCGAAGCAGATTCGGTATCGCCTTTCAATTCTGCTTTTATATCAACATCATGATAGTCTTTATCGCGGTACTGTTTTTTTAATGTTTTTATAAAACGGGGTAGATCATCTTCATCAACAGCTGGAATTTTTGAAAAGTCTATTTTCTTTTTTATCTCATTTTCAGACAAATGACGATTGCCAACAAATTGAACATCCTGCAATAATCGTTTCTCATCAACAACAACCACCACATTAATAAAATGGTCGTCATCAACATCTTCTGTATAGACTTCAATCTGACGAAAATAATTCAATTCATATAAATTACGAATAAGTTTATTAGTTTTTCGCGGTGTAAAAATTTCACCTTCCTGATACGGAATACGACTTAAAATTACTTCAAGTGGAACTTTTCGTGCACCTTCAACAATAATATTTTTTATACGTTGCTCACGAACAGTATCTTGATCATCCTGCTGCTCATCTAACAGAATGTCATCTTGATCAACATTATCATCCTGACTCTGACTTCTCGCTGGTGAACTAAATTGAATTTCTTCAAAGCCCTGTTCTTGATCTTCACCTTGTCTTTCTTGGTCGTCTTGTGCAATAGCTTTTTCAATCTGCTCTTCAATCGATTCAGTTAATTCTGAACCCATTATAAAAGGATTAAAAAATAACGTACTCACGAGTACTAGTTGGATATTTAAGAAAATTTTGCCTCGTGCTGAAATCATGAAATGCTCCCAATTCTTGCCACAACTTCAAAACTAATGTAAAAAAAATAACTATGAGGTTAAGAAAATAGGATACCTTTTTTTTTGAAATTGACCAGCAATTACGATCTTTAAACTTAAATTTTTTGAATTTTAACTAATTTTACTATTAATTTAATTAAGGAAACTCCGCTCACATGCTAAAAATTACCAATACCATTTCTGGTAGAAAAGAATCATTTCACTCATTAGAACCTAAAAAAGTCCGTCTTTACGTCTGCGGGATCACTCCCTATGATTTTGCCCATATTGGTCATGGCAGAGTATACGTTTTTTTTGATGTTTTGTACCGTCTCTTAACTTTTTTAGGCTACCATGTCACGTACGTACGCAACTTCACTGATATTGATGACAAACTCATAGCGCGTGCTCAAAAGGAACTAGGAAATCCGCTTGAATTTTCAACAATAGCAGAAAAATATATTAAAGCCTACCACGAAGATATGCAGGCACTTAATACCATCAACCCTAATTATGAACCGCGTGTTACAGAAATAATACAAGAAATTATAACCTTCATTGGTGCTTTAATTAAAAATAAAAAAGCTTATCAAGTCAACGGTGATGTTTATTTTAGTATTGAGAACTTTCCTGATTACACCAAACTTTCCAAACAAAAACTGGAAGATCTTCAAGCCGGCGCACGCGTCCAGCCCGGTGAAAAAAAAAGAAATCCGCTCGATTTTGCTTTATGGAAAAGTGAAAAAGAAGGGACCTATTGGAAAAGTCCATGGGGCTACGGAAGACCTGGTTGGCATATTGAATGTTCTGCAATGGCACAAAAGTACTTAGGCGACCGCATAGACATTCATGGTGGCGGCATGGATTTAATTTTTCCGCACCATGAAAATGAAATTGCACAAACTGAGGGGCTAACCGGAAAACCATTTGCAAATTTTTGGATGCATAATGCCTTTGTGCGCATTAACCAAGAAAAAATGTCAAAATCATTGGGCAACTTTTTTACGCTCAAAGAGGTCTTTAAACAGTTCGATCCCATGGTCGTACGCTTTTTATATTTGAATCATCATTATCGAGCACCGCTTGATTTTTCTTTTGACGATTTAAAAATTGCCGAAAAAACGTATCAAAAATTAGCAAAATTTTTTGACAAACATCCCTGCAAAAAATTTGACAATACAACTATTGCAGCAAACAATGTTGTGCAAGAAATGCTTGAATTTTTATATGATGATGTTAACACTACGGGCATGCTGGGTGTTGTTTTTTCTCATCTTAATACTATGGAAAAAGACGAAACAACCTTCTGCGCCGTTAAAGAATTTTTACAAAAAGTTCTTGGCCTAACTCTGCAGCCATTACCGGAAAAAGAAATTGAATTGACTCCTGAAATACAACAGTTGATCGAAGCTCGTGAGCAAGCGCGCAAAAATAAAGATTGGAAAAAAGCTGACGAATTACGAGACAAACTACGGACGCTTGGTTATGAGTCACATGATAAAAAATTCTAATTTTTTTTTCAGCACTACGCATTAAGTTTTTTTACTTTTTTTATATCCTACTTGATCCTAACAAAGAACCCTTTCAGATGATAAACTTAATGGCAACAACATTGCTTACTCTTCTACCATTTGATTATTTTTTTGACTAGGCAAAAACATTGAAGAGGGAAGAGCTAAAAAATAAGAATTTAATAATGGCAATAGATTATGCACCATATATGGTGATGAGCTTTCTGGTAAAATTTGTCTTCTGGGTAGCTCAATATTCAGTTCTTCTTTTTTTGTTCTTTCCTTCAATATTTTTTTTCCTTGTTTTTTTTCATAATGTTCAATTTTGGCCCAGCATTCTTACGTTGCATAAGCCTTTCCTCTACTGTTAAAGATTCCCACATATCAAGTATTTCTCTCCTTATTTCTTTATTGATAGATTCTTGCTTTTGCGTGCGAAATTTAATCCGTTTACGCATACGCTCAAGTTCATGTAAAGCGGTATAATCTTTTTCTTCAAGATATTTTTGTGATTTTGAAAAATTCAAAATCATATTTTGCTCAGAAAAAAGAGCCGGCTTAAACCATGATAACAATTCAATTGCATCTACTGTTGAACCAAAAAATTCAATATATTTTGGAGATTAAACAACACACGGCTTAAAAGCCGTGGATTTTGAAGATCGAGATGAAAGCAGTTATTGGTTTCTAACATAATTCAAAATTGCCTCTTCAGAGCAAT
>JAGVLQ010000026.1 GCA_020054235.1 Candidatus Babeliales bacterium
TATGAAGCGACTATTGTCCTTTCTTATTCTCTTATCTATTGCTACAAAAGTAGCAGCAAATCCATCGAATCCTGTTCCATCAGGGTGCTGTTGGTCGATCTTGGCACCGACCACTATCACGCAATCAGGTAATTATCGTTTGGCAAATGATATTGCCGGTGGATTGATTATTGCAGCCGATGATGTGCAAATTGATTGCGAAAATAAAGTTATCGATGGTGGCACTATAGGAATTTCAGTTGGTGCTTTTAATAATGTAATTATAAAAAACGGTACTGTCCGTAATGCAATAACTAATGGTATTGAAGCTACTAATGCCGTTAATATTGAGATTTTACAAATGAATTTGGAAAGCAATGCTGTTGGTCTTTCCTTAACCAATGTACAAGATGGAAAAATAGAAAATTGTACAGCAAGAGAAAATACCTTTGCAGGTTTCTGGTTACAAGATTCAAGCAGAAATATATTTAAACAATGTTTAGCGATTGATAATGGTCAAGGTGGTACTAGCAGTGCTTATGGATTTTTATCAGACAACGGGCGCTCCAACATCTTTGAACAATGCAATGCGCAATCAACCATTACAACTCAAACAGGTGAAGAATTTGTTGCAGCTGGTTTTGCTTTAACGGGTTCTGAAATATGCACCAAAATAATTGAGTGTGAAAGTTTTGATAACACTACCTCGACGGTAGGCTTTGCAATTCCTTATGGTATTTTATTGACCTATACATTTACTGCCTTTGTGCCTGCAACTAATGTTTCTCATGGTAATAGCGTTCAGGCTGTTGAATGGGCACCTAATGGTAAATTCCTTGCAATAGGGGGTTTAAATGGGACTAATGCCGCTGACGTTCGCGTTTATGCTTTTGACCCCGACACAAAAACACTAACACTTTTAGCCAGCTTTGATCATGGTGCTAACATTTTGTCAGTTAGTTGGTCACCCGATGGCAATTTTCTTGCTATTGGTGGTGTTTCTGGTACAGGTGCAGTTGAAGTTCGTGTTTTCAGATTTGATCAATCAGCAGGTACTTTAACTTCAGTAGCAACGTTTGCTCATGCTGCTACAGTAAACTCAGTTGATTGGTCGCCTGATGGTAAATTTTTGGCTATCGGTGGAGCAGAAGCGGTAACTATTGAAATTCGTGTATTGAGATTTAATCCCACAGCAGGAACTCTAACTTCAGTAGCAGATGTGAGTTATGGTGTGGCGCCAGCAAACGTAGTACTTTCTGTCAATTGGTCGCCAGATGGTAATTTTCTAGGTGCTGGCGGTAGCGGTGCAACAGATCAAGTTCGTGTTTATGCATTTAATCCGAATGATTTAAGTACAGTAACTGCTTTAACGCAAGTTGCTATGGCAACGCATGGTAATACAGTAAACTCAGTTAATTGGTCGCCAAATGGTAAATTTTTGGCTATTGGCGGAACAGCTGGGACAGGTACCTTTAGGGCTCGTATTTTTGAATTTAATGCAATTGCTCCAGCATTAACCAATATAGATGATGTAAATTATTTAGCTACAGTCTTTTCAGTTAATTGGTCACCGGACGGAAAATTTCTTGCCTTTGGCGGTGCTGGCGTAGATTCAATAGCTGCATTTGGATTTTCTATCCAACAGCAAGCAACAACAGCGGCACCGGTTGCCTCTCAAGTATTAGCTGCTAACGTACTCTCTGTTAATTGGGGACCAGATGGTCAGTTTTTTGCAAGTGGCCAAGTAACAGGCGTTGGCAATGAAATTCGTGTTTTTGATGCGATCGCTTTTGAATCGACCAAAAATATTCTCAAAAACAATATAGTATATTGTAATGTTGGGAATGAATGTCCGAGTGGTATTGGTATTTCCGGCTCTAGTTTTGCAAACGCAATTATCGGTAACACTGCTTATGAAAATACTATTAACTATGAATTTGTGACCAATGTTTATAACAGTGGTATTAACGGAAGCCCGAGCATTTTACTAAACGTTTCGATTCCTCCTTTTTAAGGGCTAATGATGCTTACGCCCCGCGGGAATTTCCCGCGGGGCTTTTTTTTTATGTACGCCTGAGATAGGCGAGTTCTTCAGTCAGTCTCTTATTTTGTTTTATTGACAATAGATTTCATAATTTTCTACAAAATATAGTAAGTTGATTTTGAAAAAGGAGATGTCGGTGAAAAAAAGTTTACATATTTTTTTTATTGTTGTGTTTTTTACCCTAAAATTATGTGCAACTAACCCGATTGCAATAATGGCACCCGTTACTATTTCTACACCAGGTAACTATTCTTTGGCGGTTGATATTACTGGTCAAATTACCATAGCAGCAGATAACGTAACGCTAGATCTTGATGGAAATATGATACAAGGTGAAGGGGGACCAGCGATTTCTATGACCGGTCAAGCTGGCATAACTATAAAAAATGGCTTTATAAAGGGTGCAACAAATGGAGTTTTTCTATCAACATGTTCTGACGTTAAGATTGAACAAGTAACCTTTTCAGATAATACGCTTAATGGAGTTTCTGCCTCAACTAACATTGGTCTTTGTATAACAGACTGTGTTTTTCACAACAATACAAATGGGGTGAGTTTTAGTTTTTTTTCGAGAAATTGTTTGGTTGCACATAATAAGTTTTATGATCAGGACGTAAATCACCTTGAAATGAGTTCCTCTTTATATAATGTAATAAAAAACAATGAATGTTCTGGTGCAGGTTCATATGGTTTTTTTGTGGTAAATTCAAGTAATAATGTTATAGAAGGAAATATGGTAAATCAGAGTGAGAACTCAGGCATTAGATTAAATGCTAGTTTTAATAATATTTTAAGATCAAATCAATCTAATAATTCAGTAAATGAGCATGGGATTTTTTTAACAGCTGCTTCAAATAACAATTTACTTGATGGCAACCTTGCTAATCAAAATGCTTTAGACGGTATTAATATCCTCAATTCTCAGAATAATGAATTGTGTAATAATAGTTGCAATCAAAATCAAAATGGTCTTGTGCTGGATACTGCAAGTAATAATCTTGTTGTTAAAAATAGCTTTTTAGAAAATATTGGTGTTGGTACAGATGGTAAAGGTATTTTATTAAACAATAGTGCAACGTTTAATATTTTAGATGGAAATATATGCAATAATAATAATACTGGTGGTATATCTATCCTTGCTAACTCAACTGACATAACAATCAAAAATTGTATTGCCAATAATAGCCCTAATTCTTCTTCGGGTATTTTTGTTGAAGGAGAAAGAACCTTGATTACCTATTGTGTATGTAACTTGAACGGAGGCAATGGGATAGTCTGCGCAGCGTCAGGAGGTAATGTTTTTGTTTCATATTGTAGTTGTGAATCAAATGATGGTGATGCTATTCGTGTATCGGCGGGAACAAATAATTCAGTGCACTATTGTAAATGTGAAGGTAATTCTGGTTCTGGATTAAATCTTTCTTCTGCTGGTGCATCGGTGTGTGCAGGGTTCAATCAATTTAATGCCAATGGCCTTTTCGGTATTTTAACCGTGGGTGGTTCAGCGCTTGATTATTATTATAATACCACCTGTGGTAATTCTTCTGCTAGTTATTCTATCAATGGTTCAAGCAATGGTGTTGTGCAAATTCCAGGAGATGCTTGTCAGGCTTCATCGAATCTAAAAATGACTTCCTCATCTTAAGAAATAAGAGATTACGTTATTGGGGAAATTGTTTAATGCCTAATTTTTGCCAATCGGTCAAAAATTTATCCATGCCTTGATTGGTTAGTGGATGGCTCATTGTTTTTTCTAAAACATCAATTGGTAAGGTTACGGCATCAGCGCCCGCTAAAATTGCGGTATGCAAATGACGCACGCCACGGAGTGAAGCCGCCAGTAGTTCTGTTTGATAGTTGTATCTGTCAAACATTGAACGTATTTCAAAAAGCAGTTCACCGCCTTCAACATCAATGTCATCCCAACGGCCAACAAAGGGCGAAATGTATTTAACGCCAAGCTTTGCCATAAAGGTACTTTGAATGAGCGTGAAAACCAGTGTTACGTTTATTTTGATGCCATCTTTGACTAATTGATTGATGATTTCATAATAATCTACATGGCATGGGATTTTTACCACCACATTAGTGGCAATTTTTGCAATTGCGTGTGCTTGTTCATAGACTGATTTTTGTGTTGTTTCGGTTATTTCAACACTGATGTCACCATGTGGCAACATCTGACAAATATCTTTGACAACTTGTTGTGGATTACTACCTTCTTTTGATAAATGCGATGGATTGGTAGTAACACCATCAATGATGCCTGTTTTTGACCATTTTTCAATTGCTTTTCTGTCAGCGGTATCTAAAAATAATTTCATTAAAAAACTCTCTTTTTTATTGTGGTTTTATTTTTGGGATAATGGTATTGAGAAGGGCATTATATACATAAATGTTTTCAGTTATTTTATTGGCGGTTTCTTCGTTGTATGTATGGGTTGTAAGGTTTCTGTCATCGACCATTTTAAGTAGTGTTCGCAATTGATTTTCGTCAATTATTTTTTGGCCCTGACATTCTCGAAAAACAGACTTAGGTGAATTAACCACAATACCGTGATATCTATCAAGGTAATGTTTTAGGTATTTCCAAAAGACATCATAAACAAGCTCAAACCTTTTTATTACAGAGTCGCGATAAATTTCATAAAGTTCAGTTGTTTTTTTTTCTTTTTTTATTTTTTCTATAATTCGATTTAATGATTTTTCTGCATCTGTTAGATTTGAATAGCGCAATATTAAATTTTCCATAAAACACCTTCTTTCAAAATTGTATCTCGGAGATTATTCGGCAGGCTATTAAAATCAACAATATCGACTTTTTGTGGGATATTTAATGTGTCTATAACGTTTTTTGCTTTTATAACTTCAGAAGGTTCAATTTTTTTGCTTTGATAATCAATTGCTAAATCAATATCAGAAGTTGATTTATAATCACCTCGAGCTCGTGAACCAAAAAGGTAAATTTTTGCATTTGGAAAAAGGACTAAAAGTAGTTTAATTATTAAATCTTTTTCTGGAATCATTTTTTTCCCTTTGTATTCAGGAAGAGTTATTTGTTAATTATCGTATACTGAATTCATTGCTTTGCAAACCTCTCTTTGTGCATGCTAAAATAAAAAAAGGAGCACTGCATGCCAATCATGAATGCTCAAAAGTCAATGCGTACAGCACCAGTTCAGCTTGAAACGCCGTATGGCACATTTGAAATCAAAGAACCAGTTTTGATTGATCTTATTAATAGTCCTTCTATGCAGCGCTTGAAGTACATTAATCAATATGGTATTACAGCATACGCAACGGATATTGCATCGTTTTCGCGGTATGATCATAGTATTGGTGTTTTTGTATTATTACGAAAATTTAATATACCATTGCATGAGCAAATTGCTGGGCTTTTGCATGATGTTTCTCATACGGTTTTTTCACATATTGGTGATTTAATTTTCAATCATGTTTCAGAAAAAAATTCATACCAAGATGATATTCATGAATGGTTTATCCAAAAAACAGAACTTGCAGAAATTCTTGCAAGGCATGGTTTTTTAGTCAAAGATATTTTGCATAAACAAAAAAAATTTCAGGCATTAGAGCAAGACTTGCCACACCTCTGTGCTGACCGTCTTGAATACAATATTCGTGGTGCGCTTGTAGAAAAACATATTAATCAAGATGATGTTGATGCATTATTGCAAGCATTGCAATTTGCTGATGGCAAATGGTTTTTCACTGAAGTTGATCAAGCAAAAAAACTTGCATTTGCTTCTTTATATTTGCAACAGTTTGTGTATACTTCGCCGGCCAATTGCTTGATGAATTTCTGGACCGGCCAAGCGTTGCGGCGCGCGCTGGCGATTGATTTAATTTCTATGGATGATATTCATTTTTCTGTTGACGATCGTGTCCTGGAAAAATTAAAAAAAAGTAATGATCATATTATTATGGACCTTTTGGACAAAATTTTTAATCAACAACATCTTATTGGTAAAGGAACTTTTGATGCGCATGATTTTCATTTTGCATTGAAATTTCGCGGAATAAATCCTTTTGTTCTTGTAAAAAATAAACTACAATTATTAACTGAATTAGACGAAGGATATTTGATTTATTTTCAAAAGGTGAAGACATGCACAAGAGAAGGTTGGTATATCAGTTTAAAAAGCAAAACCTGATTTCTTTTCTTATTTTTTTCATTTCTTTTTTTACAAATACCGGTGAAATTTCAACCGTATATGGTTCATGTTTTATAGAAGAACCGGTGCTTGTAGAGTTGATTGAATGCCCTGCTATGCAGCGGCTAAAGGATATTCATCAGTATGGTATTTCTTATTGTATTGGTGCTTATAAGTCCTACTCGCGCTTTGAGCACAGTCTTGGTGTTTTTTATTTAGTTAAAAAATTTGGTGGTACTTTGCAAGAGCAAATTGCTGCTTTGTTGCATGATGTTTCTCATACGGTTTTTTCTCATGTTGGTGATCATGTTTTTAAACATTATTGCCATAAAAATTCCTATCAAGATAACGTACATTGCTGGTTGATTAACCAAACAGAAATTCCTGCAATTTTGAGCAAGTATGGCATTTCTGTAGAAGCTATTGATCATAAAAAAGGTAATTTTTCTATGCTCGAGCAAGATATTCCTGATTTGTGCGCAGATCGTTTGGAATATATTTTATTTGGTGGCTTGATTGAAGATCAATTAACACAAGAAGATATCAATGAGATTATTGCAGCAATTAAATTTGAAAACGGCTTTTGGTTTTTTAGTGATGTCAATGTTGCACGAAAGTGCGCAAAAACTTCCTTGTATTTGACGGAGCATACATTTGGCTCGGCTTGGAATTTTGCTGTTTATGAATGGGCTGCAAAGGCAGTGCGACGTGCGGTAAAAATTGGGTTGATTACTCTTAACGATATTCATTTTTCAGTCGACTCTCTTGTTTGGCATCTTTTGCAAAAAAGTGACGATCCAAAGATTCAGCTTCTGGTTGAGAATCTTTGTAATTCACATGAACATTATTGTCAGGTTACTGCAGATCAAAAATATGATCTTTTTATTGAGCCAAAATTTCGTGGCATTGATCCTCTGGTTAAAACAGATAAAGGCTTAGAGCGCTTAACCAGTCTTGATCCTTCTTATACTGCTGTATACCAGGCATTGCAGCAGCGGCTCAAAGCAGGTTGCTATTTAAGGTTTAAGTAAAATTTTTTCCTAGTATATTCAAAAAGTTAGCTGTTATTCCCCTATTGCACATCTTTAAAAAATTTGCTAATATAAAATAAATCAGTTGATAAAAATTATAAAATTGCCAAAAATGGGCAATAGGTAACAATTGGAGGTTTTTCGATGAAATTTTTTAAAATGGCTATTATTTTTTTAATTTTTCCGGCCTTTTGCTTTGGTATGGAGCTACCGAAACAACCTTTAAGTCTGGAACTTAAAGAAGCTCTTTTGCAGGATTTTGCATGGAAAGCTAGTTTAAATGATTTAGAAAATATGAAGCTTTTGTTGGAAGGTAATAGCGATATAAATGTAAATTCACCAAGTAAATATTATGGGGATACGCCTCTTTTATTCTTACTTAAAAAATGGGATGGTCTGGAAACAAAACTCCAAGATGTAGATTTGACTAAACTTGAAAAAAAGCAGTGTGATGAAATTCTTACCGTAAGTAAGATGTTGATAGACAAGGGTGCAGATCTTTTTACATACAATCTTTTAGATATAGATACAGATACAGTGTGTCCATTACTTCTTGCGCCTTATTCGCTTATAAAATATGTTTTTGATACTAAAAATATTCTTAGTAATGCAGAGAAAAAAGATGTATTTGGTAATACAGCTCTTATGCTTATTTTGCAAAATAAAAATCTTTCACTAGATCAAAAAGAGTACTTTGCTCAGGAATTAATTAAGAAAGATAAAAAATTTGTTTCTGAGAAAAATTATTATGATGAAAATTCTTTAATGGTAGCATGTGATCAGATTATACCGAATAAAAAAATCATTAAGCTATTATTAAAGAATGGTGTTGATATTGATCAGGAAGATCTTCATGAAGATACTGCGATTTTGTATTTATTCGGCAAGTATAATAAAAAAGATCCTGCTTTTTTTACTGATTACGATGATAACATTTTGAAATTATTGTTATCTTATAACCCTGAATTGAATTTGAATGATGCACTGGAAAAAGCAATTGAATATAATAGACCGGCAATGATCAAATCTCTTCTAGATCATGGAGCAGTAACGAACTTTATTGATTGCAAAATGGAAAAAACTAGTTTAATAAGGGCTATTGAATTTGGCAGTTGGGAAGCTGCTAAAATGTTGTATGATTGTGGCGATCAAAGTATAAATGATGGTGATTATGCTGGCTATACGCCCCTGATGTATGCTCTTATTGGCAAAATTGAAAAAAAACAAAATCATATTAAAAGGCTTTTTACCGATAAGGATTTAGCGGGTATAAAATTTTTGATTGAACATTCAAATCTATTTTTAAAAAATAATGATAACGATACAGCGTTTGATATTTTAAAAAAACATTTTGATAAAGTTATTGAGCAATCTAAAATATATGCTTCAGTTTCAGATACTAAAGAAAATAGAAAAAACCTTAAGATTCGTAAGTTACATAGCGATGAAAAAGATTTAAAAACCTTGATGGGAATGATTCAACAAAAACAGAGGATGCTATCTCAAGTTCCGCAACCGGCCTCTGTGAACCCTGATAAAAGAATTTTACCAATGCAAGATTTTCATCAGGATACCAAAAAGAAAATTAAGGTAGAAGAAGAGTAAACTAAATGCCCTGCATCAAGCAGGGCATTTTTGTTTTTTAACGAACTACAAAATTAATCAACCGATCAGGTACAAAAATTACCTTGATAATATCTTTGCCCTCGAGCCATTTTTGAGCAAATTCTTTTGCTTGTTGGTGCACCATATGTTCTGAAGTGCCAGGAGCAATTTTGAATTGCGTTCGCGTTTTACCATTGATTTGTACAACCATATCAATTTCACTACGTTTAGCTAATTCAGGATCAAAGATTGGCCATGTACAATTTTGCAAAGCCATTCCAAACAGTTGTTGTAGTAATTGTGCTGTCATAAAGGGAATCATAATTGATAGCGCAATAATAAATTCTTGTGCTGTTTTTTGACTCAATTTCATGTTCTGATCAGTTAAATCATTCAAATATTCCATAGCTGCTGAAATAGCTGTGTTTGGTTTAAAGTTATCAATTCGTTCTTGATATTCTTTCAAAAAGCGATTAAAGCGTTTTGTAACTTCTATAGATTCTTTTTGATTTTTTGGCAAAATGTTGTCTGCATTAGTCAGATAATGCCACAAACGATTTAAAAAGCGTTTGATACCTTCAAGACCTGTGTCTTGCCATTCAGCATCAAGTTCCGGTGGCCCCATGAATAGAATATACATGCGCAAAGCATCGGAGCCATAATGGACAATAATGTCTTCTGGGTTGACCACGTTCCCTTTTGATTTTGACATTTTTTCAACAAAGCCAGTTTTTTCAGAATATTTGGTGATCATTCCTTGGTTGAACAAATGCGTAAATGGTTCATCAAAGGGAATATAGCCAAGGTCATATAAAACTTTGACCCAAAAACGTGCATATAACAAATGCAAAATAGCATGTTCAATGCCACCAACATACAGATCAACGGGCAACCAATAGTCCATATCTTTTTTTGAAAAAGCAGCCGTTTTTAAATGAGGGTCTGGATAGCGCAAGAAATACCAGCATGAGCCAGCCCATTGTGGCATGGTGTTTGTTTCTCGTTTTGCAGGACCGCTGCATTGAGGACATTTGGTATTGACCCAATCAGTAATTGCAGCCAAAGGCGACTCACCAGTGCCCGTTGGTTGATAGCTTTCAACATCCGGCAACTCAATTGGCAATTGATCTTCAGGTACAGGAACAACACCGCATTTTTGACAATGAACTAAAGGAATAGGCTCTCCCCAATAGCGTTGGCGAGAAAATACCCAATCCCGGAGTTTATAATTTATGGTGCGCTCAGCTAAACCTTTATCGACTAAAAAGTTGGTAATTTTGGTCTTTCCTAGGTTTTTGGCATCAAGGCCATCAAACTGTCCGCTGTTGATTAAAATGCCATCACCTTCATAAGCGCGCTTTAGATTTCCTTCATCATCAAACTCAATAAGCGGTGATGAAATGACTTGCTGTAAAGGGATATTGTATTGTTGAGCAAAGTCAAAATCACGTTCGCAATGAGACGGAACGCCCATAACAATGCCGGTACCATAATCTTTTAAAACATAGCTCGAAAGGTAAATTGGAATACGTTTATTATTGATAGGATTGATTGCATAGGATCCGGTAAAAACGCCCGTTTTTTCTTTTTGTAATGTGCGCTCGAAGGGGCTCAAATGTTCTACTTCTTTGCGATATGCATCAACTTCTTGTTTGCGTTCAGGAATAACTATGTTTTCAGCCAGATGATGATCGGGTGCCATTACTAAAAAAGTGACCCCAAATATAGTATCAGCGCACGTAGTAAAAGCAGGTAAATCGATTGCTTGCCCCCGATTATTGCAAGCAGTGAAGATTATTCGTGCTCCTTCACTTTTGCCAATCCAATGACGTTGCATCATTTTAACTTTTTCAGGCCATTCAAGCTTTTCGAGGCCATCTAATAATTTTTCTGCATAGGCGGTAATACGCAACATCCATTGGCGAATATTTTTTTGTACTACTTGCGTGCCGCAGCGCTCGCAATTGCCATTGACCACTTCTTCATTGGCAAGACCCGTCAAGCAAGAAGGGCACCAGTTAATCGCAACTTCATCTTGATATGCAAGATTGTTTTTAAACATTTGCAAAAAGATCCATTGAGTCCATTTGTAATATTCAGGGTCTGTCGTGTTAACTTCTTTGGACCAATCATAGAGACAACCAGTTTCTACCAATTGTTTCTTAAAGGTGGCAATATTTTTTGCCGTATTAATTTTTGGGTGAATTCCTTTTTTTATGGCATCATTTTCTGCTGGTAAACCAAAAGCATCCCAGCCCATGGGGTGTAATATGTTGTAGCCTTGGAGGAGCTTTATGCGTGCATAAATATCAGAAAGGACATAACCACGCCAATGGCCAACATGGAGGCCGGAGCCAGAAGGATAGGGGAACATATCAAGGCAATAATATTTTTTGCCAGAACCAGTAGGTTTTGTTTGGGCAACAGGTTTTTCTTGCCATTCTTTTTGCCAATTTTTTTCAATAGACTTGAAATCATAACTCATAAAAAAGACCCTTTGTGCTATGCTTTTGGTTGGCAATCAGTGTAGCACAAAAAGGTTATTTTTACGAAGTGTATCATGCATGTTTAAAAGTAATTTTATTTGAATAAATTATCGTAAATAATGCGATAGAAGTAATTACCAAAAAAGTAATGCATAATGAACGAGCCTAAGATTAGTGGTAAAAAAACTTCAGGTTTTAAAAAAGGATGATCGTGATCTATCCAAGGGTTGGAGTTATTTTTTTTTGCCTTAGAATCCTGGTTGTTTTCAGGAGCTTGGAGTTGTAGATGATTTTTTTCATCAGATTCTGTTTTTGGTTTTTCTATTAATGTGCTCATAATATAGAAGGTTACCAAGGCGCCCATAAAACCAGCGGTATTACGCCAGGTGAATATATCGTTGAGGTTTTCTTGAGCAGGAATATTCATAAAAATGGTAAATGTAAGAAAAGCTGAAAAAAAACGAACGTTTCTCATTGAAATAATCTCCACAGAATTCCAAATTAATAATTTTCTATTAGAAACATTATAAAATTATTTTATAATTACTATTCATGATACACAATTTTTTTGATTTTGAAAAATGGGGTTGCGAAAGCCAATCATTTTATGCAGACTAACAAAGAAAGAAAATTTTAGAATAATAAAGGATTGATATGACGATGGCACAAGTACAAAATTCTCCGGTAACAGCACCACAAGATGAAGAGATTTTGGTAGTCAAACGCGATGAACTCTTTAAAACAATGCCAGCATGGGCTGGGTTAAAAAAAGTTAACTTTGCTCAGTATTTAAACTTGATTCAAGAGAAAAAAGAATTTTTACCACGTTCTTTGATGGAACAAGATCCAAATTATAAACAGATTATTCCTTATTTAGTTTTTAGTTATAATGATCGTTATTTTTTAATGCAACGTACCGCACAAGCAACCGAGCAACGTTTGCAGAATAAATATTCATTAGGTATAGGTGGCCATATTAGAAAAGAAGATATGCAAACCGATTCTCTTTTTGATTGGGCACGGCGCGAGTTTCATGAAGAAGTAAACTATACTGATTCTTTTGAAATTGAGCCATTGGGCATGCTCAATGATGATTCAAATGCGGTAGGGCAAGTGCATATCGGTTTTGTTTTTTTGCTTAAAGGAAGTTCATCAAATATTTCTGTTAAATCTGAACTTAAAAGTGGTCAATTAGTGGATATGCAAGAAATGCAGTACTATGTTGCTAAGATGGAATCTTGGAGCCAAATGGTATATGAGTTTTTGAAAAAATAAAAGGCAAGCTAACCTTTTTTGATTTTTTCAAAAATCTAGCTTTAGAGTATGTTCCTTGGGTAAACTTAGCAAAAAGGTCAAAACTATGTATTTTTGGAATACTCAAGGTCTTGCTCATTATGTATCAGGTAGCAACCTGCGCATTTCTGATTTTATTGTCTATGTAACGCTTCTTTTTTTTATTCTTGCAACTGGCTTTGGTGTACCAACGTTATTGCCGAAGCTCTATTATTTGGTTTTTTCTTGTGCAAAAAATTATTTAGAAATACAAGTAAAACCTGCACCATTGGAAGTTGTAGTCTATACTAACATGGATGATTTTTTTTTATTAATTAATCTTGTAATTGTCACTGCAGGTCTCTTTTTTTGTTTTTTGATCCATAAAGGAACATTTCGTGAATTTATTGGTCGCTCTGTAGCATTGTCTTGGCCAATTATGTTTCGTTTAATAGTAATAACTAGTATTCTTTTTGCAATTATTGTTGGTTTGATTGGTTTATATTTTTTATATAAATTGCTTTTGATTTCAAAAATGGAAGCACCAAAAGGTCCGGTTTTACTTCGACCTTTGAAATATATTTTAAAAGCAACAGGGACCTATTCAACTGCAAAATTATTGTGGATTCAGGCGCATGCTTTACCAAAGGCGCAAATAATTTTTGATAAAATTAATAATGTTAGTTTTTATACTTATTGGGTTTGCCAGCTTGGAAGTGTATTTTCGACAATGTGGTGGATGTTGACCTTACAAGAAAATATTCGGTTAATTAACAAGAACAATAATCTAAAGAAAAATTTTCAATAATTTGTTGAGCATGGTTTAAAGGTAATTTAAATTTCATGAAATTTTCCCTTATTTTCCAACACAAAATTCTCTAAATACAGCATCCATTCCTTTTTCTGAAATTGTTTTTCCGGTAAATTCGGTAAGGCTTTCAAGGGTTTCTTTTATATGGAATGATAACAATACATATTCGATTTCAGCATTGAGCATAGCCATAATTTCTTGTAAATTTTTTTCTAAGCCAAGCAAAAGCTTGTAATGTCGCTGATTGAGTAGAAATGGGCTTTCGAGAGTATTTAAAAGTTCAGAAATTTTGTGAAAAATTTCTTTTTCAAGAATGGTAATGCTTTCTTTTTTTATGCTCGAGCAAAGAACAGCATGATCGATAAAATTAACTGGTTGTGTAGGTAAATCAGATTTATTGGCAATTACTAGTGTTTTATTTTTAAAGAGCTCGTAGAAATTTTTGTAAATGCTGTGTTCTTCAGAAGTCATTGGTCGCGATTGATCGTAAATCAGTAAAATTATATCTGCTTTTTGTGCTTCTTGGTGCGAACGAGCAATTCCTTCTTTTTCAATAAGATCATCCGTGTGGCGTAACCCTGCCGTATCAATCAGAGTAACATAGGTTCCTTGAGCATAAAATCCTGCTTCAATGACATCACGTGTAGTGCCAGGAATGTCTGTAACAATCGCACGCTGTTGGTTGAGTAATGCATTAAATAATGATGATTTTCCTGCGTTGACAGAACCAATAAAAGCGATGCGCACACCTTGGCGAATTTGTTCTTGCTGATCAAAAGTTTTTTTAAGCGTGGCGATTTGTATAAGATTTTTTTGTAATTCGTTTTTTATGGTATTACCAAACTCCATATGCTCTTCATCAATAAATTCAAAGCTTGCTTCTGAAAAAGCCAGACATTTGACTAAGGATTTTTCGATGTTTGCTAACCAATGAGAAAAACTTCCTTCTAGTTGTTCTAAGGATTGGCGTAATGCCACTTGATTTGAAGCATGAATGAGTTCATTAATTGCTTCTGCTTGTAGTAAATCGATTTTATTATTTAAAAATGCACGTTGCGCAAACTCACCAGCTTGGGCATGACGAGCACCATGAGCTATTGTTAATTCTATAATTTTTTCAATAATAAAAGGATTATTATGGCAGGTAATTTCAACCGTATCATCGCCAGTAAAAGAATGCGGTCCACGCATTAATAAAAACATGACATGATCAACGGTTCTTTCATTATGGTCAATAACGCTGCCATAGTGAATAGTATGCGTTGGCAATTGATTAATTTGTTTATTGTTAGGTAATTTGCTTATAAAACAAGCGATATTGAATGCATTTTCACCCGAAATGCGAATCAATGCAAGAGCACCGCTGCCCTGTGGTGTGCAGCGTGCAACTATAGTTTGTTTTTTTGAATCTCTGATCATAGATTATCGCGTGAGAACTACTTTGAAGCCGCGCAAAGGTCGTTTAAATTTGCGTTTTAATGCTTGCAACATTAAAAAAGAAAAACTTCTAAATAAGTCACGTTCCTTTTCTTCTGATACAGCAAGAGGCTGTGTGAAAACAAAGCGAAGATAATAATTATTTACATCGGTGGTAAACGTTATACTGGATTTTTCCATGGATTTTAGGGCTTCTTTAACCCATGTATTTGCTTCATGAATCATGTCATCGGTCCACATAATACGCTTTTGTACTTTTTGGGTATCGTGCAAAGGAGCATTTAAGGACGTTTTTGTTTCGAACTCTGGTTTTTTGTGAGGCGTTACAGGAATATGCTTTTTTTCTCCAGAAGGAGCTTTTCGCTTTATTGCTTCACGACGTGGACGATCACCAGTTTTTAGTATTGACTCATCTTTGAAAAAGATCCCAATTTTTGCAGGTTTTGTGGTCATGCCAATAAAATTTTTTTCGGGATGCTCAAAGATTTTTACGGTAAATTCGTGTGGTTTCCCAGCGTTTAACCAAGCCTTTTCTACTGCTTTAACAATTGATGAAGCTTCTTGGATTATTGATTTCATGAAAATGAACCTTTGTGGATAAAATTTGACAATTTTTAACTATAATTTCTTAATTTTTTTATGGTGTGCCTGTGTTTCATTCAGAAGCGAGTAGTGTGCCAAGTAAGGTAGGGCTTGGAACTGTTCTAACCATTCTAGCATCAATCGCTGTGCTTAACAATGGCAATTGGAGGTTTTTTAGGTGTTTTTTGCGAGAAGTGGTTGGGGATAAAAACTGGCGTGTCATTAGTGTCTCGTAATATTTGCTTACCTTGGTGGGCAGCCTACTTCAATTTTTCTCTTAGTAGAGATTCCGAGTAAAGACCGGCTATTCCAGCCATTGCCTCTAGCGTAGGCGGACCGTCTTCACGATGTTTCGCCGTGTCATCGCGCCATAGCTCTTTGAGCGACGGCGTATGGAGCGGGAAACGGGACTCGAACCCGCAACCTTTGCCATGGCAAGGCAACGCTCTACCAATTGAGCTATTCCCGCATAAGGGTAAGAAAAATGTAGCATAAAAAGCGTGTTTGTCAATAAGGAATTTATAACTAAATTTTATCCTATTTTATTAAGTTCCTCAGTGTGCTTTTTTTGTAATTCTAAATATTCAGCGTCTTTTTGATCTTGCCATTGCTTTACTCGATTGCGCACCGGTTCGTTTAGTTGTTCTAAATGCTGAATGATTAAAAAAGTTTCATCTATAATTGTATCGGAGGATTTTTTTTCTTTTTCTCCAATATTTTTTATCTGATATGAGACATGCCAATACTTTGAATCATTTATGAAAAATTGCCAATCATTATCAGGATTTGAGCAATAGGTGCATAATACTTCTTCTTTTAAGGTTTTTTCATCAAGTTTGCTAAAGTCATTATTCCAGTGTTGTGCGCAATAGAGATAAATTTTTAACTTTTCACAGTGATAAGCATTTTCATTTTCGCTACAAAATTTTCTTACAAATGAATGCTGAGGTAATTGTTCAAAAGGATTTTTTGCAGCATATGAATTTTCAGATTCTTTTTCTGCGCAACAGCACATTTCGCAGACGCATTCAGTATTCTGTGCAACTTCTTGCTCAATGGCAATTTGAGGCTCTTGTATTGTTTCTTCAGCATGCAAGGTGCTGATGCTTAAACATAAAACCAAAAAATATTTTTTCATGATGTTTCCTTATAAAAATGATTAAATAAACGTGCATTAGAATACATGAATTATTTTTTTTTAAAAGAAAGAAAAATTAATGTAACGATAAAATTCGAGAAATTTTAGCCCATTGTAAAAGAGAGCTTTTTTTGCCATCATTAGAAAGTAATGCACTTCTTTAAAAACCTTTAAAAAGGCTTATCGTGATTGGATTTATAAAGGGGAACATAAAACACATACAGGATGATGTGCTGTTGCTCATGACAGAATCAATCGGTTATGAAGTTTTTGTTCCCAATGCTTTATCGTATAAAATAAATAGTTCCATTGAACTTTTTATTCACGCTCATTGGAATCAAGAGCAAGGACCAAGTTTATATGGTTTTGCGCAGCGTGAAGATAAAAAAGTTTTTCAACTTGCGCTTAAATGCCCAGGCATAGGGCCGCGGATTGCGCTTGGAATTATAGAAAGTCTTGGTGCCAGTTCATTTATTCAAGCAATTGCAGCGGAAGATATTGTTGCCTTAAGTTCAATTTCAGGTATCGGCAAAAAAAAGGCTGAGCAATTGATTGTCCAGTTAAAGCATCAGGTTGCAAAGCTCATTGAAAAAGGAATGACCTTCCAAGCTTCAAATCTTATAGAGTTGCAAAAAGTCTCTGAAGTATTATCCTCTCTTAATTACTCAAGAACTGAAATTAATAGTGCGCTTGATCGCTTAAAAAAAGAAGAATTAGAAAATATATCATTTGATGTCTTATTGCGCAAAGCATTATCTTATTTATCAAAACGAGCATAAAAAAATTATGGATTTACTAACATTTTTTACTATTTTAAATTATCGTTTGGCTATTCCCACGTCTTTTATTTTATTTGGTACTGCTATCTACTTGACGTATGCTTTAAAGCTTATTCAGTTTCGTTCATTTTCTCGATTTCTTTCCTTGTTGATTGATGGCGTGAAAACCCAAAAAAAATCTAATGTTAAAAATGCCATTTCGCCTATTGCAGCTATGTTTACAGCGATGTCAACATCGCTGGGCATTGGTACTATAATTGGGCCTTCCGTTGCCATTATTATGGGCGGCCCTGGCGCGCTTTTTTGGCTTATTTTTTATTGTGTTTTTGCTTCAGTCATTAAATTTGCAGAAGTTACTTTTGCGGTACATTTTCGTGATCGTACCAAAGAAGGGTTAATTCTTGGCGGTCCGATGGAATATTTAACGAAAGCGCAACCATGGTTAGGACAATGGTATGCCTATGCAACCATTATTCTTTTTGCGGGATGGACGAGTGTACAAGCAAACGTGATTGCCGAAACTTTAGCCCAAGAGTATGTTCCTGAATGGTTAACAGGCATGCTTATTGCTGTTCTTGTTTTTATTATGCTCAATGGTGGCGCAAAGCGCGTCGGGGCCTTTAGTAGTAAAATTGTTCCTGTTATGTCAGTCCTTTATTTGATTGCATGTTTAAGCATATTGTACCTTAATCGTTTTGGATTAAACGATGCTTTTGGATTGATATTCAATAATATTTTATCATCAACACCTGCCGTCGGTGGTTTTTTAGGGGCATCAATTTTTTCTGCTTTTAGATCAGGCATTTACAAGGGCGCATATATAACTGAATCCGGAGTTGGCACTGCGGCAATTCCCCATTCTATGGCTGACGTTGCACGTCCCAGTGATCAAGGAGTATTGGCAATGATTTCAGTGTTTGCTGATACATTTTTGTGTTTATTATCAGGTTTGTTAGTTTTAACGACAAATGTATGGAAAATAAATTATCTTTCTAACATTTTGATGTATAAAATATTTGGGCAAACGATGCCTCTATTCGGTCGACCAATTTTGATCTTGACCATTACGCTTTTTGCCCTTAGTACTATTATTGGCAATAGTTTTAATGGTCGTCAAAGTTTTGCATCAATTACGCAGTATAAATATTTGATGGTTTATTATATTTTTATTTGCTTAGCAATATTTTTTGGTGCCGTGAGCAATGTGCCCTTGGTTTGGGCAATTATTGAAGTCCTACTTCCTTTTGTGGTGATTCCTAATGCGTTGAGCATTATTTATCTTGCAAAAAAATATCGGCATATTTTGCTGCAATAATTATGTTGTTAGTTTTTGGCTTAAAAATACGAGAATGCCGATTATGCTTCCGCTGCAAAAAGCGGTAATGACATGTGAAAAATAAGTATTGGTTGATAATTCCAAAAAGTTGTTTTTTGGGTTAACAGGTATAACAATATTTTGTTCGTTTTTTTTTTCTTTTTTTTGTTGTAAAAAAAGTCCTTTATAATGTTTATTAATTTTTTCTTTAAAAGTTGGCAGCAAAGGTTTGTATGCTGGTTCCCTATTATCATCAGTCGTTAAAAGATTAAAAAGAGCTGTTTCAACTGCTTTTTGAAATTGTTCAAAAGGTTCAAAAAATTCATTTTTTTCTAGTGCCTGTAAGCCATTTTGGATTGTTTCTTGTTGTTTCAGCTTGATAAGTTCATCAAATTTTGATGAAATCCCTACAAAATTTTGGGCAACTACGGAAAGCTTAACCTTTTTTTTTGAGCTGCTAAGCTCCGGTAATTGTAATTGCTTAAAAGTTTCTTGATCTTTAGGTGAAAGATATTGATTGAGAGTATAAAGTTCTTTTTTAGGCTTAATTAATTCTTGTGAAGAATAGTCAGGTGTTTCGCTATCTGCAGTAAACATAGATAAGAAAAAAAGAATTTTTTCCATGTTACTCCTTTATAAGAGGAGAATCTATTTTCACTGTAATTGTTTCGGCTGATCATTGTCAATGCTAAAAGAAAAAATTAAAAATTCCGTTCGTGGTGAGGAGCCGAAGGCGTCTCGAACCATTCGAACTCCAAAAAAATTATTGAAAAAAATTGAAAAGTTCGTATGGTTCGAGACACAAACTTAATAGTTTGCTCCTCACCACGAACGGGAATTACTATTTAATTGCGCGCATTACCTACTGAATCGTGCAATGGTATCAATCAAATATTGGGCTGAAGGGCGATAGTTTCTTTCTTGAGTTTCAAAATTTACTGCAAAAATACCATGTTTGTTTGCATATCCTTTATTCCAAGAATAGCAATCCATTAAAGTCCAAAAGAAATAACCGCGGACATCATATCCTTCAGCGATGCAACGGGAGGCAACATATAAATGTTTTCTGATATATTCATCACGCAATGCAGTATTTTCAGTCGCAACACCATTTTCCGTGATATAAATAGGAATGCCGAGTTTTGAAGCGCGCACAATTGAGCGGTAAAGTCCTTCGGGATACATAACTTTGGTGCGTTCTGGGCGCCCATCTGAATCATCAACAACAGGTTCATTAGGGCGTGGGCATGCTTCAATTTTGAAGGGATGAATTTGTTTGACTGTCGTATGGGTGTAATAGTTCACCCCAAAAAAATCAAGTGAGCCAGGGGCATCTTTATTTTCACCACGAATCCATGGTGGTAGCCAACGAAATTTTCCTGTTTTGAAAAATTGTATTGTTGTTTCATTAATCAAATAGCTAAATGTTTTAGTTATGGTTTTTACCAAAGGATTCCATTTCGTATAAGAATCTAAGGGCTGAGACATGTGGGCGATACCAATTTTGGCATTCGGATTGATTTTTCTAAATTCTTGTGCAGCAGCAACGTGAGCATTGAGTTGGTTTAGAATAACCAAGCCGGCCAATGCTAAACTTTTTTTTGCTGGAGGATATACACCTCTGAAATAGCCTTCAAAAGCATAGGCAACAGGCTCATTAAAAATGATCCATTTTTTTACTTTAGTATGCAAATGCAAAAATACATAGCGAGCATATTCAACAAAATATTTTATATTGTCAGCATGCTCAAAACTTTCTTTATCAAAAAACCATAGCGGGCAGGTATGATGAAATAAGGTTAGAACTGGTTCAATGCCAAGAGCTAGTAATTCATCTACAACGTCAATATAATGTTGCATTGCTTCTCGGTCAAAAGAACCTTGGTGTGGTTCAATTTTTGCCCATTCAACAGAAAAGCGATAGATATTCATACCTACTTGTTTTAAGAGTTTAAAATCCTCTTTATAGCGAGTCCAGCGTTCACAAGCATGGCCGACTTTTTCAAGATTTGGTTTTGTTTTTTCATGGGCCGTCCAGCTATTTTCTATCGTTCGGCCACCAGCGGTAACAATACCTTCAGTTTGCAGGGCAGAATCAGAACAACCCCATAAAAAAGTTGGAGGAAACCAAACCTGATTGTAATCTATAGTAGACCAATCCCAATTTATTTCACGCGAAGTTGCAAAAAACGGTAAAAGAGAGAAAATAGAGAATATTAGAAATGAAAAAAAACGATACATATTTATATTTATCCTTTATTTTTTAATTATAAAAAAATAACAAATAGTCTATAATGATTACTATTCATGTATCGTATTAACTATAAAAGGTTACTTGATGAAAGACAACTCTGTTGAACAGAATAAGCATGAACGGAGTGAGCAGAAAAAGATCATCATTTTTTCTTGCTATGGCGGGGGAGGGCACATGTCTGCTGCTAAAGCGATCGAAAATTACTTGAGCAATTATCAAGTAAAAATAATCGATGCAATTGGAGGTCTTTTTGCTCAAATTGATCCGATATATTATTTGACTTTTAAATACTATACTGGTCAAGATTTCTATAATTATTTGTTGCGCCATAATAGAAAACGCATTACTAATCTATTTTTTTATTTTGGTGCTTTGATGTGCTCACTAAGAAAAAAATCTATGTTTCGAATTCTTGAACAATCAATCATTGAAGAAAAAACAGATCTTATAATTTCTGTTATTCCGTTGGTAAATAATGTGTTGGCAGAAATTTCAAGAAAACATTCTATTCCTTATTTTTTAGTACCGACTGATTTAGATATTCAATCATTTATAAAAGAGGTTCAATTTGCTCACCAAAAAAACAGTATGCTATGTCTTGGTTATGATTATCCTGAAATAAAAAAATGTATTGATGAAAAATTTATTCCTGCAAGTCATATAAAAGTTACGGGATTTCCTATCCGTAATGCCTTTTTTGAAAAAAAGGATTGTGCGCAAATAAAAAAAGATCTTTCTATTGATTTTTCAAAGCCAGTTGTCATGTTGGTTATGGGAGCAACAGGATCAACAGCAACATTGAGTTATTTACAGGAACTTATAAAAATAACGGTGCCATTTCATCTGATTATTTGTGTTGGCAGAAGTACAAGTTTATACAAGCCAATCGAAAAAACTACATTTCCTGACCATATAACGTATTCAATTTTTAATGGCAATCGTGATATTTCTGATGCTATGGCAATTTCAGATCTTTGTATTACCAAACCAGGTTCAGTAACCTTTTCAGAGGTTTTGTATATGAATATTCCCGTAATCATTGATAATACAACGCCGGCATTAATATGGGAATGTATGAATTTAGATATGGTAAAAAATTATGGCTTGGGAACAATTATTACCAGTTATCAACAAATAAAAAAAATAGTGACAACCTATTTGATTGATAAAGAACTACGAATAATGACTAAAAATAATATTGTTGCAATAGCAAAAAAAGATTTTGGTAAAGAATTTAAAAAGCTAGTTGATGGTGTTTTTGAATAAAATTCAAATATTTTTTTGTAAAATAGTAGTCTTTTTGTGCATGTTTTTTAAGCCCGTAACTTCTTGTACTTTTTGTGATGATGAGCTATGGAATGCAAAACCAAGTTTTATTATTTCGTCAATAAAATCCATAGGTTTCAATCCAATTTCTGCAGCTTGATGAAAAATACATGTTGCAGGCGTTAGTCCTGGCAAAGTATTTATTTCCAAAATAACTACGCGTTCTTTTTTTGTTGGACTTTGTGCTGCTGTTTGATAAAAACAATCAATGCGGGCATATCCTTTACAGTCAACTGCTGTAAAAGCTTTTTCTATTGTTTTTTGGATAAATTCAAGAGTTTTTTTAGCTAAAGGGGCTGGGGTTTGGTTTTCTCCAGCACCAGGTAAAAATTTTTCTTGAATTGAGAGAATTCCCTTTTGTGCGATAGCTTGGCTTGGTGGTAAAGCCCTAGGTTTTTCGTTACCTAGAACCCCTACGGTTAATTCTATACCATGTATGAATTCTTCAACAAGCGCAAAATTTCTTTGCGCAGCAAAAATAGTTTCAAGGGCTATATTTAATTCTTGTTCATTGTTTGCCTTTGAAACCATAACGCTGCATCCATCATTATGTGGTTTTACAATGCATGGAAATTTTAGTGTTGCAGCAATGTTTTTGGTAAGTGATTTTTTTTGTTCTTTCCATTGCGCGACACTAATTAACATTGCGCGAGGAACATCAAATCCTTGAGAAGCTAAAAATTGTGAAGTTTTAAATTTATCGATACAAAGTGCTGTTGAAAGGATTGAAGAACCATTATAGGGTAATTCAAGCATTTCTAAGGCCCCTTGAACACAACCATTTTCACCTTCACCGCCATGGAGTGCAATAAAAACAAAATCTGCAATCGAAGGTAATTCATGCCAACCTAATTTCATGTCGGGGGTTATAAGATCTTCTATTTCCTGGGTTGAATTTGACACCAGCATGCGCGTATTTAATCGGTAAAGCTCTAAAGATCGTGATAAAAAAAGAGGAATTGGTTCATATGTATGTGGTGAAAGTTTATAGGTAACATTGCGTCCCGATTCTAATGAAATTTCTCGTTCATCAGAACGGCCACCCATGATTACTGCAACACGGATTTTTTTTTCTTGCAGATTGGTAGACATTTTTTGAAAGGCTTTCTTTTTTTGTATGCCATAAGCATGGAGTTCTGTTTCTATAAAATGATTGATCAATTGAGTATGATTCATATTGATCTGTGCTGCTTGTTTGAACAAAAAACTTGAGGGCGCAGCGCCAGAAAACGAATTGGGGTCAATAATAATAATTTCATTTTCAGATGTTAAAAAGCCATCAATACGGCCAAGATTTTTAAATTCTAAAATTTCCATTACCTTGACACATTCAGCTTGAATTTTTCTTATCAATGCAGCATTGCAGCGCGCCGGAGTATATTGCAAAGAACTTCCCGGCATGTATTTTTGATCATAATCAAAAAAATCTACATGTTTATTGATCACAATTTCTGTTGGCGGAAGAGGAAGAAGCATTTGGTTTTTGTAATCAGTAATGACAATGCAAGAAAATTCCATACCATCAATTTTTTTTTCAATAAGAACTGGTTGTGCTTTTTTATTGACGAAACGTGCATTTTGTATAGCTTTTAAAAGTTGATCTTTATGCTGAACAATGCTAGTGCCTAGACTAGAGCCTTCTTTTGCAGGTTTTACAATAACGGGAAATGGAATATTTTCTTCATGAAGTTTTTGAGTAATTGCGGGAATATCATTGTGCTGTTGTTCTACTATAATACCTTTTGGAACTTTAATAGAATGTGCTTGTAAAATTTTTTTCTGCATGATTTTGTCCATGCCCAATGCGCTTGCATATACTTTAGAGCCAAAATAAGGGATTTGTAAAAGTTCGAGCATGCCTTGCAGGGTGCCATCTTCAGCAAACCGACCATGCATCGCAATGTACATAAAATCAATATACTTTTTTAGGCAATCCCACGTAATATGTTGCGCTTCGTTTTTTAAGCGATGAACAAAATCAACTATTTTTCCACGATACAAAAATGCCCAAGGAAGAATATAAATTGTTCCGTCCAGAGTTTGAAATAAAGGAACTATTTCATAGCATGCAGTGTCGAGATGATCACAAATAGTGCGACCAGAATTGAGAGATACTTCGCATTCTTTTGATTTTCCTCCCATAAAAACACCGACGCGAATTTTTTGCATCTATTTCCTTTAACTTCTCAATCAAAATCTATAGAATCAACATAAATAAGTAGACTAAAGTATAAAACAATATAAAAAAACCGGAAAATTCTTTATAGTAAAACTAAGCATACTTCATAACGGTGAAAAATTTAATCCATTTACAGGTCAGCTTTAGTTTTTTTTCGTTCTAGCAATAAAGTTGGCAAGAATTATCATAAATTTGAGCTACAAATATATATTGAAAGAATAGATTAATGAAGGATTTTAATAACGATTTAAGACTATGAAAAAAAAGAAAAAATTGGAAAATTTAATTTGGGTTGACCTTGAAATGACAGGGCTTGATCCGCATTCTGATGTAATTTTAGAAATTGCAACAATTATTACTGATCCACAATTAAATATTCTTGCTGAAGGCCCTGATTATGTTATTCATCATGAAGATGATGTGTTAATGAACATGAATGACTGGTGTAAAGAACAACACGGACTTTCTGGCCTTACCCAAGCGGTTAGGGATTCTATTATAACAATTGAGCAAGCAGAGCAAGATACGTTTGAATTTATTAAAGAATTTTCTACTCAAGGCAAAAGTATGTTGGCTGGCAATACTGTTTGGGTTGATCGTATTTTTCTAAAAAAATATATGCCAAAAGTTGTTAACTATTTGCATTACAAATTAATTGATGTGACTTCAATTCAACAACTAGTACAAGCTTGGTATCCTGATAATCCAAATAGAGAATTTAAAAAAGCAGATACGCATCGTGCTTTAGATGATATAAAAGAGTCAATTGCAGAATTACAGCATTATCGAAAGTATTTCTTTATTCCATAAATCAGTTTTCAAAAAAAGGGTTATTGTAGTGAATAAAAAACTATTATTTTTATTTTTGTTATTTTTTTCAACGTATTGTTTTTGTCTTGGGCAAAAAGAGATTGATCTTTTTAATGCTGTAAACCAAAACAATCTGCCAAAAATCAAAGAATTAATTGCACAAAAAGCTGATGTAAATGCGCGAACAAGAGAAGGTTTAACACCATTGCATTACGCTGAAGATATTCACATAGTTGATTTTCTTATAAAAGCTGGTGCTGATATCAATGCTACTACAAATGATAAAACTACCCCCTTATTTTCTGCTTTGTTTACCGAAAATAGAAAAAAAGCTGCTTTGTTGTTACAAGCAGGAGCAGCTGTAAATACTATTGTAAAAGCTGGTGGTCAAGATTATACACCCCTTCGTTGGGCAGTTGAAGTACATGATTATCCTCTGGTAAAACTGATGCTTAAAAAAGGAGCTGAAATTCCTTCATATTTGCAAGAACTTTTACAAGGAATTGGCAACGTTGAAATTGCACGATTATTGCAACTGGTTCAAGACTATAAAATCTTACATGCAAAAGACTCCAACCAATTAAATCTAAAAGATAAAAAAGGTTTGACTCGTATGCATCAAGCTGTTATTGATAACGATCTGGTCAAAATTGATGCATTGCTTATTGCGGGAGCAGATATTAATAAACAAGACATAAGTGGCAACACACCGTTGGATCTTGCATTTAAAAAAAATAAGGAAAATATAATAAAACGCTTAATGAGCAACGGTGCACAAGCTAATACTTATAGGGCTATGATTAATCTTAGCAATGCTTTACAAAACCTGCTTGTTGCCTTTAAAAATTTGCATATTGAAATAAAAGATATTTTACTTTATGATTAAATCTTTATCCATAAATATCATTCATTAGATAAATTGGGTTCATCTACTGGCATTCTTGTTCCTACAATTTCAAGGGTCATTAGTTCTTCAGAATTATTTTTTGGAAATGTAATAAGAGATTGAAATACGGTATCATTTAAATTATACAATAGTTGTTTTATAGAAGGATTCTTTTTTTCAATAAGATTTAAAATTTTTTCTTCTAATAAATCATAGTGGTCTTTACTAAAAGCTTTTATTAAAATAGAGCATGGAGGAGTAACTTTTTCAATTTTTTTTTCTAATCTCTTTTCATCTTGTTCATTCATGATGTTATAAATATCGATTTTGAAAGATTTATGTCCAAATTCTTGTACGAATTCTATTCTATTGTTGCCCAGTATTTTAAAAAATTTTTTATTTTCTATTTGTTGCATTGCTTGCAAGGGAATATAAGATATGAATATTATTAAATAATGGAGCTTTTTTTTCATAAAAAAATCCTTGTTAATGATTATTTTTATTGAACGGTCTAGTATCTTTTAAAATAATAAGAAATGTTATAAAAAATCAATAATAAAAAATTTTGGAAATCAAAGAGGGTTAGGGGTAAAAAATATGGAGCTTTTAAACTTTTTATGATCGATTATGCGTATAAGATCGATCAATTGACTAAAATTTTCAGCTTTCAGATAAATTTTGCGTAGGAAATAATTTTTGATTTTATATACAGGGGGAAGTGCCGGGCCAAGAAGAGTGATGTTAAATTTTTTGTTTTTTATTTGTATAGAAAGGAGTAGTGCTAAACTCCGTGCATCATTGTTAATAATATTTTCATCATCAAATTTTAGCTCAAGCTCTGCCAATCGTATACAGGGTGGATATTGTGCGGCTTGTCGTGCTTGTAGTTCTTGATTATAAAATTCCAGATAATTGACTTCATGTATGTAATCAAATATGCGATGATCCATCATTGTTTGTACAATAACTAAGCTATCAGCGCGCTCGCGTCCTGCGCGGCCAGCAACCTGAATTATTTGTTGTAATGTTGTTTCTGCAGCATTATAGAGAGGAAAATGCAAATTCAAATCAGCCCACAAAATGCCTACTAACGTTACATTCGGAAAATGATAACCCTTGGTTATTGTTTGTGTGCCAACTAAAATATCAAGATTGCCGGAAGAGAAATCATCCATAGTTTTTTGCCAATTTTTTTTGTTGATTGTGCTATCAAGGTCAGCACGACCTATGCGTGCTGTTGGCAAGAGATTTTGTAAAAGTGAAACTAATTGTTGTGTGCCAATTCCTTTTTTTATAAATTGCGAAGCTGATGCCTTGCAAGTTATGCATTCTTGAGGCAATTGTATAGTTACATCGCAATAATGACAGCGTAAAATATTGTCTTGATGCAATGTTAAGCTTACGGAGCAGCTTGAACAATTAAAAATAAAACTACATGCTTTACATTGTACAAAAAAACTAAACCCACGCCGGTTTAAAAAAATAATACTTTGCTCTTTCTTTGCAAGCCTATCTTTTAATGCTTGTTCTAAATCCCGCGTGATCCAGAAATTGCGTCGTTGTTTTTTGTCATTTAATAGTACTGTTTTTATAGTAGGAAAAGCACCAGCAAACCGTTTTTTTAATTGAAAAAAATGCCATTCTTTTGTTTTGACCTGATGCAATGTTTGTACAGATGGTGTCGCCGAACCAAGTACGATAGGTATTTGGTAGCGTTGCGCACGCAGGAGAGCAGCTTCCTTACTATTAATTTTAGGGTGTTTTTTTTCTTGGTAGCCAGTTTCATGTTCTTCATCAACTAAAATCAAACCAAGATGGGCAATGGGTAGCAAAATGGGCAAGTGCACACCAATAATAAGCATCGGTTCTTGTGCAAGTAATTTTTGCCACAATATTCTTTTTTCTTTAATGCTAGTTGCAGAATGAAAACTAAAAATAGGTACTTCTGAAGGCAATTGCTTTTTTAATAATTGGGTAAATTGAACGGCTAAGCTTACTTCTGGTAATAATAACAAGACTGCCTTTTTTTCTGCAATTGCCGTAGTTATGCATGCTTTATAAATTTCCGTTTTACCTGACCCAGTGACGCCATGCAATACTGTTGGGACAAATTGTGGATGCTTAATATGCGGTATTAAAAAATCAACTACCTGCTGTTGTTCATCAGTTAAAATAATTTTTTTTTCTATTTTTTTGGTATTAGAAGTTTTTTCTTTCTGTTCTCGTTTGAGTTCTTTTTGCACCATGAATTGGCGCATGCGTTTGATAAAATGCAAGGGTGAAACGCAATAGTATCCAGCGAGTTTATGAATAAATGCTTGATAATTGCTGTCAACAGGAAAGGCTTCTAGTTCAAGCGCTTTTTTTATGGCAAAAGGAACCTCTGGTTTTTGTAATACAATGTTTTCTATCATTGCCGGTAATTTTGTGGTGCGAAAAGGCACTTTAACCGCTGCCCCAATAAAGACATGCTGTTGCCATTCCGGTGGAACTTCATACCAGAGTGGCTCAGGAAATCCTTTTAAAAGGCGGACTTGAATGTACATAAAAAATGCTTTTTTTTAAATTAATTTTTTTATTTAAGTGTAACAATTCTTGTTTTAAAAATCTTTTTTTCTTTGAAATTTGTATAAACTTCACCTGTTTATCTTTTTACTCTGTCTTACGGCTTTGCGGGCAGCATAAGGAGTGTTGTTTGGTCAACAGCCCTTAACCCTAGACCACATAATCCTTCGACAAGCTCAGGATGAACGGAGTGAAGAGTGAGCGCAGCGTTTACTACTGAGTTGATCGAAGTATCAGGATGAGCGGAGAAAAAAATTCCGAGCATACTGAGTGATTTACGTAGTAAATTGTATCGAAGTATCTACGCTTATAACTCGCCTCTAATTTTTACCAGTAAAAATTCAGAGTCTCATACAGATAAGCTAATTAGGTTAAAATATCTAATTTAACTATTTTTTTATTTTGAAGCGCTCGAATGGGAAGTTTTCTTACGAAAACTTTGCTCTCGCGAGTCAAAATTATTTTTTCTACGAAAAAAAATTAATTTAATTCTGCGAGAGATGAGCGATAGCAGCCTGCCCGCCGAAGCTTTATGCGAAGGCAGGGTACAAGCAAAAAAATATTGGTCCCCCGGAAGGGGCGTGAGATAGATATAGGAGAGAAGTTAGTGGCCATGAAAATTTTTTTTGCATTTTATAAATGCATTTAAAAAAAACTATAGAAATAAAAATCATTGAATTTCAAACAGTAGTCTTCTTACAGTTAAAGAAAGAAAATTTTTTTAAAAAAAGAAAACTATGATAAAAAAAAACTATCTAATTTTTTTCCTATTTTTCTCCAACATACAAGCAATTAGCTTAGTATATAACTTGAAACTACGAAGAACCTTTCCTGATTTGCATGACATTTTAAAGAAAAAAGATTCGCCCATATGGATTGCTACCAGCGTTCCGATTGCCTATACCAGAGATAGAACAATTAATAATACTTTTTTTGGCATTAATGCTCAAGAAAATCGTTGGCTCGTTGGATCACTTTTTAATATTCGTGTTTCACCGCGCAGATCATGGTGGCTTGAGCTTACAACGGGGCTTGAGCATGAAAAAGCGCGTTCCCGCGGAACGCCAAATTTTACGGTCTCACGCACAGGTCTTGATGATATTGTTCTTTCGGGTGGTTATAATTTGTTTTTTTCAAAAAAGTGGCAGGCTGTTGTGTTTGGGCTTGTCGGTGCGCCAACAACGAGAAAAATTTCGCCCTTTGAAGCACAAGATACCTTAGTTGGAACGCGTTTTTATGGTGCAGGAATTGGCTCTGAAATTTCTTATGCGTTTATGCAAAATTTAAAGCATGGATTACTGATGTTTCTGCAAAATCGTTTTTTACATTTTTTTGATCGAAAATTTCAACCAATTTTACCAGCAGATGCTAAAATTAAACCTGGCAATGTAACCGATATTTTATTAGCATTGCGTTATCGCTATTTAAAGAATAATATTGAAGTTGGTTTTAACCCAACTTTTTTTACTAACCAAGCTTTAGTATTTCCAGCACATAGTATAGAATCTAAGGCCTTTGTTCGTCACAGTTTTTTTATGCGGCTTAATCATATTTCTCCAAAACTTCCATTTTTTGAAAAGCCAGGTCAGCTTGGCACAGGCTTTTTAATAAGCCGTGCAAAAAAATTTAATACAAAAATTGCATCATGGTGGGTTAGTGGTAGTGTTGTCTTTTAATTTTAAAAAAGGAGAAGGTTATGTGTTTTTCTGCTTCTGCAAGCTTTAGTGCAGCGGGAATTCTTGCAATTATCGGAATGATTACCGTGCAAAAAGCAAAAGAACGTTATCGTATGTTTTCATGTATTCCTATGATTTTTGCCTTACAGCAAATCACTGAGGGGCTTTTGTGGCTTTCTTTTGAAAATTCCATGCTTATGAAGTATGAATCATTTTTTACGTATAGTTTTCTTTTTTTTGCATTTATTCTCTGGCCCATATGGGTTCCATTGTCAGTGTATAGAATTGAACCCAGAAGTAGTAAAAAATTGTGGCTAGGCCTTTGTAGTTTAAGTGGTATTTTTATTGCCTTTTCATTATTTTCTTATTTATATACCTATGGAGCGAATGCCTCGGTTCTTGATCATCATATTATTTATACCATGTTTTATCCTGAAGTTTTAGTAATGCCTGGTACGGCTCTGTATTTGATTGCAACCATTATTCCTTTTTTTATTTCAAGTATGCGCTGGGGTTGGTTGTTTGGTGTGACTCTTTTTCTTTCGTATCTAGTAACCATTTATTTTTATTACCAAGCTTTTGTTTCGGTTTGGTGTTTTTTTGCAGCGCTTTTGAGTATTTTGGTTTTGCTTATTCTCCCATAACATTGTGTTGTTTATTTAAATTGAGTAGGGTGCATAGGTTATCTTTGCACTCTGCATTTTTTTTAAATATCAGTTTTTGTAATCATTTGTTACAATAGTAAGGTCTTAACTGTTCGATGTTCTATTCGGATTGTATGCAAAAAATTAACAAAAATTTATTATCTATTTTACATCTAACTAATAATTATCGCCCCTATTGCTCTGGTGTTGCCAATTCTCTTGATCAATTGCATAGGCAGCTTTTGGCAATTGGGCATAAATCGAATATTGTTACCTTAGATTTTTTGGGCAATAATGAAACGGAAAAAAATGTAATACGGTTATTTTCACCGATTCGCTTTACGTATAATAAAAATCCGATGGCAATTCCTTTATTGCCTTATCGCGAAGTAAAAAATATTATTCAACATTCTAAACCAGATTTAGTTCATGTGCATCATCCTTTTTTGCTTGGTAAGATTGGCTTAGATGTTGCTCAAAAATATCAGATTCCAGTTGTTTTTACTTACCATACGCAGTATGAAAAATATGTGCACTATATTCCTTTGCCTGAAATGATTACGCAGCCGATTGTCCTTAAATTAGTGCATGATTTTTGCAATAAAGTTGATGGTATAATAGCACCAAGCCAAACAATAAAAGAGGCTATTGAAAAATATTCTGCAAAACCTATTCAAGTTATACCGAGTGGCATTGATCAGATTTTTTTTGGAAACGTATCAAAAAAAATTGGTAAAAAGCCGTTGCAATTGTTATCGGTAAGTCGTTTTGTAAAAGAAAAGAATATCGAATTTTTATTGCATGTTATGCAAAGTCTTTCGGTAGAAAGTTCCTTGACATTAGTTGGTTATGGTGCCCATGAAGAATTTTTACGCTTTTATGCCTTTCAAAAACTTGGCTTAAAGGAAACTCAAATTAAATTTTGTATTAAACCTACAAAAGATGAATTACAAGAGCAGTACAAGCAAGCAGATTTTTTTATTTTTGCTTCAACAACCGAAACGCAAGGATTAGTTTTAGCCGAAGCAATGGCATGTGGTACGCCCGTTATTGCCGTGGATGCCATAGGATCTCGTGATATTATTAAGAATGGCCATAATGGTTTTTTAGTAACGCATGAAGAAGAAATGTGTAAAGCAATAGCTTACCTTAATGAGCATCACGATGAATATCAAAATTTTTCAAAAAACGCTTGGTATACAGCGCAAAACTATAGAGCAGAAATTTTGGCAAAAAAAGTTACCGCTTTTTATGAAGCTATTATTGCTAATCGGAAGTCTGAATTAATTTAAAACGTGGCTCCAATTTGCCATCAAATTCTATTGTTTCAAGGAACTTTGTAAGAGAGCGTGTAAAAATCGGATTTTTTCCAAGTTTAGGATCTTCGTAAAGCCCTTGGTAGACAACCCACTCTTCAAGCTCATTAGCTTCACTGTTCCAAACAACCATTAAAATTTTATAGCGCATTCCTTTATAATGTTGATAAAGGCTGTTTGGGATGATCTGTTTAGGATTTTCTAATTGCATAGCACTGAGTCCTTTTTCTAGAGAAAGAAAAAAAATTAACGTTAAAATTAGTTTTTTCATGATTATTTTTTTCTTTATCATAATATTTTTAGATCAATTTTTTATATTTTAAAATAGATAATATTACGTTGCAAATTTGAGATGTATTGTTATCATGCAAATAACATGATTGTTAGTTTAAATAAATCTAAAGAAAGGAGCATTATGAAAAAAAGTTTTTTATTATTATTTCCCTTGATAGCTGGCGGTTTGTCTTTATATGCAAAGGAGCTATCATCTCCTTCAGAGAGCATTGAAATTATTATTCGTATAAACAGACCGTGCCCTGAAGATGATTGTAATCGTGAAGTATGGGACAAAATGGTTGAAGATGTATGTTCTGTCGCAAGTTCTTGCCAGGGATGTACGTCAAGAACTTTTGAACCCATGGTTGATGCACTTTCTAGCTGTATTAAAGCTGTCGGAAAAATTATGAATACTGATCCTGACGTTCGTGGAGAAATTAGCATTACTGTTAAAGATGACTTACAGCAAGGGTTTATGGGTCAAATACGTCGTGATAATTAATTAAAATTAAAAAATGGCTCGAGTTTTTCGGGCTGGTGCCATTTTTTCTTGCGCTGGTTTTTTAAAAAAAGAGCTTCTAGCTAGCACATAGCAGGTGTTCAAACCTTTGAAAACATGCTACAATAGAAGCATGAAAACCTTTACTTTAAAAGCACCGTTTCCGCCTTCTGGGAGCCAACCTGAAGCAATAAAAAAGCTTACTGCAGGTAGGCCAGGCAAATCGACTCTGATCGGGGTGACCGGGTCAGGAAAAACCTACACCATGGCAAACGTTATTGCCAACCAGAATAAACCGGTTTTGGTGCTTTCTCCTAACAAAACATTAGCGGCGCAGCTTTATGAAGAGTTCACCTTATTTTTTCCTGAAAATAAGGTGTGTTACTTTGTTAGCTATTATGATTATTACCAACCGGAATCTTATTTGCCGGCGCAGGATATTTATATTGCTAAGGAAACCAAGGTTAATAGTGAAATTGAGCGTCTGCGCATTGAAGCTACCGCTTCTTTGATTAATCGCAACGACACCATTATTATTTCTTCAGTTTCCAGTATTTATTCGTTGGGTAACCCGCATGATTATCGTGCCTTGAGTTTGCATCTTAAAAAGGGACAATTTTTCAAGCGCTCTGATCTGATTCGTCAACTGTTGTTTATTCAATATGAGCGCAATGATGTACAAAAATTGCCAGGAACCTTTCAAGTCCTTGGGAATACGATTGAAGTCAATTTGCCGTATCAAAAAGAAAAATTGCGTATTGAGCTCTTTGGCGAAACTATCGACGGTCTGTATTGGGTTGATAAAATGAACAACTCAGTTCTGATGGAGCTTGATAACACTATTGTATTTCCAGCAAAACATTTTGTCACCACCCAAGAAAAAAAAGATGCTGCAATTGCCAGCATTCAAGAAGAACTTGATGCTTGGTTGCCACAGATGCCAAATCCATTGTATCAAGAGCGAATCAAACAGCGTGTTTCGCATGATCTTGAAATGCTCCAAGAAATGGGCTATTGCTCAGGTATTGAAAATTATTCAACGCACTTTGATGGGAGAAAATCGGGTGAAGCGCCATTCTGTTTATTTGATTTCTTTCCTAAAGATTTTTTACTTATTATTGATGAATCTCATATTACGGTGCCGCAATTGCGCGGCATGTATCATGGTGATCGTTCACGCAAGCAAGCATTGATTGATTATGGTTTTCGTTTACCTTCAGCGCGTGATAATCGTCCTTTAAAATTTGAAGAAATTGAAAACTATTTCAATGATGTGGTATTTGTTTCTGCAACGCCGGGTGATTATGAATTACAACAATCCAAACAAATAGTCGAGCAGCTTATTCGACCTACTGGTCTTGTTGATCCAATAGTTGAAGTCAAGCCGCGTGAAAATCAGATGCAGCATTTGATTGAACAAATTAAAGAAACGAAGAAAAAAGGATATCGTTCCTTGATCATGGTGATGACCAAAAAGTTGGCAGAGCAACTTGCTACGTATTTGGAAGAGCAGCAAATAAAAGTCTGTTATTTGCACAGTGAACTGAAAACACCAAAGCGTACGGAACTGTTGCAAAAGTTGCGCCTCGGTATTTTTGATTGCCTTGTTGGCGTGAACTTGTTGCGTGAAGGTATTGATTTGCCAGAAGTTGCGCTCGTAGCAATTATGGATGCAGATGTTGAGAGCTTTTTGCGGGACTACCGCTCACTTATTCAGATTATGGGTCGCGCAGCACGTAATACCGAATCAAAAGTGTTATTGTATGCTGACAAAATTACCAAATCAATGCGTGCAGCTATTGATGAAACAAAACGCCGCCGTGCAATGCAAGAAAAATATAATGCTGAGCATAATATTACGCCTGCAACCGTTAAGCGTGAAGTTGGTAAAACAATTACCAATTTACAAGCAGCGATTGCACAGGCATCTGCGCGTAAACGAAAAAATGTGCAGCAGTTGGCAGCTAAAGAACTACAATCAGAAATTCTGCGCATTGAAGCCGAAATGCATGAAGCAGCAGAAATGCTTGATTTTGAAAAAGCTATTGCGTTACGTGAACAGTGGCATGAAATGAAAAAGCAACTTTAGCTTTTCCATTGTTGAGAAAAGGACTTAGAATTGAAAAAGTAGGTAAATAGATTAAGGTTGAAAGGTGAAAAGAAAAAATAATCTTAAAAGAGGGTTTTATGAATTCAAAATTTATTTTACTTATTCTAGGTATTATTGGGCTTACCTTAATTGGAGGTGGGTGCTTCGGGTATATTCGTCAAAAAGGTTTTTCTATGAATTATGATGAGATTAATACTGCACAAGAAGTGATTGATTTATTTCCAAAAAATTCTGCGCATGTTGATGCTTTAGTTGATCATGCAAAAAAAGAAGCAACTAAAAGTATAAAAGCAATTATTGCTGTACCAGACAATCAGCGCACCTTTGCAAATACTATTGATGCACTTGATATGGCAGGTGGCTATTATTTTTCTATTTCTGATGCTATCGTTTCTGTTTTGCACAATGTAAGTCCTGATGATGCATTGCGAAACGCTTCAAATCAAGCGGTTGTAGAATTAAGTAAATTTGCCATCGAGAATTTTGGCCAAAACATTGCACTCTACAATGCGGTGAAAGCATATGCTAATGGTAATGCTCTCAAAGAAAAGCTTACATCAGAGCAACAATATTTTCTTAAAGAAACAATGGAAGATTACAAGCGTGCTGGTTTAGAGTTGCCTGAAGAGCAACGTAATAAAGTAAAAGAGTTGCAAAATAAGTTGTCTGAACTTAGTGTTAAATTTTCAAATAATATCAATGAAGATAAAAGTTCTGTTACGGTAACGCTTGAAGAACTTGATGGTCTTGAAGAAGATTTTATCAAAGGACTTAAAAAGACTGACGATGGCAACTATATTCTTACCACCGATTATCCTACGTATGTTCCGGTTATTGAGTATGGCAAAGTGCCGGCTACCAGAAAAAGAATGTACCACGCTTTTCAGAATCGTGCGTATCCTGCAAATAAAGAAGTTTTTGCTGACATTATTGCAAACCGTGATGAACTTGCAAAAACATTAGGCTTTGAGAGTTTTGCCGCACTCAATATTGATTCTGAAATGGCAAAAAAGCCTGAAATTGCTCAAGCTTTTATTGAAAATTTAATTGCCAAGGCTCAAGAAAAAGCACAAAAAGAGTTTCAAGAATTGCTGACCGATTTGCCTGAATCCGTAAAACTTGAGAACAATAAATTAAATCCGTGGGACGGTGCTTTTGCCAAAGAAGCCTTCAAAAAGAAACATTATGACATTGATGATCGTGAAATTAAACAATATTTCCCAACGGAAAAAACGGTACAAGGGTTATTGAAAATTTATGAAAAGTTTTTCAACATAACCCTCAAAAAAGTGCAAGTTTCAGGACTTTGGGATAACGAAGCAGAAATGATTGAAGCTTATAAGGGCGATACGCTCCTTGGTTATCTGATTATTGACCTCTATCCGCGCCCGAACAAATATAGCCATGCCTGCATGATGCAAGTAGCACCGGCATTAAAAACAAAAGAAGGAATCAAGCCGGCCGTTATTGTTGTTCTTGCCAATTTCCCTAAATCAACGCCAGAAAAACCTTCATTATTAGAGCTTTCAAACGTACGGACTTTTTTCCATGAGTTTGGTCACGCAATCCATGGTATTTTAGGCGCTACTTCATTAGCTTCAACTTCAGGCACGCGCGTAAAAACCGATTTTGTTGAAATGCCGTCTCAAATGCTTGAAGAATGGTTATGGGATGCGGGAATTTTGAAAATGCTCAGCAGCCATTACAAAACCGGTGAGCAGTTGCCTGATGAACTGATAAAAAAAATTATCGCAGCTAAAAACTTTTCTACCGGTGCATGGGTCTTGAATCAATCCTTGTATTCCTTAATGTCACTTAATTATTATACATCGGGCAAAAATAAAGATGTTTTGGGTATCATGTTTAAATTGCAAGAACAGATTTTACCAAACATTAATATTTATAAAGAAAGCCGCATGCCGTATTCTTTTGGTCATTTGACCGACTATGGCGCAAAATATTACGGTTATCTTTGGTCTAAAGTGTTTGCGCTTGATCTGTTTGACCATATCAAAAAGTTTGGGCTTTTAAACCCTGAAATTGGTGAAGTTTACGGGCAAAAAGTAATTGGCAAGGGCGGCTCTCAAGATCCGAATGAATTGCTTGAAGATTTCTTGGGCCGCAAACCGAATGACGAGGCATTTTTCAAGGATATGGGATTATAAAATAGTAAAGGGCGCCTGGTGTCGGAGCCGGCGCCCTTTGTGAGAGTGACCAGAATTTATCGGGTTTATTGTTCCTGCTGTAATTCTAATGCTTTCATTTTTAATGTAGCTTCTTCTTCTTGAGTAACTTGAGCTGTAGGCTTAATGAAGATATAGCACCATTCGCCAGAACCTGGTTTTCCTGTATAGTTTGGATTTTTATATTTTACAATCCATTTTAGTTGGCTTATATTTGTGCCACCAGCACACATTACGCCTAATGCCTTATTATTTTCTACAAATTTTTGAAAATGTTGATGCATATTGACCATATGCTGTTTTTGACCACTCGGTGTTAAACGTATTGGTTCTCCAGTAGAGCGTTCATGCATATAACCAAAAGCATGTGCTTCGGATGATATTCCTGGATGGTGATATTCTACAATAGAAGGAGCGCCAGATATTGGTTGATTAGAGTGACCAATATTAGGATTTTGTTTAAGAATTGTATCTATGGCCTTTTTTAAATGTTCCATAATGATCGGTTGTTTTTTCATGTTATATTCAAAAGCTTTTTGACCTTCAGTTACTACCATATGTTTTTCTTCTAAGGTAGCTATAGGTTCTTCAGCTGCTTTAGTTACAACAGCTGTAGCAGGTTGTTTTTGGATTGTCATCATCTTTTGTTGTGTGACTACTGTCCCCGTATTATTATTGTTGCGCATTCCGGCTTCAACGTTGGCACCGAATGCTAGAACAAGTAAACTGAGGATTAATTTATTATTCATAGGAAATTCCTTTTTTAATTAATTATTAATTATTGTTTTTCTTCTATTTGATCATAACTAAGATCAAAACAAATCATATTGTCTTGGTAAGTAGGTTTACCAGATGTTAATGGCCCCCAACCTTTATCTTGTAAGCCACCAGGAAGGAATCTTTTTCTCTCAAGGCAAAGAGTGAATTTAACTTGATTATTTTCATCAGTACCTTGTTTGATTTCCCACCCATCACCACTCATTTTTTTGGTGATATCGAATTTCAACATTTTCCCTGAACGATCCTTTTTTATATTGGTTGCTTTTTCTATCCAGCTTAAGCCAGGTTGTTCAAGTATTCCCCCTTTAGCTTCTATTTTTTCATTACCAGTTTGTAAAGCATTTGGGGTATAATAGGTCCCTTGATATTGTGCAGCCTCGAGCTGCCCGAAAAGCAATGCTCCCGCGAGCACGGTAAGTAATATACGCTTCATTACACTCTCCTTTTTTAGAGATTTAACTATATTCCATTTAGGCACTATGCCTTTTTTATACTTCCTAATTAAATATTACAATTTGTAATTATTATAAATCAATAGTTTATTAAAATTTTCTCTAGATATTTTTTCCTGGGCGCGTTAGAATGGCAAAAAATGCGTAAAATACAAGAATTTTTTTAAAAAAAAAGAAAAGTATGTTGATCAGACATGAAGGCATTGTGTTAAAAAATTATCAACCAAAAAAAGAAAAAGTTGCCGTACTTGATGTGCATGCTGGCAAAATAGAATGTTTTATGCCTGCGCAACCAAAAGAAGTGCATGTCGGTAGCTTGTTGCATTATTTTCCAACAAAAGTTGGCGCTTTATATGCATTACAAAATGTTGAAGTTATTCACGTTCCTTTAGCGTTAGCGCGGCATGATTTATATTTTTTTCATACAATTTTAGAGCTTTGTTATTATTTTTTGCCACTTGATGCGCCAACGGATTCACTTTTTTCTTTGATCTATTTTTTGTTATATAACTATGAAAATGTGCGGACGGCAGAGCAAAAAAAAATCTTTTTGTTGCGGTTTTTTGTGCAGGTAGGAATGTATCCGGAACAAGAATATGGGCTTGATGAATGTATGCATTATTTGCTTTCCGGACCCGTTGAGGTTATCTTTAAAATGAATGTGCGTATTCCGGAACAAGAGCTTGAGCGATGGTTAGAATCGTGTATTGAAACGCATCCGCAAAAAGCCAAATTTAAAACTATGGTCTTAGGGTGTGATAATGTTTAAGGTTAGATTTTTTTATACAATTTTGAGTTTTTTTTCTCTTATTGGTAGTCAGCCTCTTGTGGGCGTAAATATTTTTGATCCTACAAAGTTATTTACGCCAGAAAAAGATGAGCGTGAAGTACAATTAAAGCATTTAAAGGAAGATTATCAAAAAATAAAAGAACAAACTCTTGGAAAATTAAAAACATTACAAGAAAATATTACGCATGTTGATCGCACGATCAATGAAGTTAAAAATCAGCTTAAAGACGCGGCATCAACTGATCAAGAATTTTTACAAAAAAAGCTTTCATTATTGAATGAAACATATCAAACGAAACTTGATATTCAATTTACGCTCAAAGAAATTCCCGTTACGGTTGAGCAACAGATTAAAATATTAGAAGAATATATAAAAGACCCTGAATTTAAAGGGCTTGTTCTTGAACCCCGCTCATTTTATCCCTATGAAGTAGTACAAAGTGCTATTAAAAAAGTTTTGGATCAAGAAGAACGCATTAATAATTTAGTTCGTCAAAAAAATGATTTAGCAGCGGAGCTTGAAAACAAAAAAAAGAAACTTGCTGCAGCAGTCAAAGATTACCAAGAAAAGAAAAAAGAGCAGGAAGAATTTAGTCTAAAAGAGCCGGAAACAAAAACGGAAAGTGAATTAACGTTTAAGCAGCGAGGTGAGCTTGTTGATTTAGAAGAAAAATTAGATGGCTATGAGCAACAATTAGCGGAACTTCAAGAGCAAGCAACTGCGCGCAAGGTTGCTCTTATAAATACCACAATCTTTATTGAGCAAGAAAAGCAAAAAATACTCAAAAATAATTTAGCGCGAACAAAATCAGGTTTGCGTATAGCCGAAACTGAAGTGCAAGAGGCAAAAGAAAAGCTTGATAAGCGCAAACAGCAAGCTTTGACTATAAAAGATGCTCGTTACGAAGAAATAAAAAAATTATCAGCAGCACGTGAAAAGCTCAAAAAAGAATTGGAAGTTTTGAGCAAGCGTCTTAATGCTCCTATTTTAGAAAAAGAAGAACTGAGTGCTTGGAGTGTAGAGCAGCCATCCGTTGAGGCATATATTGCATTATGCGAGTTAGGTTTTAAAAATACACAGATTCAAGCAATTGAACGCAAAATAGATTATTTACATGAAGAAATTCAGTTAGAAAATGCAAAGCTACAAAGTCATGAAATCAAATATGTTATTTTGATGACTTGGTATGATTTGGCACATCACAAGTATAAAGATAATGATGAAATTTTAGGTGAATTAAAAAAATTCAAGGAACGAGAATCTGAAATTAATAGAGAAATCAATTCATTTCAGGACAAACGTAATGCCGCAATTAATAAATTGAATTTTCAAAATAAAGAGCTTACTAATCTTCGTAATTTTGCATTGGAGATTCAAAAAGAAAAAGATACTATTTTCAAGCGTTATCCAATGCGCTATCAAACATGTTGGGCTAGACTTGGTGATGCAGAAAAGATGATTGGTGAACAAATTGATGTTAACGGAAAATTAATTGAAATTTATTCCAATATTATTACCGTTTTGCAAGGTACCAATAAAGAAATAAACAATATTACTGCGGAACTTGAAACAAAAAGTATTTGGCAGCGTTCTCAATATGCTATTTCTTGGCAGGGTTTAAAGAATATTGGTCCCGATTTAGTGTATTTTGTTGCAGATCTTTTTCAAATTGGTAAATCTTTTCTAGTAAATCTCAGTTGGCGGAATTTGGCGGGTGCGTTTTCTCAATTGCTTCGTTCTCCTGCTAAAATTTTGCTTTGGATTATTGTATTTATTATTATTATTTCATTTTTCTTGTTATTGCGTCGCCGTTTGCCGGAATTTGCAGAATATCTTCTTGAGTTTCGTCCTACAAATCCTTTAGGGTTAATGGCTCTTAAGACTATTGGTTGTTTTGTATTTTTTCTTCAACGTAATTTAGCATGGCTCTATGGTTGGGTAGTGCTTTTTTATATGATTCACGTTGATGTTATTACAGAACTTTTTACGCAGATTTTGTTTTATGTGTGTTCCATTCCTTTTTTGATTTATTTTGCGCGTAAATTTACCTATTTTTTTGTTTCATGTAATCGTAAAAATAAATTTTCAATTTTTAGTGAGACCTTTGAGCGACGTTTTATTGTTGTTTTTTCAATATTTGCCTATTTGACTATTTTTGTTTTATTTTTCAGAGAAGCATTCATGTTGGCGACGGTACACAAATCTGAGCTTCCGCGTATTTTGCTTGCAGGTTATTCGATTTTCTTACGTACTTTATTGATTTTTTCTATAGGCAAGGAAGAAATTCTTGCATTAATTTCTAAGCGCGGTGCAATTGGCGCATGGTTGGCATACATAATTGATGATTACTATTATCCACTTATGATTGGCATTATAGTCTTTATGATTATGAGTGACCCCTATGTTGGCGGTTATGGCAGCCTTGTTTCTTATATCGTTTGGGGTTCAATTGGTACTATAATTTTGGCGCGGCTTTTGTATCTTGGTCATACTTATTTGAAAAAATATTCAGAGCAAATATTTTTTTCAACGGATGAAGAAGTCAAACGGGAGCGGTTTGGTTATGCAAAAACATGGTATGGAGTTTTTGCTATATTCCTATTTGTTGTTTTTGTGCTTTTAGGAGTAACGCTCATTACTAAAATTTGGGGTATTCCGCTCTTTTTTGAAGATATGCTTAAAGTTTTGGATTACGGAATTTTTTCTACAGGGATCGAAAAAGGGCAACCTATTTGGTTTACGCCGCGAAAACTGTTATTTGTATTAGGGTTTATTGTTACCGGCTTTCTTGTGTCAGCTGCTTTTAATAGGTTTGTCCTGCATCGCATTTTTGATATTTTACCCGTTGATGTAGGCATTCAAAATACCGTTCAAAGTATTATTCGTTATTTGGTCATTGTTATTGCAGTTTATATTGGTTTTCAATGGGCCAATCTCGGTAATCTTTTAATAGCGCTTGGTATCGTTTTTGGTTCTATTGGTTATATTGTCAAAGAACCGTTGGGTGACTTTATTTCCTACTTTATTATTCTGGTACAACGTCCAATTCAGATTGGCGACTTTATTATGCTTGATGAAAACACACAGGGTGTGGTTCGTAAAATTACGCCGCGCTCAGTTATTTTGCGCAGAAAAAATAGTTATACCATTATTTTGCCAAATTCAACGATTCTTACGCATCCGGTTAGCAATTGGAGTTATGGCAGAAATTTTATGGCCTTTGATGATATTTATATGACTATTAATTATTCCGCAGATCCATTTCAAGTACGAAAGATTATTTTAGAAGTGCTTGATCAAAATACTGATGTGTTAAAAAGTCCTGCACCGGTTATTCGTTTACATGAATTTGGCGAATATGGTTTTGTGTTTTTGATTCGTGCTTTCGTTAGCAACATTAACGTTTTGCGCCGGTGGGATATTGCCAGTGATGTACGTTTTGCTCTTGTAGCAGAGCTTCGTAAAAACAATATTAAAATTGCTATTCCAGCTCGTTTGGTCTACCAAGATGAAAAAACGCACCAAAAACCACCTATTGACGGCTAATTAATTATTTTTTCTTTTTATGGTAGCAATTAATTTGCTCCATAGGCCTGAGAGCATAAAGCCGTAAATTATCATGGAAAGTGCGGTGAGCACTAAGATCCAATTGAGCCATTTTTCTAGAATACCCAAGGTATGCAGCAATAAAATACTGCCGCCTACAATGAGCACCGTGCCACGGAATTGAGCGCTGAAATCATCCCAATTAATACCAAACATTCCTACCCCTTTTTTTCTTTAAAGGTAGCAGGAATGGCTGGATTAAAGCAATAGTTTATAATTTTGATTTTAATTTTATATCGGGGAACTTTTTATCAAACTCTTGTTGAGATGGTTTTTGCTCTAAGAGGTTTGTAGCCTGTATGCTAGATTCTTGAGGTTTTTGTGCATTATGTTGGCTATTTTTTTGGAGAGCTTCGATTTGTTTTTGCTGTTTTTCAATTTCTTCTTCTAAATCTATTATATTGAGCATAGTTGGAAGGTGGCTAAACAGAAGCGTAAAGGCTAGTAAGTAAACTTCAAACATTTTTTTCCTTTATTATAATTTTGATTTTGGAGGTATGTTGTCTTCAAGGAAATTCTTATACAAAACTTCTTTTCTTTTGCCTCGAGTCATTTTGAGTAGATCTTGGATAGTCAATGGTTTTTTTTCGTCAGACTTAGGTGCAATATTATTTGTAGAATTATTATTTTTCGCTTTCGTTTCTTCCTGAGATTGTTTAGGTTGCTTTTGTGGAACATCATCATTAGATTTGATACCAAAAGATAACGAAGTTGCTAAAAAAAGAGAAATATGAAAAATAGTACGCATTGGGTTATGAGCTCCTGTATTATAATTTAGATTTGATATTTTGCAACATTCTTTCGAGTTCTTCTTTTGTTGGAGAATTCGGTTCTTTTTTTTGTTCATGTATTGTTAATAATATTTTACTTGGTTCTTTGCTCTCTTTTTTCTGGCAAGGAGATTTTTCCTGCGCTTGCTCTAATCTTTTTTTATTCTCTTGTTCAATTTTTTCACTTTTAATGTAAAAATCAGCTGCAATAAACATTGATAATAGGCTGAGCATAATTCCTTCAATGATCATTACTTTACTCCTTTAAAAAACCCTCAAGGGGCCATGGTTTAGAAAAATCAATATGATAATCGATTAATGGCTGGTGATGGACCAAGAGTTGGATTGATTTTAGTGTAATTTTATTTTTTCGCAAGGTTTTTAAAAGGCTTTCTATCCATAACCATTTATCAAAAGCTATATTTTTTTTTTCAAAAGGATTGCGGTCAAACGAAATATAAGCCTCCTGTCCTGAAGGACCTATGGCAACAGATTGGAGTGAAATTTTTTTGTTATTAGTTTTTTCTTCATCAAGAAAGGCAAGCCAGGCAATAAGCACGTATTCCAGTGTTTTTATGAGATTGTCTGACCATATAATTTCCACGATTTCATGTTTCCATGCCTCTTGATCCCAGACGTATAAGGTTACCTTTTTTTTAGAAACTATGGAACTTGGTTTTTCAAAAATTTGGGTGGCGAATGGTTTGAGAAAAATTACATACTGGTGGGCCAAGTACAAAAAAATGCCAAGTAAGAAGGTTAAGCAACTGATAAGGATGCAATGTAGTTGTTTCATGAAAATAAATTTTACCTTATTGGCCGATTGATTTAAAGAATTTTTTATTGCGTTCCTCATAATTCAGTATGGGCGTACATAGATTTTTTTTGGTGTGCCTACATTAACTATACTCTTAAAAAGTAAAACGTAAAAATTTAAAAAATTTTATTTTAAACAAAAAAAACCTTTTTTTAAAATAAAAAACGTTCTTTTGTATCATTTAGTAAGATTTTCAAATCTTGTCAGGTTGATTTTTTCTGGCATACTAGGACCAGGTTTTTTACATAAAGTTTTTGGAATCCTATGCACCAACTGTTTTTTATCCTATTTCTGTTTTCGCAAATACTAATCCCGTATGCCGTTTCACTTGAACAATATAAATATGAAACGGTTAAACATAAACCAAGAGCGGTTGAACTTCCTGAAGCTCAAAGGTTGCATAAATCATTTTTTGCAATTGGTGCGGCACTGAATCATCAGCCAAATTCATACAATGGTCTGAGTGCCAAGGATTTTGCGTATTATCACAATAAAGATAGGCAAACGTATTATGTATGCTTGGTGCAAAATCTTTTTTTACTTAACAACGGCAATGAGCTTGAACGCGCAAAAGTATTTAATGCCATCGCATTTGGCAATCATCCGGCACAATATCATGATGTGCTATCTGCGTTGCTCAAAGTGTTACAAGCAAAATGTGATGATACGGGCAAACTGGTAAATCTTGAGCGCGATCCGTATTTAACTGCCTGTATTTACCAAGCGCTCAAAGATGCATTGCCACACAAAGTTTACCTTGATGTGCTCAAAGCTATGAATGACACAACGAGCGTTGAGTTGTTAGAAGCCGAACAATCGTATACTTTTTTTGGCTACTATTGGACCAAGTTTTGGGAATCACTGAATCGCTTATTAAATGACTACACAAAACGCTCTTCCTGCTCATGGAACCAAATTATCAACCATCCGTATAATCTGAAATTGAAAGAACTTTTTTACCATATTGATCATAAAAATTTATTCGATGCGCAAGAAATTGCCAAGCAAGATCCGCTGTATGCGCAGATGTTTTCATGGTGCTGTAATGATTTTATTGCACAGCAAAAACAGGCGCAGGCGATCGCCAACCAAGAAACAGAAAAACTTGCACTCATTGAAGATTCATGCCCCTTTTCTTTAGACAATGCAACGCATGAGCTTGAACGTGCACAAGCACTTAATGAAGCATTAGCAGAGCCAATGTTTGCACACAAAACTTTTTTACTGAGCAAACAAAGTGAAACATTGCTTAATGCAGTTGGCATAAACCCAAACCATTTTAAACAGTGCTATGGCAACCAAGTGCAACAAGCGTTGCATACTGAACACCTGCAAATCATTGAAGCTTCTGCAGGCATCTATTTTGTGCCCAATCAACGGCAAATGATCAAGGATATCATCGAGCACACGGTGCACTTTGTAGACAGTGCGCGCCAATACAACAAAGTTGGTTACGTACAAAAAGCTATCACGGGTACCGATTGCTGCTGGGCATTTTTAGAATGTGCACAAAGCATTGCCAAAGGAGTTGGCAAAGGAGTGTACCAAGGCACTAAAAATTTTGTTGATTATGCGGTGGACCATCCTGTTGAAGCGCTTGCACGGCCCTTGGTTGGTAACTTTATTTTAGCGTATCGCCTTGGCCACCTGACAGCACAGCTCATTAACGCCGGCCGCATCGGCGTGAGTGCTTGGCGCGGTGATGAAAATGCGCAACAAGAATGGGACCAAATCTGCACCAATATTACTGCAGTAAAAGATGCGTTAGCACAAAAATGCAAAACGTTGTCACTCGAAGAAAGCGTGCAGCATGCCACGGCGTTTGTGACCGAAACATTCCTTGATTATAAATGCGCCAACATGCTCAATAAATTCTACCAAACCGGTGAGCGCAAAACCCTAGAACTGATTGACCAACTCAAAAACAATATTCCACCACCACCGCTTCATGCCGTTGCTCTGACTCCAGAAGGCTTTCCGATCGGCATTGCGGGCCAGGCCGCAGCAGTTGCAACGGGCAACACAAACTCAGTGCTTAAAAAACTTGAAGACTTCGGTGGTGGTAATAGTTTATTTGCTTCGATGGAAAAAACTGGTAGAGGAAAATCTGGTGGGGATAAAACAGAGCTAGATAAAAATCAGCCAAGTGACAATGAACCAAGGTTTATTAAAGAGAAAGATGTACCAAAAGATAAGGAAACCATTTTAGCAGATCCTTCATTTAAAAAAACAAATAAGTTTTTTGACGATGCGCGTATTTATGTGAAAAATGGCTTTTATTATTATAGGGATCAAATGCACAAAGGGAAAAGAGCTCACTTGGAAGTTTTTAATAAGCGAGGAAAGCATTTAGGTGAAGCAGATCCTTTGACAGGAATATTAATTCCTAATACTGCCGATAAAACTAAATCAATAAAAAATTTAATATAAAGAGCCAGGGACGTTATGTTTTTAAAAAAACTTAAGATTTTAAAAATTCCTAATGGGATATGCTTTTTAGAAATTGTAGATAATAAAGTTATTGTAAAAAATGAAAATGATGGATTATTTGTTTTTGATCAAGAATTAAATTTCAAAAAAAATTTAAATATTTTAAATCAATTAGCTATCTATCGGGCATATAAAAACGACAATCAGTTATTACTTTATTGTGTAGAAAATTCATGCTTAATATACGTTAACTTACAAGATTATCGCCATAAAATTATTTCTTTGGCGCCAGAGCTATTTGAGGATATAACTTTTTCAAAACTATATATATGGAAAAATAATGAAATTGTTTTAACAACTTATAAAGATGAGTTATTTAAGGTTTCTATAAATGAAGGCATAATAGAAAAAGTAACTTTCGAGCAAATAAAGCATATAAGTGAAAAATTTAATGTCATTTTTTTAGATTCAAGCAATAGGCCTATTTCTTACTATAATCAAAAGGAATCGGTTGTTCTTTCAGATGATTATGACACTCAAATTTTAACTATTTTTGATTATCAAAACGAACTAGAGAAAACGATCCTTTTTACATTAAAAGATACGCATGACTTTATGTATCAAAATGGGAATGTTTTACTGGTGCATGAAGATCAACTGGAATTAGTAACGGCAGCAGGAGCAAGATTTATAGAAAAAATGGATAAACCAACATGGATTTTTTTAAGAGCTCAATTTTTAAGTGATAACTCTTCATTTGTAACGTTACTCAAAGATCAATCAAATCCAGAAATGCATGAATTACGAATTTATGAATTTTAAAAAGGAATTTAAATAAATATGCACTATATAGATTTTTCTATTTCAAAAAACAATAAGCTATCTATTTATATTCCACCTTTCCCGGAAAAAACGAATTTATATTATAAACCTTCTAGCGAATTACAGAGATTTGATGAGGTTAAAATTTTTTATGTTGATAAAAATAAAAAAATTTTGCTTTTGTTTGATATTGTTTATGAAATATTGTTTAGGTTATCTATTTGTTTAGAAAGAGCACTAAAAAATAACTTAACTCTTCCATGTTCTGTTAAAGAAGGTTTATTAGGAAAAAAATTTAATATAATTACTTTTAATGAAATAGAGAATGACGAATCAAGTGACACTGATGATTTCTTTTCAAAGTATTGGCTTTTTTCAGACAAAGAAATACAAACGTGGATTTATAATGTTGAAGAAAAAATATGCATAGAAATTAGCCCAAGCTATAAATGGTTTTATCAAGACCCTAAGCCAAATGAAAAGTTTATTTCTTTTCAAAGTTTTATGGAAAATTATAAGACTTTTGCTTTTTTTTGTATCGATAAAGAGACTGCAAAAAAATGGAAACAGCAGTACGATAGCATTTTAAAAGAGTTATAGAAAAAATGGGCTTTAAAGTAGACAAAAAATAGCTATGAATCTTGAACTAAAAGTAATGCGTGAACATAACATTCCTTATTCTTGGGAAACTATTTATGTTGGTAGAAAGATGAATCTTTTGAAACCAGAAGTTGTTGAGCACTATGCATTAGAGTATTTAGAAAATAATCCAAAATGTACAGATCCTTATATTGCGGAACTGGCATTTGGGGCGCAAGATACAGAAATTAATGATATTTTAGAAAAAATTTTTAAAGATTTAAATCTCAAATTACCAAAACCTGGGGATATAATTTGGAATATTGAAAAAAGAAAATGGCGATATTTGGTTTTAAATGATCTACTAGAAAAATATCAAGAAAAAATAGAAGAGTTTTTAAGAAAATTTGACGAAGTTTATTGTGATTTTGATCATTCAGAAGATATGGAACCATATGTGAGCACAGCTCCTGTCAGTGAACTTTACAATGATGTTAAAACTGAAAAGGAATATTTAGAAACAAGATTAAATGAAATAAAAAAATTCATTGAAGATGAAAGAGAAAGCATTCGAGCAGTTTGATTTTAAAGATGGAAAAATTACCTATGACGAATTTCATATAGATTTTTCTAGGCCATTATCAGAGCAATTGTATTTTTTGAAAGAAGATTTACTACAAGTAGAATATATGATTAATGAAGATAATTATATTCTTGATGTAGGCTGGTATTCAGAGATGGACCCTAACGGAACATTTAAAATAAGAGTTATCAAAAACTTTAATTGGCTAAATCCACTATATTTGAAAAAATGCAAAAAAGAAAAAGACTTTTTTGATTCTCTAAAGAATGCAATTGAAGTTATACAAAAAAACAAAGTAGGCTATTGATTTAAAAACTAATAGTGGATAATGCATTTATGGAAGAATTGTTACTAAAAATTAATAAAATTCTAAAAGAAATAAGTAATAATTTTTTAAAGAATAAAATAAGTAAAAATCTGTTTTTAGACCAAAATGAAAATTTAAGAAGCTTTAAATCAGCCTATGATGATTTAACTACGATTATAAATGAATTGGATAAAAATGATCTTCAAGATAAAAATATTGTTGAAGAAAAATTGGTTTATTTGTTAATGAATTTTTCGACAATTATCTCTTGTCTTGATCAATTTGATGATTTTATACGATTAATATTGCAAAAAATTCCGGATAAAGAAACATGAGTCTTTTAATGGGAATGTTAACAAATATTGATTTTAAAGGTGGAGAAATTCTTTTTGATGATTTCGATATAGATTTTTCTAAGCCCTTTTCAGAGCAATTGTATTCTTTAAAAGAAGATTTATTTCAGGTTAATTATTCTAATGGAGATACATTTACTATTGACATTGGTTGGTATCCAGAAATGGAAATTGAAGGAAACTTTATTACTTATGTAATTAAAAATTTTAATTGGGAAAAACCGTTATTCAAAGAAAAATCAAAAAATCATAACAAACTTGTGCAAGATTTAAAAAACGCGATTGAAGTTGTTGAAAAAATTAAAAAAAGTAAAATAAAATCACTATAAATTTCAAAAGATGCTTGATAGAAGAAAATATAAACATTTTTAAAACAAGGATTTACCAATGAAGGTATTGAATAAATTATCTTTTGGATTGCTTATAACAAGCTCTGTTATCAATGCTCAAACCCAAAATACTCAAAATGAAAAATTTTCCAAATTAAAAAATACCTATGTTGCTCCATGCCAGAAACTTTATGGTAGTGCTTTAGTTGATTGCATGGATTCTTTAAATGATGAAACGTTTTTAATACAATTGTATCTTTTAAAAGATGATAATAATCAAAGGAAACTGTTTTTTGAAAAAAAACTTACAAGTCCTGAAGAATATGAAAAGTTTTACAAGAGATTTAAAAGTGATGAAGAATGGCAGTCTATCGAAGATCAGTTTTCTCCGGAAGAACGGGCATTTTTTCCAAATATACACACAAAAAAACAACAAGAAGATGATGTGTATAGCCGAAAAGTTTGGCGTGCTGGGAAATATGTTGGTTATGGAGTTGGTGCCCTAGCAGTGATTGGCACAGGAGGTTATGGTGCTGTGTTGCTTTATAATTATATCTATGCTGCGGGAGCAGCTGCAAAGGTCGCTGAACTTGCATTAGCAGCAAAACTTGCAGCAGGAGGAATAACAGCTGAACAAGCTGCAGCAGGTGGGGCAACAATTATTGCAGGGGCACTTTGTGGAGGTAATCCCCAAAATCAACAGGAAAAGATACCAAGTTAAATTCTACAATTTTTTAATTCAACAAATATTAGAAAGTCTAAAGATGATTTTTAAAAATAGAATAACTTTTTCTAGTGTTCTCATTGGTAATATTTTAATTAATGTCTCGTTTTTAGAGGGTGTTGTTCGACAACCTACCAAAGAAGAATTATTAAATTTAAATTTTAAAAGAGGCGATACTTTTCAAGAATTTTTACAAAATAATCTAGAATTTCATAAAAAAAGAACATTACAAACACGTGGAATAGAGCCAACTCCCGAGAATTTGGATAAAGTTGAAGAAATTGTTAAGAAAGAGCAAGAAAAGACGTCAGAAATCCTATTACAAACTAGATCTTTTTTTGATTATAGCGCTGAAGAATTCCTATGTGAAGCTAAATATCCTCTAATTGCTGCTGGAGCAACTCTTAGCATTTATAGTTATTTGCTACTTAAACTCTATAACGCTAAAAACTATGTCAATAAAACAACAACCTGGGCATGCTTTAATAAAAATATTCCCATCGAGTCGTTGTATGAAATTCCACAAGAAAAGTTTTTGGCAGACCTAGAAGTGGTGATTTATCGTACCTTTTCAGAAGATGAAGATAAGCCAAATTATCAAGATACGGAGCCGTTGTATTTGTTTGTGAAAGCGGCACAAAAAGAAATTAAGCGGTTAGAGAAATTTGTAAACTTGTATTGGTATTGCAAATTGCCTTTGATTTCATTCTTATTTCCTAATTATGATGATGAACTGATTTTGGCTCAGGAAAAAATTGAGCGGCTTTCGTATATGCAGGAATTAGTAACTAAAAAATTGTGTGAAATGCATTCATAACCTTTGGGTAATTTATGAAACTAAAATTTGCTTATATTTTTTTCTTCTGTTTTTTTACTGTATCTAATTTTTGTAATGAGATATCTGATGAAGATATGAAAAAAATTCTAGAAAATGAACTCAAAAACATAGAAGCGCCTTGTAGAAAATATTGGGGAGAAAGTCTTATTAATTGTATGGAAGCAAAATATATTTATGAAGAAGCATTTAAGAAAAATATGCTTTATTTGGATGACTTTGGACAAAGAGAATATTTTTTTGAAAATACGCTCAAAGGTGTTTCTGATTACAAGAGACTTGAAATAATTTACGAAAATGACCAAGAATGGCAAAATCTTTGGGAAAAGTTTCGTGAAGATGAAAAGATAAGATTCATAAAGAAGAAAAACTACGTATTTTTAAAGCATAAATATGGCAAAATATTATTATATGGTGGTTTAGCTATAAGTATTTACAGTTACTTAATGCTCAAACTTTACAATGCTAAAAACTATGTAAACAAAACAACAACGTGGGCGAATTTCAACAAAAACATTCCTATAGAATCATTATATGAAATTCCCCATGAAAAGTTTTTGGCAGACCTAGAAGTGGTGATTTATCGTACCTTTTCAGACGATGAAGATAAGCCAAATTATCAAGATACGGAACCGTTGTATTTGTTTGTGAAAGCTGCGCAAAAAGAAATCAAACGACTGGAGAAATTTGTGAATTTATATTGGTACTGCAAACTACCACTTATTGCATTCTTGTTCCCCAATTATGAGGATGAACTTATTTTAGCGCAAGAAAAGATCGAGCGGCTTGCATACATGCAGGAGCTGGTAACCAAAAAATTGTATGAATTGCATTCATAATACGTAAATCAAAAGGATAAATTTATGAAATTAAAAAACATGTTTGTTGTGGTTTTTATACTTTCTTTTAACAGCTATGGTGCTTTAGTTGAAGGGACATGGAAAAGAAGGCTCTACACTGAATCAGAAAAAGATGAAATGTCCCCTTGCCGAAAATTTTGGGGGAAATCTCTCAAAGAATGTATGGAAAAGAAATTAAAAAATAATGAAATATTTATTAGAAATTTGCTTTTCTTGCATGAAGATCAAAGAGAAAATTATTTCGAGCAAACTTTAAAAACTTCTCAAGATTATAAAAAACTTGAAAGTATATTCAATGAAACTTATTGGGAAAGCCTTTGGCAGGTTATGAGCGAACAAGAAAAAAATAAATTTTTTACTTTTCCCGTTAGCGCAGTTTTCTATGATCAAGCTTCAAGTAAACAAAAGCTAAAAGAATTAATAGCCTTTAGAGAATTATCAGAAAACTAAATAGATCAACTTTGATTTTAAAAAGAATAAATTCATAAACTAACTTCTATAAGCTTTCAATTCCTGTTCAATAATAGCTTTTAAAGCAGAGACGATTGGTTCAACTAACATGAGCCAATCGTTCTTTTTTTTAAGACCAAATTCAAAGCCCAATGCTGGGCATTTAATGCCAATCAATGGTTTGAAGGGCATAGCAAAAAAACCTTTGACTTCAAATAGTTTCAGATACTGGTTTTCTTGAAGTGCTGCAATAACAAGTTCTCCATACATCTTTGAAATTTTTGCATACGCTCGATGTGCTTGATCATAACGAATAAATTGTAAGCCTTCTGTTGGATAATCCCAAAAGTCAGTTATGGGGTCATAGATAAACTGATACAAGTACAGTTTTGTTTTTTCTTCTTGTTCTTGGTAAACATGAAAACTTAGATATAAATCTACTCCTAAACGGTTAGCAAAATGTGCGTTTTGTAATGGTTCAATTATTTCTGCCGGTGAACGCGATAACACTACTCGAATGTTTGCAAATTCTGTCTCCAATTTTTTTTTTAATTTTTCTGCATACTGTAAAGTAATGCCGCGTTCAAATGAATCATCAATTTCGCGTCCAGTATGCTTTGCATCACCAGCCGGTTCTAGCATAATAGTGTAGGGTTTAGTGCGAAAATTGGGCACTATGGTGCCAAACACTGTACAGCAATAGAAAAGGATTAATTTTTTTATCGGCATGTTAAATCGGTGGTTAAAAACTCTTGTAAAAATGTTTTGCGTACAATCGTTTTGTTATTTTTAACAGCCATAGCAAGTGCTTTTGGTTGTCCAATAAAGACGCATAGCTTTTTTGCGCGTGTGATGGCAGTGTAAATGAGATTGCGTTGCAAGAGCATAAAGTGCTGCATAAATACCGGAATGATTGCAATATCATATTCTGAGCCCTGACTTTTGTGAATAGAAATAGCATATGCCAACACTAATTCATTGAGTTCATCAAAGCCATATTCCACAGGATGGTTATCAAAAAGCACGTGTACCGTTTTGCCTTCAACGTCAATATCTTGAATCGTACCGATATCACCGTTAAAAACGGCTTTGTCATAATTGTTACGAATTTGCATCACTTTATCATTAATTTTATACAACGTGCTGCCAAACATTATTTGTTTATCTGTTGCGTGCGGATTGATAATCTGCTGCAAATCTTGATTTAGTTTAATAGTACCGACAATGCCCCGGTTCATAGGAACTAAAACCATGCTGTCAGAGCTTTCAAGCCGACAACGTGGATGTTGATAGGTATACATTTTTTTCAAGTGATCAAAAACATTTTCGGGTTTTTCTTCTTTAATAAAAATGAAATCTCTTTTTGTATCCGGCAACTGTGAAACAGGAAATTCACCGCGATTTATTTTATGGGCATTAATTATAATTAAACTATCTTGCGCTTGGCGAAAAATATGTTTTAAACGGATACTAGCAATTTTTTTGCTTTCAATCATATCCTTTAATACATTACCTGCACCAACAGAAGGTAATTGGTCAACATCGCCAATAAAAATTAAATGACTTTGCAAGGGAAGAGCTTTGACTAATGCATGAGCCAAAAAGGTATCGATCATCGAAGCTTCATCAACAATTAAAAAATCTAATTTTAATGCGTTCTGTTCATTATGGACAAAACTCATGCTGCTTGGATCAAACTCTAATAATCGATGCAAGGTTGAGGCATGTCGGCGGGTGCCTTCCATCATACGTTTTGCAGCACGGCCTGTTGGTGCAGCCAAACGATACATTACGTTTTGTTGATCAAGAATGTGTAATAATTTTTTGATTAAGGTTGTTTTACCTGTCCCAGGGCCACCGGTAATAACACTAACTTTATGTTGCAAGCAGGTCATGATCGCATGTTGTTGATCTTCATTAAGGCTAATAGCTTCGGTGCTGTCAGCACGAAGCGTTTGATAAATCTGATCAAGGTCAAAAGTATGTTTTGATGGTTGTGCCATAAGCGCAAGAAGCTTATTGGCAAGACCTTTTTCTGAATAATAATATTGAGCAAGGCTTATAAAATGATGGTTATGATGCGAAATTAATTTTATTTTTTCACTATTATACAGTTCATGGAGCCCTACTTTGAGTGTTGCTTCTATATCAGTATCACTGAGTTCAAGAATTTCAATAGTTTGTTTTTTCAATTCTTCCAGTTCAACATACAAATGGCCGCTATTGGTTGCTTGGGAAATAGTATGAATAATACCGGCCTTAATTCGTTTAATAGAATCTTTTTGAAACCCAAGATTTTGAGCAACTTTGTCGGCAGATTTAAACCCGATGCCCCAAATATCCTCAGCTAAGCGGTAGGGATTTTCTTGTAATAATGCTATAGATTCTTGACGATATTGTTTGTAAATTTTTGTTGCAAAAACTGGCGATATGCCTTTATCTTGCAAAAAAACCATAATTGTTGAAATTTCTTTTTGATCATGCCAGGCTGTTGTAATTTGTTCAATCCGTTTTGGACCGATTCCTTCAATTTCAGCAAGTCGCTCGGGAGTTTTATCTATAATATCAAGAATAGCTACACCAAAATGATCAACCATTTTTTGTGCGTAGACTTTTCCAATTCCTTTAATAAGACCCGATCCAAGATATTTTTTTAAGCCAAGAATGCTTGAGGGTAACTGTTTTTTGCATTCAGTTGCCTGAAATTGTCGACCAAATTTTGTATGCATGATCCATGAGCCGCGCAGGATTACTTGTTCACCAGGATTTATTGAAGGAATATGCCCCGTTACTACGGTTGTATCATTTGGTGATAGTTGAAGGACAAAAACACAATAGCCAGAATCAGCACTTTGAAATAAAAATTTATCAACAATTCCCTGAATTTCTTGCTGAGCTTGACTCATATTTTCTTATTTTTTCTTTTTTTGCAACTCTAAAAATTGTTGCCATGCACGAGGGCAGCTTTGAATCAGATCAGAAAGAAAACCTGTTAAGTCTTGGCAGAACTGATATAAATTTTCAAAACTATCGATATCGCGTCTAAAACTGTCAAACTCATGGCCATCTTTTTCTTTTGTCCAATTCAATATTAAGCTATTTTCACGATGGTGCTTTTCAGACCATTCTTTCATAAAGCCGAGAGTAATAGTTTTAACCCCACGAGCTTGTTCAATAAATGGTGTAGCAATTTTTATAAATTCATCGGTAATATGTTTTAAGAGCAATTTTAATTCTTGTTTATCTTCTTTTGCTATATAATGTGATTCGATTTCAAATTCAGCTAATGAAGCGACACAATGATGCATGTTTTGGAATTTATATTTTCCTATTTTTACTTTTGTTATAGGGTCTGGGACACCAAACATTAATTTTTCGACTTCACGTAAAATAAAAATTAATTTTCTAATTTCATGACCATTAATACCAAAAGGCGTACCATCAACAATCGAAGGAACATTTATGGGTGGTGAACTATGATGATGAATTGGTTCTTGATGCGAATCATTTGAAGGCAATGTTGTTTGGGTACTCACAGTAATTACAACCAGCATTGCCAATGTTTTTTTTGTATGAATCTTCATAAAAATCTCCTTAAATTTCTTAAAGAAATAGTTCAAACCGTAAACCTAAATTAAAATCTTTACCTATACCGGAACGTAAGAACGTTTTGTCCCCATAGAACTTAACATACCAATCATATTTTCTTCCGCGTCTGAAATATGATACTGCACCAAAAATTTTACTTTGATAGGCAGACGGTCGTTTTGCGATATCAGTACGCAATCGTTCTCGTTCTAAAGATGGTGCTGCTATTTTACCGAATTGCTCAGCTTGTTGCCACCATAAATCATAGCCAACTTGTACGTGTACTTTATTTTTTGCTAAAGATCCATTCAGTGCTGTTGATAATTTAAAAATAAACCCTGGAAAAACAAGCGTATTGAATCCTGAAGGGAAAAAAGTTTCTACAATCTGTTTTTCTAAAAAGTGTAATTGTTCTAGGGTGTTTGGCTGGTTAGGATCTAAACGAGCAAAATCTTCTGGATTTTTTTTAAAAATAAAAAATCTCCTCTCCCATGCCGGCATAAGATATTCTAAATTAGCATGAGTTCTAAATTCGAGTTTTGGTGTTACAAAGTTTCGATATTCAATAACCGGTCCAAGACCAATGTGTCCGTTATTTCCTAAACTAGTTTCAAGTAAAATGCGCGATAAACGGTCAAGAGATTGAACCAAAAAATTTGTCAAAATTTCTTCAACTTCAACCACATCACCATTGGTGATTAAATTGCATAACTGACAAAGATCAATAGTTGGTGTTGCCGCATTTTTAGAAAAATGATTGCCATATAAACCTTTTTTGACTGCATAGGCAGTAGGAAGGGTCATTTCACCACCAAAAATAACAGAAGTATTAGGCCGATTGATGCCGAAATAGCCAAAATTTAAACGCGTATCACCAACACCAATGCGATCTGAAATAAGATGTTCACGTGCAAATATTTCTACTTCTTTTTCATCATCAGTAGTAGGATTGGTGTCATTAAATAAGGGATCAGCTTGTATTTTTTTTACTTCATCAGGGCTTAAGTAAAAATTGCGAATGAGATATTCTAGGGGCGTTCTGAAAGAAAAATACCAACAATTTTTAAAAAGATATGATGCGCCAAGCATGATACCAGCTCTGCGTTCTTGGATTTTTAAATCTTTGAATAAATCAAGAACGCGCATGGTGTTAATATTAGCAAAGCCGAACTGTTCAAGGTTTGGAATGTTTTCAAATGCTAAATAGGAGCTTATACCTGTTTTGCTGCGCGTAAAGTTACCTTTGTGTGTTTCATTATAGAAAAAATGAACAAAAGGGAGCCATTTTTTTTCTTGTGCCCAGCAAGGCAAGTATGAAAAAGGTCCATAATAAAATTGTGGATTATCTTGAATGGATCGTTGATTTATAGGATGAGTAAATTGGTATAAGTCACGTTCAAAAATATTTTGTGCTTCAAGAATGCCCTCGCAATCATCTTCGCATGAGCGTGTAAATGCCCGCAATGTCCTTTCTGGTGTATACTCTTCATTTTTATAGTCCATATCATCGGGAGAAAATAAATCATCTTGGCTTTCATCTTCTACAGAGCCTATAAGAGAGAAAAGATCATTGACTTGAAATGATTTTAGTGGAAAATTTAGAAAAAAAAATGGAAATAAAAGAATTGATAGGGATTTAAATTGTTTTATCATGTTTTTATTCCAATGAAATTTATATTTTAGGGGTTTACAGGCTGAATAATAGTTAAAATTTTGTTAATATCTATTGATCTTTGTAATTTTTAAAAAATCACTATTACATTACCAAATTTTAAATAAGACCGCAAAATATACTATTTATTTCGCCTTTTATTTTTAAGCGCGTTAAACTAAAGGATACATGTAACTATTATGCTAAAAGGTTTTCATCATGTCTAAAAAAAAAACAATGTTAACAATTTCTGTTGAAGGAAATATTGGTGCGGGAAAATCTACATTCTTGTCTCTTATTGAGCAATGGCTCGATGTTCAAATAGTTTATGAACCGCATAAAAAATGGCAAGAAGTTGGTGGAGAAAACTTGCTTGATAAGTTCTATAAAGATACTTCTCGGTGGGCCTATACTTTTCAAACGTATGCTTTTGTTTCAAGAGTAGTTGAACAAGAATTCTATGCTCGTAATGCAACGCACGCAGTACAGATTTTGGAGCGTTCTATTTATTCAGATCGCTATTGTTTTGCAAAAAACTGTTTTGATATGGCAAGCATGACAGCGTTGGAATGGAAACTTTATCAGGAATGGTTTTCATGGCTAACTGAGTCATATGTGCCAAGCTTAAAGGGTTTTATTTATTTACAAACTGACCCGAAAATTTGTTATAACCGATTGAAAAAGAGAAATAGAACAGAAGAAAAATCTGTTTCTTTGGACTATTTGACTATGATTCATGAAAAGCATGAGTCTTGGTTAATCGGCCAAAAAGACCTTGAAAAAAGCATTCAAAATGTACCTGTTTTGGTCTTAGGCTGTGATAAGGATTTTGAAAATGATCATGATGAACAACTAAAGCATATGCAAAAAATTAGTGAATTTTTTGCGATACCATTTAAAACTTATTGTATGAAAGAAAATAATCGTTCAATCTGCTTGTAAAAAAGCATTTTTTTGCAGTAGAATAAAATTAATAAAAATAACCGTTTATCCACTGTTTTTTGAAAGGGGTATCTATGGAAGGTGTGTATATAGCAAAGGCCGCAGCGGCCATCGCAGCAGCTTTGGCTATGGGGATAGGAAGTTTGATGCCTGCATATGGCCAAGGAATAGTTGGTGCTAAAGCATGTGAAAATATTGGTAAATATCCAGAAAGTGCCCGTGATATTAGAAATGCTATGATGATGGCTATGGGTATGATCGAAACATCAGCTATTTATGCCTTATTAATTTCCGGTGCACTTATAGTTTTTGGGTTACGCTAAAAAAGGTATGTTTGGTACATGACGCTCAATGCTACGGTTATTGTACAAATTTTTCATTTTATAATTGCATATTTTATTATTGATCGTTTATTTTTATCAAAAGCGGTTGCTCTTATTCAAAAAGAGAAATCAGAGCAAGAAACTCTGATGCGTGCTATTCAGAAAGAGAGAGATGCCGTTGCTCGTAAGCAGCATGAAAAAAACTTAGCGTGGCAAGAATTTCAGCGTCAATTTCAGCATACAGCACCAAGTCTTTTAGAGCGGCCCCTATATGCTCAGTATGAAAAAAAAGTTCCTCAATGTACGAAGGTAACCGAGCATGAGATCAATGAATATGTTGCAAGATTACAAAAACTTTTGATGGAAAAGGTTATTGATGATTGCACATGATGTTATAGCGTTTATTTTTAAAGTTATTAACTTTGGGGCTCTTTTTGGTTTAGGTGCCTATTTTTTTTGCAAAAAATTTAAAAAACAAATCAAGGCAAAGATAGAAGAAAAAGAAGTTTTTTGGCACAATTTAAAAACGAATAAAATAAATCTTATTAATCAACAAAACGTTTTGACCACTGAAATTTCTATTCAGCAACAGTATGCGCAAGAATTGCTAAAAAAAATTGCACAATGGAAGAGTGTTTCTTTAAAAAATCAGGAATTGCTTTCCAAAGACTTTCAAGAAAATGCTGATCGAGCGTATAAAAGAGCTCTTAAGGTTCAGGATTTTCGTAAGCAGCGAGAATTATTTGAACATGTTGCACCAAGAGTTTTGAAAAGCTCCCATGAAGAATTGGATCATTATTATGGTCAAGACTATCATTCAGAAAAATATTTAGGGCATATTATCAATTTTATGGAAAAAGAGAAACCATGAATATACAAGAAAATATGCTTGCACGTCGCTATGCATTAGCCTTCTTAAATATTTATGGGAATACATTTTCTTTAGATAATTATTATGCGGTAAAAAAAGCATACCAGTTTTTAAAGAATAATCGTGACATTAAATCGCTTTTTAAGCTTCCTGATGTGGAAAGTGCCAAAAAAGAATGTATAAAAAAAATTATTGAAGAGTTTTCTTTGCCAGTATCTTTGTATGCCCTTGTAGATCTTTTATTAAAGAATCAGAGACTATTTTTGTTAACTGAAATTTTTGGGTATATTCTCGAGTGCTATGCTAATAGTCATAATATTTTAGAGTTTTCTTTTGAAAGTTCTCATCAGCTTACAGCAGATCAACTTTCATGTATAAAAAAATTTCTTGAGAAAAAGACTAAAAAAACTATCTTATACAAAGAGACAATAAACAAGAAATTGATTGCTGGTATTCGCCTGTTAAGTAATTCCTTGCTTTGGGAGCACTCAGTTGCACAGCAATTGCAAAAAGCAGGACAACTTTTACGTTCCAAGGAACGACGATGATGTTAAAAAGTTCAGATCTTATTTCTTTATTTCAAAAGTCCCTAGGGCAAGGTATGCCAGAAAAATTAGATGAAATTGGCATTGTTATACAAGTTGGGGATAATATTTGCCGTGTGCATGGCCTAAAAAATGTTGTCTTTGGGGAACTTGTTGATTTTGAAGGCGGTAATAAAGGAATAGTTCTTAATCTTGACGAAGATTATGTTTCAATTTTTTTGCTTGATATTCATTTACCTGTTAATGAGCTTGAAGTTGCTAAAAGAACCGGTAGCGTTTTTAAAGCGCCGGTTGGAATGAGTTTATTGGGACGCGTTATAGACGCCACAGGAAAACCGCTTGATGGGTTAGGGGAGCTCAATCCAGAACGTATGCAACCAGTTGAGCAAGTTGCACCAGGAATTATTGAACGAAGCCCTGTTAATGAATCATTAGAAACTGGCATGATGGTGATTGATGCTTTAGTTCCTATTGGCCGTGGTCAACGCGAGTTGATTATTGGTAATCGTAATTCAGGAAAAAGTTCTATAGTGCTTGACACAATTTTGCATCAAAAAGGCAAAGGTGTATATTGCATCTATGTTTCTATAGGTCAGCGCGGTGCAAGTCTTGCAAAAATAATTAATACTCTTCAAGAATATGGGGCTCTTGAATATACGGTGATTGTTAGTGCTGACGCTTCTGAAGCAGTTCTTAAACAATATTTAGCACCATATGTTGGTTGTGTTATTGGTGAATATTTCATGAATAAAGGACAGAATGCATTGATTGTTTATGATGATTTAAGTAATCATGCTATTGCATATCGCGAAATGTCATTATTAATGAGGCGTGCACCAGGGCGCGAAGCGTATCCGGGTGATGTTTTCTACTTACATTCACGCCTTTTAGAGCGTGCAGGGAAATTGGCAAATGGTGGTTCACTTACTGCATTGCCAATTGTTCAAATCCAGGGCGATGATATTACCTCTTATATTCCGACAAATTTAATTTCCATTACTGATGGACAGATTTTTTTAGATTCCCATTTATTTAATGAAGGTATTAGGCCTGCTGTGAACGTGGAGCTTTCAGTTTCGCGTGTTGGAGGCGCAGCACAAACAAAAGCTATTAAAAAGATGACGCGTGCCTTACGCTTAGAGTTAGCGCAATATCATGAATTGCTCGATTTTGCTCAATTTGGTACCGAGCTTGATGTGGTAGCGCAAAAGAAACTAGAGCGTGGTGCTATTGCTGTAGAGCTCTTAAAGCAACCACAATTTGTTGGGTATTCTTTTGTTGATCAAGTTTTAATGCTCTTTTTATTAAAAGAAAACTTTTTGGATAGTATAGGCAAAGAGCAGGTAAATAACTTTGCCTTGCAGTTTGTTAGCTATGTAAAGGCTGTTTATCCAGAAGTGTATGAAACTATTTTAGAAACCAAGGACTTTTCTCAAGAGGTTGATGGCAAGGTCAAAGAAATTGCCAAAGAGTTTACTAAGATTTTTGTAACAAAATCATAAGATCGATTTTGCGCTAAGCTTAAATTTGCCCTATACTTAGGGGTACTTGTCTTAATTATTCTTCAAAATTTTATGCGTGCCCGTAGCTCAGCTGGATAGAGCAACGGATTTCTAATCCGTAGGTCGTAGGTTCGAATCCTACCGGGCACACCACTCTTGGCAATCCGCTGTTTTTAGTATTACATCAAAGGGCTTATGCGCGTCGTAGAGCATCTTTTCGTCTTTTAGGCGTACGTTCGAAAGTACCAGCTTGATAAGCTGTCGTTTTTCCTCAACTTCAGAACTCACAAAAAGTTCATGAGCACGGGATGCTAGATCTACTAAGAGTTTTGCCGTGATTGTGTAGTTGTCGTGAGCCTCGTCAATTTGTTCGAGTTTAATGGTTAAGGTAGTCAGTTCATCCTTCAGACTTTGATGAAATCTGACATACTCGCTCTCAGTAATTCTCCCTTTTAATTTATCAAGGTATAAATTATCAAGCATGGTGCGGGTTTGCGTTTGTTTCTTTTTGAGCACGCTGACGTGATTGTCATAAAAATCTTGTTTCTCTTTTTCAAGCTCATTGAGCGTGGCAATAATTTGCTCAACAATATCCGGTGGCATTTGTAAGTTTTTAAAAACAGCTTCAAATTGCCGGGTGAGCTCTTCTTCTCGTAACCACGGTGCATTATGTTTGCCGTTGTATTGGGTGCAATGGTAATAGACAAATCCTTTATGTTTTTCTGGTGTTATGGCTAAATCGCACTCTGCGCAGCGGATAAGGCCGCGGTAAATGTAGGGTTTGCCGGCGTATTTGATGGGTTTTTTATTAAAGTTCATTTTGATTGCCTGCACTTGTTCAAAGAGGGTTTTGGTTATGATGGGTGGGTACTTGTGGGGATATTCTTTTTCATTCCACCTCATGATGCCACAATAAAACTTTTGCTTCAAAAGATAATCGATGTAGCCTCGTGACCAATTGAGACGATATTCTTTCTTGAGTTTATCGCACAACAGTTGCATGGAATAACTGCCGGTTGCATAAAGCTCATACACAAGTTTGACTAATTGCGCTTCATACTCTTCTACAATAATGTCTGCTTTGCGGTTTTCCCTGCGTATGTTGCGGTAGCCGTAGGGTGCTTTTGCGGGCCATTCGCCAGCGCGTAATTTTTGTTCAAGCGCGCGACTTACGTTGTCACTAATGGCGTCTGAGTAATATTTTGCTAACCCCAAGCTGATACCAAAGTGGAACTTTTCTGCTGCTGAAATGCCGCTGTTGATTACTTGACCGTCGGAAATAAAATGGAGTTCAACTTCATCCTTCAATGCTTTGTCATAAAGATATGAAATGCGCTTATCAAACATGTTGCGCGAAAGGCGGTCAACTTTATCACAACACAATGCTATCTTTTCTTTTTGCATGTTTATGAATGCCAAGATTTGATCAAACTGCCCGCGTTCGTCAGTGTAGGCACTTTCATCAAAACTAAAACTTTGTATGATAGTAAAGTTTTTACTTTCGCAATAGTTTTTAAGCCGTGTGATCTGTGCGGGCAATGACAACCCGGCCTCTTTTTGTTCTTCGGTACTGACGCGTGCAATAATGATGGCATTCATTGTGTAGGTCTTTCTTATTACATGTTCGATAGTATTTGCAAATAAAGCTAAAAAGAGTGTACTGGAAAATTGTTTTTTTGATGAGTTTTTACTTTGTTCTTGCAATAGCCAATAAAATGTATAAACTACAAAGCCATCTAAATGTTTACTAACAGGAGAAACCCATGAGTTGCGATATCATATTCTTTGCGCACTGCTCAACTATGCATGCCGAGTGCATGTATGGCATTGGGATGGGTTCTACTTTAAAAAAAGTTCTAAATACTTTTCTTGCTAGAATCTAGCGCACTAGATTGCCCATCGGCAATTTAGAATTATCCCTTTTTACTTATTATTGTTTAAGTTCAAAAAAATTAGATAAAGCTTTTTAAGCTTTATATGAAAGATTGTTTTGTATGTTAAGAAACCGAACAATGAGTTTGGTTTTGTCTTTTGATGAGCGTAAAAGGCTTGCAACATTATTTGTTTTGTTGGTTAAAGTTCATAAAAGAGTTGATGCTAATAAGAAAAGAAGCAAGAAATCAAAAAAAGCACAAACTAAACACCAAGAAAAAGGCCCGTACATTCGCGGGCCTTTATTTTTTTTGCCTACTCCTGTACTCTTGGGAAAAAACATCAGCCATAATACAATGATAGATACAATAATACTTCTGTTAACCCACAACCACTTTACTATCACCAAGCCGGAGTTATTTAGACCCCATGCGGGCTTTATCCTCAAAGGCAATGGCATACCGGGGCTGTATGCAAAACAAAACCCCACAAAAAAAGAACTGAAAGAGGGAATCTATAAACCACGCCTAACCCTTTATAGCTCTTTGGCAAAACACAATGCCTTTGAGCCATGCCTAAAAATTGAGCTCTCATTGCCCAAGCTCATATTTTGCAACAACTTTCAAGAACTACGCTATAAAGATTTTGATAGCGTAGCAAAAAAACTTGCTGACGTGCTTGACCAAATGGGCGTGCAAACAAATGAAGAAATATTAGCGCAAGCCCCTGTTTCAGGAATTCACTATGCTAAAAATATTCCACTTACTGATGGTACAACGCCATATCACTACATAAACAAAATAAAAGAAGCGCAGCTTAATCGCTCCCTGGATGTTAATGAAACAAACTATAAAAATGATGGCTATAGCTACAAATGGCACTGTAATGCGTATGAAGTAGTGTTCTATGACAAAATAAAAGATTTAGAACAAGCAAGTAAATCAGAAAAGCGTGCGCTTGAAAAAGATAACGCACTCCAAGCACCATTATTTAAAAAACTTAAAAAAAGAAAAAAGAAATTTGAAGTCTTGCGCATGGAGGTGCGTTTAAACAAACGGCAAAAAATAAAGCAGCTTTTTGCAAAGCTTAAGATTAAATCGGATCTCACGTTTAAAAAACTTTTCAAACCAGCGATTGCCCGTAAAGTGTTATTGTATTACCTTGATGAACTTACCCGTAAGCGCTTAGCACTCTTTGACTACCAAGCAAACTCTGATTATGAAATGCTTTCTCATTTAACCCTAAATAACCTCCATTTATCGCCAAAACAGATAATTCAACAATTTGGCCTCAAAAAAGCCCTAGAATCAATGAACCTGGGCCAGTTAAGGAATCTCTTTGCCCATTATTCATCGCGCTCTTGGCAACGCCTTCTGGTTGACGCACGACAAGCGGTGTTGTCAAAAAACCTCGAGGGGCTTGAAAAAATAAGAGAATGTGTTGTGAAGATGAAGGTGGTGAAGTTGTTTTGAAGAATTATGCTGTAATTTTTAAAGGTCCATAATAATATTCATAAATGAATGGGGTGCCAATATAAATGAATGTGCTGGCAGCATTAATTAAAAAAATATAAAAAAGCAATTTGCGTGCATTGTATTTCTTAAACCAGATCTCGGCAATCCAGTACTCTACTATTGTGTTGATTGAAGTCATATAAAAGGCATACCATAAAGCATATCCGTAAAATTGGTAGTGAGGAGGAAGTTTAAACATATATATAAAAAGGGGTGCTACTAAATCAAATCCCAAAAATAATGAAATTAGTCCTACTATTGCTGAAGCTATATTCATTAAGATGGTTACCAAAGCTATTTTTAGGCGGCTTTCTTGGGGGAGTAGCAAGCAAAAAATAATAAATTCAACAAAAACCATTAAAAGAATTGCTATGTAAAAATAGGGAAAGGCTTCATTAGCTCTTGCAATAACAAGCAGAAAGGGAAATACTGCGTTTGCTTGTAGCATAGTAGTGAATAATAAGCTTATTATACTTGCTAATAGTTTTTTTATCATTTTTCTCCTTTTATTTTTTTGATCATAATTATTGACCTTAAACTTTGTCAATAGATCTTATCTAAATGCATAAAAGCTTAAAGGAATAATAAGTAAATTTAAATTTCTATATTAAATTTTCTAAACACTGTCTGAATCTGATGTAATGGAATTTCTATCATTATTTCTTTCTTCCTGAACATGTTTACGAGCTGGCACCATCCGGCGTCGCTCCTTTGGAGCTATGCCGTGATGCCGCGGCGAAGCTGCTCGCCTTGGCGTAGCCAGGAAAGCGTAGACGGGCCTTCCGGCTCGGCAAACTTCGGCTGGCGTGGCCATCCTTTTTAAAGGAGAATGGTTCAGAAGTTTTGATTTTTTGTCTTTTGATGTATTTCCAAAACAGATAATTCAACAGTTTGGCTAAAAAAAGCCCTAGACTCCATGAGCCTGGGCCAGCTAAGGCAAATATTTACCCATTGTTCTCCACGCGCCTGGCACCGCCTTCTGGTTGATGCAAAGTAAATAAGCTTACCTGATGGTGAGAAACCACTGGAAATTATCAGAGAGCATGTGCTGAAATTGAAGCCATTAAAAAAGGAGTTTTAATTTTTAAAAAAACACAAAGATCAATAGCTTAAAATTCTTGGAAAATGTTATTCAAAAGCCGTTGGATGTAACAATATTTCAACTTTTTTTGCACCTAAGACAATAAACATTTTTGACATGTTGCCATTATTAAGGTTTATAGAACCCTCTATTACATGAGGTAAAGAATCATTTTCTTGGAAAGTAAATTTTATAATTTTAAATAAAGAATCATCAGAAACTGCTTCAATCTGAAAAAAATCAGCTTTATCAATAAAACATCCACTTAAATCACAATAGTTAGTAACTAAA
>JAGVLQ010000011.1 GCA_020054235.1 Candidatus Babeliales bacterium
AAAATACACCAGCATGCTGCTGGACTGCTGTACGCTCGTAACTCGGTCCTAATTTTTTTAAAATTGAGGACCTCAAACAGTGACGAGCTAAAAAAGTTTTAAATATCGTATTAATTCATTTTTTTATTCGGCAGTGCTCGAATAGTTCGCTATCGCTCATCTCTCGCAAAATTAAATTAATTTTTTTTTCGCAGAAAAAAATAATTTGGGTTCGCGAGAGCAAAGTTTTCGTAAGAAAACTTCCCATTTGAGCGCTTCAAAATAAAAAAAATGGTTAAATAAGATGTTTTAGCCAAATTAGCTCAACTTGTATGAGCGTTCTTAATTTTTTCAAGAAAAAAATTAGAATGCGAGTTGGAGCGTACGAGAGATACATAAGAGATCCTCTCTTATGTGGTCTGGGGTTAAGGGGTGTTGACCAAACAATACCCCTTATGCTGCCCGCATAGGGCCGTAAGATTAAATTAAAAAAAAATTAATAACCCTGAGAATTTCTTTGCATTTTAAAATGCATCAAAATAATTTTTAATAAAAAATTTTTTAAAAAAAATTCATTAAATACTTTTTTCAAAGTATTACGCCGTCTTTTCTATGATCAAACTTTGGTGCAATGCGGTTTTTTCAAATGCTAACGCTGATTGGACAATAAACGATAATTCTGAATATTTTGGTTTCCATCGCAAAATTGATTGTGCTTTTCTTGGGTCAGCAACTAAAATTGCTGGATCGCCGGGGCGGCGTGCTTGCCAGTTAACGTGAATGTTGGTTTTGCAAATTTGCCCAACCGTTTCTACCATTTCTTTAACTGAAAAACCATTACCAGTTCCTAAATTAAATGCATCGGAGGGGTTGCCACGTTCCAAATGCTGCAAGGCTGCAAGGTGCGCTTGTGCAATATCAAGTACATGCAAATAGTCACGAACAGCAGTGCCATCTTTTGTTTTGTAATCGCTGCCAAAAATTGAAAATGGTTGTTGAGTGCGGGCTGCTTTCAGGAGCAAAGGAATAATATGTGTTTCCGGTTTGTGTTGTTCTCCCAGTTGTTCTTCAGGCAATGCGCCAGCAGCATTAAAGTAGCGCAAGCTAACGGAGCGGAAATTATATGCTTGTGCTGCATCGTGCAAAATAGTTTCAACTATTGCTTTGGTTTTGCCATAGGGGCTGATCGGATTGAATGGATGCTCTTCCACGAGCGGAACTTCTTGAGGCACACCGTAGACGGCACAACTTGAAGAAAAAATTAATTTGTCCACATGATGCTTGCGCATGGTTTGTAAGAGCGTTATGGTTTTGGCAACATTATTTTCATAAAATTTTAATGGATCTTTGACCGATTCGCCGACTTCAATGCATGCGGCAAAATGCATTACGGCACCAATTTGGTGTTGAGAAAAAAGTGAATCTAAGATTTGTTGGTCTGCAAAATCAGCGCGAACTATCTGCGCCCAAGTAGGGTTAAAATATTGGTTATGCACAAAGGAATCCAGCACAATCACCTGATAATTGTTTTTTGCCAAAAGATATGCAGTGTGCGAGCCAATGTAGCCGGCACCGCCGATGACCAAAACCGTTGGGCGCGAAAGCATGGAAATTCCTTTTTTTATTTGATGAGCTTTGAATATTTTTGAAGGTAGCATATTTAAAGAAGTAGGTAAAATAAAAAAAGCCCAGGTGAGACCTGAGCTTTTTTAAATTATGCTGAATAAAATAAGTCTTGCGATTTATTATGCCTTTTCTATATCAACAGGTTTCATTTTTAAGGCATGATTCTTCATATCGTTAAAATCCGTAAAACCCCAACTCTGTGCAAGAGCATTTTGTTTGTTGGTATCGATTTTATCAGCTGCAGTCAAAACGTCACTGAAAGCTTTTTGTGCCGCATTATTAGCGGTGTTAACGCCTGTTGGTGCTGGTGCCGGAGCTGGTGCTGGAGCAGCTTGAGCAAGCTTTGTAGCATTGGTATGAATTGAAGCTAAACCACTCAAGTCACCACTATACTTGCCAGTATTTATTGCATTTTGTAGATTTGTATATTCTTGTAACCATTTCTGAGCAGAAGATTTATCAGTTGGCGGTGTTTGGAGCGCTATATACTCATTTGATGCTGTGACTGGACGTGGTGTTGGAGGTGGAGGAGTTTCTCTAAGTACTGTTTTGTAATCAACACCAAATTCTTTTGTAAAACTATCTTGCAATTCTTTTTCAAAACGAGGTGTTAATTTTTGTTCTTTTTTATCTAGGATTCGCTCAAGCAGTTTAGCTGCTCCTGGTTTATCCTTATTCTTTATTGCTGTTTGAGCATCTTTAAATAGATCTGCAAATAATGCTGTACTAAATATGAGGGAGAAAAATAATATATAAAATTTTTTATTCATTCAAACCCCTTTTTTAAAAAAAGAGCTCCGATATTTATCGAAGCTCTTTTTTTAAATGCTATTTCGTTACAATGATACGCCGAATTTACCCCAAACGGTGAAACGATTTACGGCGCTGCAGCTGGAAGCAAGTTCATAAGAACCGCCTACGCCGACAAATACCGGCCAGCACCAGTTATCCCAACGGTAACCCAATGAGCCATAGAAGATATTGCTAATAGCGCATGGTGTTGCAGCTGAACCAAGATCAAGGTCTTGTTCTTGAATTCGTGCATTATTGCTATAAGCGATTGTTGCTCCAGTTCCGTCAAATATTTCCTTGATTGTAATTGCGCGGTTGATTTCTGAAATATCAGTTGAGAAGCCCGCAGCATTTATATTTGCAAATGCCGGTCCTGGTACCCATGGAGTATTTAGGCTAACTTTTTCACTAGTTTTTGCCCAGAAGTTATAACCGATTTCTCCTTGGAATCCGCAGTGGCTATATACTAATGCAGTGTTCAAGTCTTTTTGGTAGCGAGGGCGTACTTTTACTTTTTGAGTAAATACGTTAATACCTTCTTGTACTACCTGAGCAGCCGCTTCAGTTGCATTACGGTATACCAATTGGTAACGGCTCCATGGTTTGTTTTTTACGTCAAATGAACGTGTTTGAGTGTTTTGGAACAAGTAGCGGCCGTTAGTTGCCATTTCAAAATGCAAGTAGCGGTCACAGCTGCACCAGATTTCCCAACCCCAGGAAGCACCCCACATTAAACCACCATGGAAGTTGTTACCAACAATTGGTTCAAACACAAATTCACCTTTTGGTCTGTTACCTGTTGGTATCAAGCCACCAATGTAACCTTCTGCATGGCACATTTCTTCACAAAGATAGTCATACCCAATTTTTACTTCAATTTCTGCAGCGGCAGTATGAGTTCTGCTACCAGCTATTTTACCAAAATTCCATACTGAACCAGTTACCAAGAAGCCAACAGCACTTGGTTGCGTTATGTTATTTAAGAATGGTTTTTGACCTAAGAAAGCTTCTTTCATGCTGGTATTAACTTTACCTTGCGCGCCAGCTGCAACAGTACCTGGGTTACTGATAGACTCTGTTAAACGAACATCATTGCGCACCCACTCAATTGGTGATGAAACTTCAAACCACCATCTTTTTTCGCAGGCATCACGGCGATGGAGATATTGTTTGTAGTCAATACCAACACCTGCAAAGCTTTGGCGCGGGCTAAAGCAAATGGTACTTTCGAAATTAGCGCCTGTTGTATGGATATTGAAGTTTGCAGCATTTACATCGCGTAAGTTCGGATTGTAATTACCAGCACCAGGTACTAATGCCCCACCGAAAGCGTTACCTTCAGCTACAACTAAACAATTTTTGTTGCAGAACATGAAGTATTTGCCGATGTCTTTACCTTGCGTGGTTTGACCACCGAATGGAACTGCTTGAATTGCACCACTTATGCCACAATCACGAGCAAGGGCACGATCACGCCACATTGCTTCTTTTTCTGGCATATGAGATTGGAAGGGTGGACGAATCCAGAGGAAGGTATGTGATGAATTATCACAATCCTCTGCTTGTAATAAACTAGCTGCACTGAGAAGAAGGAGAGAAACTTTTAATTGTTTTCTCATGGTCACTCCTTTTTTAGAAGTGTTATACATTACTGACACTCCGACACTATATTATTTTCTACCAATTTTTATCTACGTTAGTCAATCTTTTTTATATTTTTTTTTTGACATTAAATACAATATTTATTTTTTCTTCATCGCACCATAGTTACCTCCTTCTTAAATTATATGGTATGCTAGGAGTTTTTATGTTTTACCTATGTTCTAACATTATACCTGAATAAAAGTCAACTATTTTCAAAAAAATGTATAAAACTTTTTCATAAATTTGCTAAATTGAGTATAATTTTTTTTAGTTTGTTGCAATGAAAAATAAAGGTGCCCTATGGTCAGTAAAATTCGTGGAACGCAAGATTTTTTAGATTTAATACTATTCAATTTTATTGTTGATACCACAAAAAAATACCTTATGTGTCATCACTTTACTGAAATTGCCACACCAATTTTAGAATCAACGGAGCTTTTCAAGCGTTCATTGGGTCTTGAAACTGATGTTGTTACCAAACAAATGTTTACTATCGCAACGCAAAAAGAAGAGGAATTAATGTGTCTGCGGCCAGAAGCAACAGCCTCTACTATGCGCGCGTTTTTGGAGCATAGCATACAAACTTTTCCTTGGAAAGTTTTTTCTTGGGGTCCCATGTTCAGGTATGAACGACCGCAAAAAGGTCGATTCCGTCAGTTTCATCAAATTAATATGGAAATTATCAATACACCATCTACTTGGTATGATGCTTATTTAATTACGTTGCTTGATCGTTTATTTTCGCAGCGCTTTCAACTTCAAAACTATGCCTTATTAATAAATTTTTTAGGTTGTCAGGCTGATCGTCAACGTTTCAAAACGGTACTAGAAGCATATTTAAATTCGGTAAAACATAATCTTTGCGAAACGTGTTTAGTTCGTAAAGAAAAAAACATTTTGCGTGTTTTTGATTGTAAAAACTCTGTATGCCAAGAACAGTACCGGAATGCACCAAAAATTGCTGACCATGTATGCACAGAATGTGCACAGGAATGGAAACAAGTACAAGAAACCTTGCAAGAGCTTTCAGTGACCTTTAGTGTTGAACCAACGCTGGTGCGTGGCCTTGATTATTATGATAAAACGGCGTTTGAATTTGTTAGTACCGAACTTGGGGCCCAAAGTGCCTTTTGTGGTGGTGGTAGGTATAACCATTTGGCGGGGCAATTAGGCAGTAAAACAGAATATCCTGCCCTTGGAGCTTCTATTGGCATAGAGCGCTTGATGTTGCTGCTTGAACCGCTTAAAAATATATTACCATTGCCGCAGCAGCCAGGAATACAGGTTGTTGTGCCCATGGGGCCTGAGCAACAAAATCTCGCGTTATTTATTGCTGATGAATTACAAAATAATGGCTTATGTACTGATGTGCTCTTGGATGGCGGTTCACTTAAAAGCATGCTGCGCAAAGCAAACAAAATAGGCGCACAGCATGTGCTCATTATTGGCCAAGAAGAACAAGAGACCGGAACCGTAATGGTAAAAAATATGCAGACGGGCGCTGAAGAGCGCATTGCTCAAACAGCGTTGGTTGCCTACTTAAAACGATAAAAAATTAAAGGGCTGAGGAAAGTTCCTCAGCCCTTATGATTAGCTAGCCTCTTGCGAGAACTAATTACTTGATTTGCTCGAGTGCTTTAACAACGTTGTCATAAGCAGTTGTAACCGCTTTAACGCGTCGGTCTTCTTTAATCCTAGTAGAATTCTTAAGATCGGAAACTGTTTTAAACTGGATGTTTTTCATTTGATTAATAACCGAAACGAATTCTTCGTTGTTACGTGCAGTAAAGAATGTATTAGTTAACTGAGTTAAGTCACCACAGTTTGCTTCTTTAAGTGCTGTAACAATGTTATTAGCTTCAACTTTGTTATTAGCATTTAATGCTTTTACTAAGTTTTGCTTAACTTCTTCTACGTTACTTGTAGAGAACATGCCACCTTTGTTTACAACAACAGGATTTTTAGATGTTGTTGTAACAGTTGTAGTCGGTTTTGTAACCGGTTTCAAGTTAGCTTGTGAACCTTGTTGACCAGTTGTTGCAGTTGGTTGTGCATTAACTGGTTTTTTTGGAGCTGGGTTCACTTCAGGTGATTTTTCTTCTTTGTTCGGGTAAGCTTCATTAGCTGGTGCTAATTGCTTGTTGTTGTATTGGTTCAAGCCATAATAACCAAGGCCAATTATACCAAGAGTACCTAGTGCTGTGCCAGTTTTCCAGTTGAATGCTGCATTGCTTAGTGTTTCTTTGCTAGGCATGTAACCTTTAACAGTTTCCATGCTTGGCATAGAAGGCATGTAACCTTTAACAGTTTCCATGCTTGGAACGTATCCATAGTGGTTCGCTGCATAGGCAGAACCAACTAAAGCTGTAGTACCAATCAAGCCCATTCCTAAAGCTTTTTTGTTGTTGTTTACAAACTTCTTGATGGATTCTATGTTGCCATATTTGTACACAACCCAAGAACCGCCAATAACAGCAACGGCGCCAGCAGTGTAATATGGATGGTTCACTGGAATAGCTAGAACTGTTTGACCTTTTTCTAAAGCTGCTTTAGCAACTTCTTTAACAGTCTCAGTCCAAGTTGAAGCAACTTTTGCAGCTTCTGTAACTGGTTGAGCTGAAGTAATTTCTTCAGCAGCTGTAACTGGAATTAAATCTATTAGAGCTTCTTGTGTCTCTTTTTCTAGAGCTTGCATCTTTTCTTTAAAGATTGCATCTAAAGCTTGATTGTCCATTGCAACTGCTTGGGATGTTACTAATCCCAAAAGAGTGATTAATGAGAATAAACGAATAGTATTCATACGAATACACCTCCATTAATGTGATTAAACATAATCTTACATTCAATTTTTCTTAGTTTGCGAATGTAAGGCTAGCCATTTCTTTTAACTTTATAGAATTTAAAAAGTATGTCAATACCGTGGCTATATTTTTTTTATTTCAATTATAATTTATTCTACGCTTGATTCAATGTTGTTTTGTAAATTCCAGTGTGAAACAATTTGTTATAATTTATGCTGCCAAATAATTTCAATGTGAAAACATTTATAAATGGACTGAAAATCCACAACGATATCTCCCTTACGCCGTTCACCCTGCGAAGTACGGTGAAGCTTTGCGCAAAGCCTGGGATACTTCGATAAACTCCCAGCCTTCACTTGAACTTCGGCGTACAAGCAGCATGAAGGGAAGATTATCAGCCTAAAAATTTCAAATTAATTGAGTTTCTTAATGTTTTTTAAATGTTGTTCAATAGCAAATTTTTTACTCGCAGCATTTCCATAACTGGTTTTTTTATCGTCGCTTTTAAGTTCTGTGAAAAATGTTGTAATAAGCTCATTAAGTTTTTGATCGTTAAAATCTTTAACTTGTAGCAATAAAGCATTTTCGGTTAATGACGGTTTATTTCCTAAAATATTTTCTAGATTTGTAACAAGTTGTTGTTTTTTTTCTTTCAAGTTTGTTGAAGAAGAGCTATTAGAAGAGTTTCCAGAACTGGGCGTTGATTCTTTTGAGCTGGATGTACTTGAAATAGATGATGTCGAAGAACTTAAATCATAATGCTGCTGAGTGTTTTCTTCCTTTTTCTCTAATTTTTTTTGATCTTCAGCATTTTCAGGTGTTGTTGAAGAATCTTTTGTTGAAGGTAAAGCGGGATAAACTTGTTGCGTTTTTTCTTTGCCGCTTGTAAGCCAGTTATAAAATTTGATGCCAGCTCCTACAGTAAGGGTTAAGAAACCAATTCCTTGCCAGCTGCCGACATTTTTGTAGATTGAACTTACGGCACTTTCAGGATTTAAATTACTTGCCACATACAAGCTAAAATTTAGAAGGCTTAGAAATGTCACCGCACTTATTTCAGGATTTTTTTTGATAAATTCTAAAACGGTATCGGTTTTATGCAAGCTTCCTGTTTTGTAAACGAGATATAATGCAGTACCAATAAGAACAACACCGACAAAACCTTGTGCAGCTAAATAAAAGTACGGATGATCTATGGTAAATTCTTCAAAAAACTCTCCATAGGAGTTGAAAGAATTTATTGTTTCTTGTGCTTCAGGGGAAGTGATAATTTCTTGAGCTTGTTCGATGTGCTTTTGTGTAGGTGTACCTTCAAGATATTGGGCAAAATCAGCTGCTAATTTTGAAGTTTTCTTTGCACCTTGAACGGTTAGAATTTTTGCATTTTCTTTAAATTCATTTAAATCCATTGCATTAAGAAAATACATGCAATTTGAAAGTATGAATGAAATGGCAATAATGCCAAAAAGAATACGTCTGAAATTCATTGTTTTTATGCCTCCATTTTTACGCTGCTTTGCAGCGGGATATTAAATCCATTTCCTGGTAGGGTTACTTTAAGCTTGCCTATTTGTACCAGGTAATAGTTTAACTATAGCATAAATATTACAAATGTAAATTGTCTGGATAAAATATTTTGCAAAAATTTCCTAAGAAGCATTCATGTGGTAAGATTTATAGGTTGATTAGTATGAAAATTGTTACAGATAGAAATATTATGCTGTCAAAACGGTCCAGTAGGCCCCCATGGCCAGGTAAAAAAGAGCCAGCATCTTTTACCCGAGCTTGGCGTTTGAGCCACGATTCAAACAGATCTCCCAAGGTGGCAGTGCAGGTCAAAAGTAGGCTCATCCCTATCCACTGAGTCAAAGAAAAGGGGAGAATTGGGTATATTTTGAGTACAAGCAGGGTTGCCAGAAGGCCACTTAAAAAACCCTCCCAGGTTTTGTTTGGGCTTATTGAAGGTGCTATGTGATGCTTGCCAAAAAGCTTGCCGCCAAGATAGGCGAAAGTATCATGGCAGAAAGCTACCAGGAAGATCAAAATGAGAAAGGGTTTATAGGCTGCATTAATGGCCATAAAAGCCATTAATGCAAAAGGGGTTGCCAGATAAAAAATTAATAAAAACCAGAATTTTAGAGTATTAGGTTTGGCTAAAAGAGGTAGTTCTTTGATAGCGATGCTGCCGGCTATCAATAATAATAAAGCAACAAAGGACCAAGGGGGCAATAGCATGAGGGTGCCTAGTATAGTTACAGCGAAACAAAAGCCTGTTATTGATCTTAATAATAGTTCTTTTTTCATCTTATTTCTCAGTAATAAAACTTCATTTTTAAAATCTCATGGCCCTGTGCGGGCAGCACCAATATTTTTTGAGTGTACAAAAAATATTGGATAAAAAATACACCAACATGCTGTTGGATTGCTCTACGCTCGAACTCGCATTCTAGATTTTTCTTTGAAAAATCTGAGAACGCTCATACAGGCGAGCTAAAAAAGTTAAAAACATCATATTTAGCCATTTTTTTATTCAGAAGCGCTCGAATAGCTCGCTACGCTCGTCTCTCGCGAAGATTTATTATTTTTTTCGTAGAAAAAAATCTAGAATGCTATAAGTACCTTCTATGCGTTTTATTGTTAGGGTTCCGCAGCCGATTCTAGCTACATGCAGTAAACCAGAAATGAAGAACGTAAAGTTAGTGAAGAAAAATTTTGAAAATAAGAAGGCGAGAGGGCCCTCTATAAAACGCTGAGGGTTTAAAAGGGAAGACCATCCCTTTTTGCCCTTGTATTAAAGGTATTGGGCAAGCAATACCTTTATGCCCCGCTGGCATGAAGCGCGTGAGATTAGATTTAAAAAAAAATAGGTGGCCTTGAAAAAATTTTTACAATAAAAAAAGAGATTTTTTCATAACTTTTTTCTAAAAAAATTCACAGGGTTTGCCAAATGCATGGGGGATATAGTTGATCTTCGCTTGATCACCATAGCCTTCTACTAAAGCAACATCAAAACGAAGGATGTGTTCATACAAATGTTTGCTGGCAACATAACTTTCAGCAGTTTTAATAATTTTGCGCTGTTTTGAAGGAATAATGAGTGTTGAAAGCTCAAAATACGCTTTTTGTCGCATTTTTACTTCAACAAAAACGATGGTGTCATCACGTTGCGCAATGATATCAATTTCACCGTAAAACTTTTTATAGTTGCGCTCAAGAACAGTAAAACCATTTTTTTTTAAATAATCGACGACGAGATTTTCACCGTAGGTGCCAAAGGTGCTTTTATAAGTTGTATTCATAATCAAAATAAATCAATAAATCTTTTTTTAGGTTGTGTTGCTGCAATCAAAACAGTTGGATTGTAGTTTGGAAAACGACGACTCAGTTCATCTTTTTTTTGTACTACAATAGTCTCTTTACCTTGCTTTTGCGCAACAACTCCTTCTTGCTCAAGCAACATAGGTTCAATTTCTGGCATAATTGGTAAAAATTCTTGTTTGATTGATTCAAGACGGGTTTGTGCGGCAGTGAATTTTTCAAGATTGATATATTGATTGAAAATATTCATTTCATATTCATACAAGTCTTTGTAGCAAGTTTGACGAATTTTGATAACGTCATCTTCGTAGGTTTTTTTATCCGTACGATCCAAATATAACGTGGCCAATGAAATTGTTTTACGCGTTTTGCTTTGATCAAGTGGAGGTTTTAAGCGCACATAGAAACGGCAAAGAACTGACTTATATTCTGCATAATCGCGGTTTTTGCTGCCAGGATAAAATTCTACGTATTTACGATACAATTTTCCTGAATGTTTGATGTCGCCTTTGTCAAAATAAAGATCTGCAAGCTCCAAGCGCGTTGTTCTTAAAATTTCTTGATCGTTGCTTTTGGTAATTACTTGCTCAAGAAATTTGATCGCCAATTCTTTATCCTGAGAAGCAAGTGCGTAGTTTTTAGCATCCAAAAGTTGCTCAATGTTGAGATCGCGAATAGGCATTTTTAAGAGATTTTCTTTGTAGGTATCCTTTTTTATAGTTACTATAATAGGTTTTGGAACTTTTTTTGGTTTAAATTTTTTTTGATAAGGTTTTTTTGTAAAGCGATTAAATTTTTTAGGTATGCGTTGTTGTTTTTGAGATTCGCTAGTTTTTTTATAGAATTTTCTTTGTGTCAGTGATGGAGATTCTTGGTTTGCCAAGGTCAAGGTCTGTTCTTGTTGAGCTGCCAATTTAAAAGAGCCCAGTATAAGAGAGCAGAAAAAAAAGTTGAAAAATTGATGTAGTTTCATAGGAAATCCAGCGGATTATGATTTTATGAAATAATCTAAAATAATGATTAAAATAGCATAATTGACCCGCTTAAGCAAATTAGTGACTGGACGGTAAAAGCTTTTCGGGCTATGGTACTTAAAAATATTTGTTTTAAAAAAAGGATGGACAGTAGTATGAAAAAATCGTTTATTTTGGGATTGTTGGTTGTGGTGTTTGCGACAATTGCTTTTGCAGTAGGCGATACGTTTTACCTCAATATTCCAGAAAAAGATTTTACTAATATACAGGATTCAGTGCGCGATGGTGTTTGTATGCCTTTTTATTATTTGAGCCAATCAATACAAAAACTAGGCTATAAAGTAAAAACTATTAACTTTTTTGATGCAAAAAATTGTGCAGGGTGTTTTTTTATTGGTTCTCCTGAAAAACATACTTTGGTATCAATGGGTGTTCCAGTAGAAAGATGTGTACTTTCTGTTTGGGAGCCACCATTAATTTGCAAGGCAGCATATAATGACTTTAGCCCTTATAAAATATTGCATTTGGCCGATCATATGGTTAATAATATTAATAGTTTTAAGTTTTTTTATCCGCAGGCTTCACTTGAAGTTGAAAAAGAGGTTCTCAGTTTTGAAGAAAAAAAATTATGTACTATGATCTGTTCAAACAAAATGTATTCTGGTCCTGGTGAGCTTTATTCTGCGCGTCGCAAAGTAATTTTTTTCTTTGAAAATCTTGCTAAAAAAGGAGTAGATGATTTTTATTTTTATGGTCAAGGAGGTTGGCCTCGTACCTATGTTACCTTTAAAGGTGAGGTTCCTCATAAACGACCAGTATTAAAAAAGTATCGTTTTTGTTTTTGTTATGAAAACTCAAATAATACTCCAGGCTATATTACGGAAAAAATTTTTGATTGCTTAGTGTCCGGTTGCGTCCCAATTTATTGGGGAGCAGAAAATATTACTGATTATGTTCCTGAAGATTGTTTTATTGATCGTCGTAATTTTGCAAATAATCAAGATTTATATGAATTTTTGAAATCTATGTCAAAGGAGGAATATGAAAAATATCTCGAGCATATAAAAAATTATTTATCAACTCCTGCTGCATATCTTTTTTCAATCGATTATTTTATTGATTCCGTTTTATCGCTCACACTAGGGAAGTATGATAAAATAAAAATTTTTAGTTCTGAACAAATTGCTATGCTTGCAAAAGCACGTGCATATTATGAGAGTATTGCTAGACTACCAAGTAGATAAAAGATATGGTAACATTAAGGGCAAAGCTTAAAAATCCATCCAACCATTGGAGATGGTAACGATGATAAAAAATGACATCGGCCAAATTCTTATAGAACAAAAAAAGCTTACACAAGCACAACTTGATGAATGTTATGCTACTATGCAGCAAACAGGAATTTCTCTTGAACAATGTTTGCGTGAAAAAAATTTTGTTTCCAATGTTGCTATCGCACAAGCTTTTGCACAACTTCTTTCTTTGCCTTTTCTTGAAAAAATTACGGAAAAAATAGCTGAACCATCTTTGCTTGCAAAAGTTCCCTTGCGTTTTTTACGACAAAATGTTGTTATTCCTGTTATGCTTGGCGAGCGGATTTCGCTTGTTACAACCAATCCACGTAATTTTCAGCCACTTGATGAATTAGACCTTTTATTGGGCGGGGATACCGAGAGAGCGGTAGCTACTCCAGAAGTTATTATTGATGCTATCAATCGTTACTATCCTCTTGAAGGCACCAAGCAGATGATCGAGGAGCTCGAAGAAGAAAAAGGTGCGCCAGAAACTATTGAACTTGCTGGCATTGAAGAAAAAGATATTCTTGCCATGGCAGCAGAAGCACCGATTATTAAATTGGTAAATCACATTTTGGTGCAAGCAGTCAAGCGTGGTGCTTCTGATATTCATATCGAACCATTTGAAAAAGAAGTTCGAGTACGTTATCGCATAGATGGTGTTATGCATGAAGCATTTATGCCACCAAAACGGGTTCAAGCGGCCTTGATTTCGCGTATAAAGATTATGGCCAATTTAAACATTGCAGAAAAACGTATACCTCAAGATGGACGTATTGAAATTAAAGTTGCGGACAAAGCGTGGGATATTCGTGTTTCCGTATTACCAACAACATTTGGTGAACGGGTTGTGATGCGTTTACTTGATAAAACTAAGGCTTTTAAAGCTATCAAAGAGCTTGGTTTTGATAAGCGTGATTTAAAAGTTGTTGAACAAAATATTGCACGGCCTAATGGTATAATATACGTATCGGGACCGACTGGCTCTGGTAAAACTTCAACGTTGTATTCTGTGCTTTCACAATTAAATAAGCCCGATGTTAATATTATTACGGTTGAAGATCCAGTTGAATATCAAATGAAGGGTATTGGTCAAGTTCAAGTTCGTGAAAAAATTGGCTTAACCTTTGCCGCTGCTTTGCGTTCAATTTTGCGTCAAGATCCTGATATTATTATGATTGGTGAAACACGAGATCAAGAAACAGCCCACATTGCAATTCAAGCAGCACTTACAGGTCATTTGGTGCTTAGTACTATTCATACGAATAATGCTCCTGCAACTATTACGCGTTTGATTGATATGGGCATTGAACCGTTTTTGATTGCTTCTTCGGTTATTTGTGTAATTGCTCAACGTTTGATTCGTACGTTGTGTCCTTTGTGTAAAAAAGTATATGAACCAACTGAAGAAGAATTAGAAAGCATAGGCCTAACACGCAAACATGCAGCAGATATTACTTTTTATAAACCTGTTGGTTGTGAAGAATGCAATAAAACTGGTTACAAAGGACGTATGGCAATTTTTGAAGTTATGGAAATGACGAATGAAGTTGCAAAGTTAACTATGGAACGTTCAGATATGTCAGTAATCAGAAAACAAGCATTAGTCGACGGCATGACACTTTTAGTAACTGATGGATTGCGCAAAATCAAAGAAGGTATTACCACTATTGCTGAAGTAGCACGGGTTGCTGCTGTTGAGGAAGAAGAGATTATCTAATGTTCCACTTTAGACGTGGATCCCTTCTTATTAATCTTGGAATAGTTCTTGCAATTGTATTACTTCTTGTTTCTTTAAGTATTCCGAGTATTTCTGCTGTGAGACGTTTTTTAGTGCGCACTGAAGTTGAAAAATTGTATAGCATTTTTTATTATCTCAAACAACGAGCTATCACTCTTGATGAAGATCAAGTATTACTATTTGATATACAACATAATGCTCTTTCTTCAACTTCAATAAAGCAACAGCTGGTGCCAGGTGTTGAAATTGGTTTTTTGAAAGGGTCTTATGGTCCGCCATCTCAACCCTCGAAATTGATAAGATCCGGCATTACTTTTAAAGATAATAAAGTAATTTTTTATGCTGATGGCACTGTCAGTGCAGGTACGCTATACTTAGTTGATCGTGACCACAAATATATGTATGCATTAACAAGTCCAATTTCTCAAATTTCATTTATTCGAATGTATTGCTACAATAACGGTTCTTGGATTTTACTAAAATGAAAGTAACACTAAAAATAATTGTTTCGCTGATAATCGGCCTTGGCATTACACTTTTTTTACTCCAAGAAGATCGACAATTTAAGCAAGCTCTTCATGGTAAACTTAAAGACTTATTTGAAAAAATGTTTGACTGTGAAGTTTCTTATACCTTAAAAAGTGTAAGTTTTTTTAATCGGTGTATTCATGCGGAAAATGTTTGCGTGCGCAATCCAGATGGTTCATGGTCATGGCATGCAAAGGAGTTTGTTCTTGATCTTTCATTAGTATCATTATTTTTGCTCGGTAAAGTTGGTCTTGAAATTACCATGACTGATGTGGATGCTCAATCATGTATAATTGATGGCATTCCCGTAATTAATGAACACATAAAAAAATTAATTTTAGAAGCAAGTGATGTTCCATGTGTTATGAAAAATCTTTTTATTCGCAAAGGACAGCTTTCTTTTTTTGATGCCCAAAAGATTGTACAAGGAACTATTTCTTTTTCTAATGAAATGACGGTAGGGCAACAGCGGCTTAAAAATAATTTGTATATTACTGATGCGCAGGTGGATATATGGCAAATTCCTTGTATTAGAAATGTATATGCTCATTGTGTTCTTGAAAAATCAGAAATCAAGCAAGAAGCCTTAGTAAAGGCAGAGGGTAAAATTACCTTTGAACCGTTTGAAGCTGATGAAAAAGATTGTTATTTTTCTGCACTTTATGATGGTGATCAAGCAACTATCAGCTTACATAATAAACACCACTCTTTGAAAAGCGAGCTTCGCTTGGTACAAGATAGGCGCTGTGTTATTATTAGTAAATTTCCTATTAATTTATTAAATAAACTTATACTATTTGCAGGCGATTCATTTTCCGGTTTTTGTACGAGTGCAATTACCATAGATTTTGCGCAAAATTTTAAAGTGCATGGCGATCTTTCTATCGATAATGCACAGTATCGTGCAATTCCATTAGGAACTATAAAAACTGCTTTTGATAAAAATAAAGATCTTTGGAGTGGTACTCTTATTTTTGATCATCAAACAGGAGGGACCATGGAGGGATCTTGGGAATGGCATGAAAAATTAGGCCGTGGTCAATTTGATATTATAAATACCGCTACCTTGCAATCAAAAATGACCTATTGGTTTGTTAAGCCTGGAGATGGGCAAATAAAATGTGTTTTTGAGCGTAATAAACCATCAACCGGCTTTTATTCTTTTATTGCAACTCATAATATTTTAAATTCGCAGCTTGAATCTAAAGGTAATTTTTTTATGCACGATGTTTTTAAAGCACAGGGTACCATTGGAAAAAATAAATATGCCTTGGCCATGGATATTATGCCGACCTTATGTTTAAAAAATTTGGTATATCATGATTTTCATGATCAGCGACTTTTTTCAGTTTTTTCTGATCCTCATGACCATAAAGAATTACAGGCTCGTATTAATTATCAGTTCATGCGAGGGTTGATGAAAGACTTGGGAGGTTTTGATTTACGGGGCGAAGGGGAACTTTTTATTAAAGGGAGGCTTGAAGATTCTTTACTGACAGGAACAATCAATATGCAAAATGCCCATATTCAAATTCCGCAAACGTATAATTTTATTCACAATATTAATGCTTTAATTAAAGCTGATTTATCTGAAAAAAAAGTTGTTGCACATGATGTTGCGATTGATCTTCATAAAGGAACTATAGCAAGCAAACAAGCAACAATTAGTTGGGATGATATACATGAAACATTATTTGTTCATATTCCCTTATTATGTGCGCAGGTTTTTTTAAATCTTGAAAAAGAAGTTTTTGCAGAATTTTCTGGTAATGTATTATTTGAAAAGCGGGCATTACAAAATCTGATGTGCCGTGGCGCAATAACAATAGATCATGGACAATGTAAAAAAAATATATTTTCTGCCGTTTCACAACGTGATGTTGCTATTAAATTAATAAATCCATTTAGTTCGTATTATAGTGGCATAGGTTGTAACCTTTTTGTAAAAACAAAAAAGCCGCTCGTTATACAAACTTCTTTTTTACATACAAATGCTCATCTTGAGCTTATGATCAAAGAAAATATAGAAAATCCTTTGATAACTGGTAATATTCATTTGTCTTCTGGAATGTTAGCATTTCCGTACAAGCCATTGTACATCACTAAGGGGACCATTTATTTTATGCCGCATCAACTTGAAGATCCTGCTCTTGAATTGATTGCAAAAGGTAAAGTGAAAAAATATCATGTAACGCTTCATGCTAATGGTTCATTACAGCGTCCTCATATTAGTCTTGAATCAACACCACCATTGACTGAAGAGCAAATTATTACCTTGTTGCTTGCTGGCTCAGAAGAAGGCTCTGTTGCACTCGTGATGCCAACGTTAATAATGCAAAATCTAGAGAATTTGATTTTTGGTCCTGAGCAACCACATTCAAAACTAGAAGGGTATTTTAAAAATTTATTAGGGCCTTTAAAGCATATTCGTATTGTACCCAGTTTTTTTGATCAAACAGGACGAGGCGGGCTTCGCGGTGCTTTTGAGATTGATGTATCTGATCGTTTGCATGCACTGATCGAAAAGAATTTTAGTTTATCAGAAGATACTCGCTACGAAGTTGAATATTTGTTGTCTGATGATGTTACTATTCGTGGCATCAAAGATCAACGAGATGATGTCGGTGGTGAGGTTGAAATGCGATGGAAGTTTTAGTAGCATTTAAATGTTTTTTTACAAGAGAGTTGAGGAATATGAAGAAGTTATTGTTAATACCATTCTTATTATTTTCATCCTATCAAAGATGTGGTCGACCTGTTACTCAAGAAGAAACAATTGCTTATGCAAAACAGCATTTGATAAAGGATAAAAATCGTATAAAAGCTTTATATTTTTTACCCAATCAAGACATTGATATAAAAAAAATTTTAATCGGGCTTATTAATAATGAAGCACTAAGCATTCATTTTGCTCAGTTTATTGTCAATGATAAAGATATTGCCAATGCCTTATGTCAGGCGCATGAACGTGGGGTTAAAGTTACTGGAATAGTTGATAATGGAAGCTTGGAGCAATCTAATCAAAAAGTTACGCAACTTAAAGAGATTGGTATTAATTTAATTGTATACAAAAAACCCTATTCTATTATGCATTTAAAATGTTTTTTGTTTGGCAAAAATTTTTTTGATAAAGAGATTTTATGGCTTGGATCTGCCAACACTACTATTTCTGCCTATAGAAGAAATCATGAATATGTGCATATAACCGAAAATCGATTATTTGTTCAACAGTTCAAAGATAAATTTCAAATTTTGTATCGTGAAATTTCTTCTGTACCTGAACAAAAACCAAAAATAAATACGCTCTTTAGTGGAATCTGGCAAATTGGAAATATGAAGATTATGCTCACAAGAGATTGGATAAATTTAATTAAAAGATAAAAAAACTGAAGCATTTTTTTTGTTAGACGCTTCATTACTACAATTCCTTCTTAGCTGGCACCATCGTAAGTCGCTTTAAAAAAAAAATCAAGAAAAATTTGTTATTCAAAAAATGGAAGTGAAAATAATGGTGATATCTCTATGATTTTATTTTTTTTCTGATGATAATTTTTCTATTAAGGCAACCATGTCTGGTGGCAAAGGAGACTCAAAGAAAAAATTTTTTCCATTAAAATTGAATGTTAAAGTATGCGCATGCAAAGCGTGTCGTTTAATGAGAGGAGATTTAGAGCCGTATACTTCATCGCCAATAATTGGATGACCAAGTGCTTTGAGGTGTACTCTAATTTGATGAGTTCTTCCTGTTACTGGTGAAACTTCAAGCAGCGCACTGTTTTCAAAATAGCGTAGTACTTTATAATGGGTGATGGCAGGGCGGGCTTCTATGCCATTGATAGTCATTTGATTTCGCACAATCGGATTTCTGCCAATTGGTGCATCAATAGTACCTTCTTTATCGGGATGCCCTTGAACAATTGCTAAATAGGTTTTTTTGATGCCGCGGTGTTTGAAAAGATTACTCAAAATATTTTGTCCAATAGGCGAACGAGCAACAATCAAGAGCCCTGAAGTATCTTTATCAAGACGATGAACAATGCCAGGGCGGCTTGGGTGACCAATAATTGCGATTTCTTTCATTGAATTTACAAGCCAGTCAACGAGTGTAATTTCTTTGTTTTTTGTCGAGGGACGATGAACCATGAGAAAAGGAGGTTTATCGAGTACGGCGAAATGTTCATCCCTATAAAGTATTTTAATATTGAGTTGTTCTAAAGCATTTTTTTGCTCAGGAGTTGGTTGGGTAATAAACGCAGGCTCTTCTTCTGGAATAGTAATAGTAATAACATCGTGAGCTTTTACCAGTATGCTTGATTTTGTCTTTTTTTTATTAAGAGTTATAAAGCCCTGTTGTATAAGATTTTGTATAAAAGTGCGGGAATAGAGTGAAAAATGGCGATGAACAAAATTATCTAGCCGTGTTGGAGTATGATTTTCGGGGACAACAAAGGTGTGAATAGTTTTAAAAGAGCTACTAGTTTGGTTCACAAAGCACCCATTTTACACGTAGGAAAGATGATTATTCGTTAATAATTGAAAAGTATTGGCTAAATTCTATGTAAATAAGAGAATATAATATTCAAAGTTAAAGTCAAATGGACAATAGGTTGCTAATCCAGTATGCTGGCTTTAAGAGAGGTTTTTTAGCAAAAGATTACCTTTGTTCATTAGTTGCAAATTAAACATGTTGATAGGGAGATATTCATGGCTGACAATAAAGAGTTTATTACAATCCTTACCCAATCTGTTGATCAACTGATTAAGCATGATACACCAGAAGGTGAAAAATTGTGGCATGAACTTCTCAAACTCCATGAAGCCGATATAGCAGACTTTTTCTCTCGGATTGACCATGAAGAAGTAAAACAAATTTTTTTACAACTTCCCGATGAATTACAGTTTGAGGTTTTTGGTCACCTGAGTGATTCGATGAAAGTTTTTGTGCTTTCATGTCTGAATGACCAAGGTAAAACAGCTATTTTAAGTAAAACTCCTTTCGATGAATTGACTGATTTATTTGATTCCCTTTCTGATGAAGAATTAAAAAAATATTTGGTTTTATTAAGTACGCAAGATCGTCAAAAAGTTCTTTCATTGATGAAATTTGATCCTGAATCAGCAGGTGGGATTATGGATACTGATGTTCTTACCTTAATGCAAAGTTTTACGGTAGAAAAAAGTATTCAGATTTTACAACGGTTGCAACCGCGCAGAGAATTGCATCAAGAAATTTATGTTACCGATCAAGACAATATTCTTGTGGGGCATATAGAATTGCAAGATTTAGTTTTAAAATCTCCTAAAGAACGTTTATCATCTTTTTTGCGCGAAAATGAGTTGGTAATTGAGGTGAAAGAAGATCGTGAAGAAGTAGCAAAAAAAATGGTGCACTATGAATTAATGACGGCACCGGTTGTAGGTGAACATAATTATTTTCTTGGTGTTATTTCTAGTGACATTTTGGTTGAAGTTTTGGTTGAAGAAGCAGGTGAGGACGTTACTCGTATGGCTTCCTTGCCAACAATCAAAGAGCCTTATTTTGAACTTTCTTTTGCAAAACTTTTATATTTACGTGGTTATGTTTTGCTTGCACTTTTAATAGCAGAATCTTTTTCGGGTAATATTATTCGTGCCTATGAAGCAACCATGACGGGTATTTTAATTTCATTTATTCCTATGTTAACTAGTGCTGGCGGTAATACTGGCAGCCAAACTTCGGCCGTTGTTATTCAGGGTATGGCATCAGGAGAAATTGGCTTTTTTAATATGTATCGTTTCTTGCGCCGTGAATTTGCTGTTTCATTGACTATTGCGCTGATTATGGCCTGTTATTCTTTTGTACGCAGCTATTCAGTTGGTGGTACTGTGCAAGAAGGTTTGGCAATTTGCAGTGCGCTGGGCACCATTGTTTTTATTTCTGCTATGCTTGGTAGCGCTATTCCTTTTTTATTACGTCGTCTAAATATTGACCCTGCCTTTTCAGCAGGGCCGTTCTTGGCAACGCTTATGGATATTCTTGGGATTGTTATTTATTGCTATATTAGTAAGTCGATTTTATTTTCTTAATTTTTATACATTTTATCAGGGAAGGCATTTTTAAATTTTTGGTAGCTTTCTTGATAGGTTTTTTCTAGATTTTCTTGTTTCCTTTTTTCGTTTGTTTTTTTGTAAGTTTCTAACAGCTCTTGATATTCATCTTTTAGGATCCACAGAAAAATAAACTGTTGCCTTCTCTGGTTTGGTTGAATTTTCAATTAAAGCTATATGAAGATTCTTGTTGTCGTACATAGCATGGCGTGAGCAGATTATAATGGCTAGGTAACAAATTTTTTTTAGGTAAATCCTAGCAATCTAAGGTGGGTAGGTTTCAAAGGGTCCAAGGATTTTTGTGAAAATTTATGCATAGATACATTAATTTTTTATTTTCTAGGTGCTTTTTCTTGACAAAAAAGACCTGAATTTATACTATTATTACATCTTTTCTTGAAGAGCCGGTAGCTCAGTTGGTAGAGCAACAGCCTTTTAAGCTGTGGGTCGATGGTTCGAATCCATCCCGGCTCACCAGTCTACGTTTATCCGGGCCTTCAGGCTTGGCAAACTTCGACTGGCGCGGCCAGTAAAAGGTTGAAATTAATAAGCTTTAAGTTACACTGAGCGTTATCAGTTTCTGAATCTTATCAAAAGATTTTATCTGAAATTAATGTGTCCCTGTCGTCTAGCCCGGTCTAGGACATCGCCCTTTCACGGCGAAAACATGGGTTCGAATCCCATCAGGGACGCCATAGTGTATAATCGGCGTTTTCCAGTAGTACATCAAACGGTTTATTAGCCTCCCAGACGACATTCTCATCTTTCAATTGTAAGTTCGATAGTAAAAACTTGAGAAGCACTCTTTTTTCCTCAACTTCAGAACTTACAAAAAGATCGTGCGAGCGATTGGCTAGATCTATAATATGTTTTGTGGTGATAAAGTAGTTATCATCTGCTTTTTGTAATTGCTCTAAACGGATAGCAATATCGGTCACTTGGGTCCTGAGGTTTTGGTAAAATCTGTCATACTCACTCTCAGTAATTCTCCCTTTGAGTTTATCCATGTATAAATTATCAAGCATAGAAGTCAGTGATTTGTGCTCCTTGATGAGCTTATCGTACTGTTGCTTTTGAAATTCGATTTTATCTTTATGAGTCTGTTCTAACGTTTCTTTTATTTGCTCGGCAATCTCTACGGGCATTTGCATGCGTTTAAACACGGTAGCCAACTGCCGGGTAATCTCTTCTTCTCGCAACCATTTTGCTCCATGCTTACCGTTGTATTGCGTGCAATGGTAATAAACAAAGCCCTTATGCTTTTCTGGTGTTACGGATAATCCACAGTCTGCGCAGCGAATAAGGCCACGGTAGATGTAAGGTTTGCCGGCGTATTTATATTTTTTCTTGTTATAACTTTTTTTTACGTCATCCACTTGTTGGAATAATGCTTGGCTGATGAGAGGTGGGTATTTGTGCGGGTACTGTTTTTCTTTAACGACCATAACCCCATAATAAAAATGATTTTTTAATACTTTATCAAGAAAGCTTACCGTCCAGTTGTTGCCGTAATCATGTTTTATTTTGTTGCATAAGAGCGCCATGGAATAAGCGCCCGTTGCATAAAGCTCAAAGGCTCGTCTGACAATGTGGGCTGCATAATCATCAATAACAATCTCTTTGGTTGAATCGTTTATTGCTTTATTGATGTAACCGTAGGGTGCTTTGCTTATCCATTCACCATTACGTAGTTTTTGTTCTATGGCGCGCTTTACATTGTCGCCAATGGCATCGGAATAATATTTTGCAAGGCCAAGGCTGATACCAAATTGGAACTTTTCTACGGCTGAAATTTTGCTGTTAATGATTTGGCCTTCAGAGGTGAAATGCAACTCAATTTCGTCTTGTAAAGCTTTTTCATAAAGCGCTGAAATACGTTTGTCAAAAACATTGCGTGATAATCTATCTACTTTATCACAACAGACGGCGATTTTTTCTTTATGCTCTAAAATGTTATCAATAATTTTATCAAAGGCCGTGCGCTTAGTTTTGTAAGCACTTTCATCAAAGCTACATATTTGTATGATTTCAAAACCTTTGCGTTGACAGTATTGCTCAAGCCGAGCCACTTGGGCAGGTAATGAGTTGCCGGCTTCTTTTTGTTCTTCTGTGCTTACACGGGCGATGATGATAGCTTTCATAATAAAACTCTTTGCTTTAAAGATTAAGATTAGCAAAGAGTGTACTGGAAAAAATTAATTTGTTGAGCTTTAAAAATCTTCTTGCAATTATTAACAAAGCGTATAAGCTTCTTTCCTAAGTCATTATAAACAGGAGAAACCCATGGATTGCGATATCATATTTTTTGCGCCAGCAGCCAGAGCATGCCGAGTGCATCTCTTTGGAATGGGTTCTTTCTTTTCAAAAAAGTTCTAATATTTTTCTAAGACGAATTCATTTCAACCACAAGCTAGCAGAGCGCTCCTCAAGTGCCCATCGGCATAAGAGCGATTAATTATTTTTGGTAATGAAAAAATTTTCACCAAGAGCATGAGCTCTGTATAAGAAAGTTTTGTATGTTAAGAAACCGAACAATGAGTTTGGTTTTGTCTTTTGATGAGCGTAAAAGGCTTGCAACGTTATTTGTTTTGCTTGTTAACGTTCATAAACGAACGGCTGCTAGTGCGCAGTCACGCCGTAGCACTAAGTGCGGAGGCGGAAAGAAGGCGAAAAGCAAACTCAAAGAAAAAGGCCCGCAGATACACGGGCCTTTAGTTTTTAAAGTAATAGGTTTTTTGCTAAATAAACTTTTCATTTTTCAAAAGTGGTTGTATGCATGGTAGATTGCTTATATCTATGGTGAAAAAGGTCTCATCCATTTTTAATAATAATAATTTTCCTGAAGAAATATATTCAATACCGATATACGTTGCTTTTTCTAGATTAATAGCATCTGAAGATTCAAATACTTGAGATATTTCTTTTGGTGTGGGATTCAACCAGGCAGCTAAAACTCCCAATGATGTAGATTTACGTTTATTGTCCCATTCTTCATCAAATAAAGCATCATATTTTGTTTGAATAATAAGAACCTTCTCATCATTTTTATTAGTACCAATAGTAAAAAAGACTGTATTGTCTTTATATGCAGTAAAGGTATCTACTGTTTTCAATATAGATGGTAGTGCAAAAGAAAGAACAGCTTGATCTTCTTTGTTATAAACATCGTAAAAATATCTTTGAGTTGTTGTAATGGGACTTTGGGTTGTCTGATGTTTGGTTTTTGCAAGTAAGATTAGATGATTTTCATTTTTATAAAAATCTTCAAGAGCTTCCGTATGTTCATTATATAATCGAGTTATATCTTTACTTTCTTTATTGGGATAAAAATTAAACATATAAGCAGCTAATTTTCCTCTAAACCCATTGTTTTTTTCTTTAATTTTATCTTTTAAACTATCGATTTGATCAAGAGATAGTTTAAAAGATGATTCTGCTGGCAAGAGAGATTGTATTAAGCTTAATAAACTTAAGCATAAAAATATTTTTCTTTTCATGTTAACCCTTTAATTCTACTGTATAGATAAGACTTTTATATCCTATTTATAGTGTATTATTGAAATTAAATAATGTAAATCCATATTGCTTTAGATCAGCAAATTGATAATTTTTGGCTTTGGCAATTTGTCAATCCCTTGCCTTTACCGCCCAAACCTGTACCCTAGGTTAAAACATCCGTCGTTGCTTTTTAAGCTATGCCGGACAAGCTAATTCGCATGCTAATAAATAATATGATTGACACCATAATCCTCCTTCTACCCCCTAACCAATTCACGATCACCAAGCCAGAGCTCTTTATGCCCCATGCAGGGCTTATCCTAAAGGGAAGCGGCATGCCGGGGCTGTATGCCAAGCAAAACCCCACCAAGAAGGAATTAAAAGAGGGAATCTATAAACCTCGCCTGACGCTCTATAGTTCCCTGCAAAAGCACAACGCCTTTGAGCCACACCTCAAAATAGAGCTTTCATTACCCAAGCTCATATTTGGCAACAACTTTCAAGAACTACGCTATAAAGATTTTGGCGCCGTAGTGAAAAAACTTGCAATTGTTCTTAGCCAGATGGGTGTGCAAACAAGTGAAGAAATTCTCGCTCATTCCTCTGTTTCAGGAATTCACTATGCTAAAAATATTCCACTTACTGATGGCACAACGCCGTATCAGTACATAAAGAAAATAAAAGAAGCACAGTTGAGTGGCACCCTTGATGTTAATGAAACACAATTTAAAAATGATGGCCATAGTTACAAGTGGCACTGCAATGCCTATGAGGTTGTATTTTATGACAAGATAAAAGATTTAGAACAATCATTTAAATCAGAAAAGCGTGCGCTAGAAAAAGATAATGCGCTCCAAGCGCCATTATTTAAAAAACTTAAAAAAAGAAAAAAGAAGTTTGAGCTCTTGCGCATGGAAGTGCGTTTGAATAAGCGGCAAAAAATAAAACAGCTCTTTGCAAAACTTAACATCAAGCATGACCTTAGCTTCAAAAAACTTTTCAAACCAGCGATAGCCCGTAAAGTATTGTTGCACTATCTTGATAGCCTTTCCGGTAAGCGCTTAGCTCTTCTTGATTACCACGCAAGCTCTGACGTTGATATGCTCACCACATTAACCTTAAATAACCTCCATTTATCGCCAAAACAGGTAATTCAACAGTTTGGCCTCAAAAAAACCCTAGAATCAATGAACCTGGGGCAATTAAGGAATCTCTTTGCTCATTGTTCTTCAGGCTCCTGGCGTCGCCTTCTGGTTGACGCAAATCAAGCAACGCCACCAAAAACTCCTGTGGGCCTAGAAAAAATACGGGAATGTATAGAGAAGATGAAAGCCGTGGAGAAGCTTTAAATGTTTAGTTTGGTTTCTAGATATTGTTGAAAGCGTTTAGGCTTTATTTTTTTGCTGGTTGTACAGCAAGTGAATATCCCATAGCATTAAGTAATGAAGTAACATTTGTTAATTTAGGATTTCCTTTTTTGGAAAGAATGCGATAAAGGTTTTCTCTGCTGATGTTTGATTTTTGTGCAAGCTTTGTCATTTCTATGCCCTGTGCTTCACAAACATTTTTTAATGCAAGCAAGAAGATGTGGGGATCTTTATCTGCAAGGGCTACATTAAGATAGGCAGTTGCAAGTTTAGGGTCTTGCAAATCATCTAATAATTTTTCTTGGTAATCTCTAAATTTTCTTTTCATAATAATTCCTTATAATCAAGCCAATATTTTACTGCTTTTGCAATATCTTTTTTTTGGCTTTTTTTATCTCCTCCAGTGAGCAGCACAACAATCGTTGTACCTTGTTTGCCAAAATAGATTCTGTAACCGGGCCCATAATTTATTCTTAACTCCCAAATGCCACCCATTCCCTTTAATATTTTTGCGTCACCAAAATTTCCAATCCTTATCCGATCTAGTCTATTTTTGATAATAGCCTGGGTCATAAGGTCGAGGTCATCTTCCCATTCAGAGTAGGGCTCTTTTCCAGAGTCTGTAGAGTAAATAATAATTTTAATAAAGCTCATAGTATCTTTACTGTAGCATAAAGGTCACATGCCTAGCAAGTAAATTTATAGTTTAATAAAAAACAGCTCAAATATCGTTTGAATGCTTGATAAGGTTATGGTATGATCTAAAGAGTTGTTCCTGAATGTATTTTTTTGTTGACGCCATACATCCGTTATTTTTTCAAAATGATCGAATGTCTCTGGCAGGCAACATCAAATCTCTTCATAGTGGATATTTTAACGAAAATGTTTATATATTTTTTAAGTATTGCGCTTTGTTTTTTTATGCCAGCCATTGGCACGACAAATATACCTCTTGAATATGAAAAATATTTGCCTGACTTTTTATCTGAAATTACCTATCCGGAAAAATCAAAACTCCTTATCTTTCAGCCTTCTAAAAATAAAAAAGTTATGTATTTAGCAGCATATCATACGGATGATTTTAATAGCATAGAGCGGCAAGCAATCAAAAAAATTCTTACTACAGAGCGCCCTGATCTATGCATTTTGGAGGGAATTCCAACTTCTGAAGGTTTAAATCCTCAATGGATTATTGAGACTGCACATAATCTTTATCAAAAAAAAGTGGGTGGAGAAAATACCTATGCTGCCTATTTTTGTCACCAATTCAATATTCCATTTATAGGTGGAGAAATAGATCATTCTCTTTTTTTTAATAAGTTATTAGAAAGGGGACACTCCAAAAAAGATATTGTATTTTTTATGCTTCTGCAGCAAATACCTTTTTGGGACAGAGATAATAAAATAGATGTTGAAAATCAAAAGAAGCAATTTGAATTATTTATGCATGATGCAGTAGCAAGCTGGTTTAAAGTTAAAATAGATTATACTCTTGAAGAATTTTTAACGTGGTATCAAAACCACTACCGTAAAGCTTATAATTCAATTGATTTTAAGTGGAAAGAAGCTCAGGATCAATCGTGGACTGATAGGCGTACTGGCGCATGTATGCATCAAAAAATTGGTGCAGATTGCATGAATATACGAGATAATCACATCATATTAGCCATACGAAGGTCTCTTGAGCGCTACAATAAAATTTTAGTTATTTTTGGTGCAGCTCCAACGGGGAATCACTATGTGTGGCAAAAAGAAGCCTTAGAATCATTTTTGGGAACTCCCAACGAGATAGAACTTACATCGGTTCTAGAATAAAAGCTAATTATGAAAATTTATAACTTATTTTTTATTATACTGTTTTATCAATGTTGCATTTTTGCTGAAATAAGAACAATATTTTCTTTAAAGGAAGCACAGGAAGTTTTAGAAAAGCTTGATGAAAATGCCTTAGTGGTGTTTGATATAGATGAAACTTTAATACTCGTTAAAGACAAGATTAGACGCAAACATCCAGAAAAAATTATTGCCGATTTTAACTTGACCCATTTTGATACACTTATTGAAGATGTCGAAAGGAAAGAGTGCCTTGATAGTATTATATTAAAAACTGCTCAGCAAAAGCTAATAGAGCCTGAAAGTGTTGATATTATTAAAAAATTGCAATCAAAAAACATAAAAGTTATTGCATTAACACATATGCATGCAGGAAAATATAGTAGCATATATTCCATGCATAGCCTTTCATTATAAAGCAACGGAAATAATTGCTAACAATATAGATTTTGAAATTGCAGAATTTCAATATAAATATTTATTGAAACATGAAAAATGGCTTGGGGATGAAAAAGTAAAAAAAATTATCGGCTATGAATGTTTTCATAATTAAAAAAAATCTTAAGCAAGAGGATTCGATGTTAAAAAAAATAATTGCTTTATCTTTTATCATGGGAGTCAATTTTATTTTTGCTATGGATAAGTTATCTGAAATGGATAAAAAGGAAATAAGATCTGCAGTTAATGTAATGAAGGAAAACATCGAGTATGCTTCATTGGTTGACTTTTTTAGGAGAAAGCAGAGTTTAATAGCTCTAAATGTTAATGAGAAAGCAATAACAGAAATATTGCGAAAATATCCAATGAGCAAAAAAGAAAAGTCAGAATGGCTCGTGGAAATTGGCAGTAAACCCCTTAGAAAAGAAGTCTGTGGATCAATTTTCATGCTAGATTTTGATTCTTCCGGGGAAGAGAAAGATGCTCTGTCTCTTGATGAAAAAATTTCTCAATGGTCGGTGTGGTTAAAAAAACTTGATGAAGTACTGCTTTGTGAAAAAGAGTAATTATTTTTAGTAGTTAGTTTTTTAATCTTTTTTTAAAAGAATTTAAAATGCCCTATAAAAAAATGAAGAGAAGGCCTTTAAAGTTGCGTGATCTGCAGTAATATCGCCATCACTTTTGGGCCTTTTCTTTGCCATCAGCAAGGTAGAGTACATTGCATGTAGATAAGGCTTCGCTTGACTTTCCCTGAAAATCTGTCATAATATAAAGTAATGATCACTGTTTATTCTCTAATAAATCTGTTCATATATAAATCCCCGACTAAAAAAGCTTGGCAAGGCTCTTTTGCAGTACATGTACTATTTAACAAAAAAGATACCTTAACTTTTAATAACGCATACGCGGAAAATCAGAGTATAAGGTATATGAGTTTACCTAATTTTAAGTATCATTGTTTCTGCTGAAGGGCCTGGATTTTTTGCATACTAAAAATAAACAAGAAGGAATTATGAACTATAAAGCAGTTATTTTTGACATGGATGGCACGATAATTGACACCGTGCATTTATGGCAAAAAGCAAGTAGATTACTGTTAGAGCATCACCGTATTATATGTACTCAAGAAGAAGTTAATCAACTACAAGAGCATTTACATGGACTATCTACCGCTGATCATTGTCTTTTTTTAAAAATGGAATTTGGTCTTCATGCCGATGTTGCTACTCTTATTGAACAAAAAAATACTATAGCAATGAATCTCTTCCAACAAGAAGTAGCATTTGTTCAAGGATTTACTGATTTTCACCAAATTGTTGTCAGCAAAAATTTAAGAACCGGTGTTGCAACCAATGCCAATGATCTAACGGTTGCAATTACTAACAAAGCTCTGAATTTATCGGGTTATTTTGGAGAGCATATTTATGGTATTTCGTGTGTAAAGCAGGGCAAACCTAATCCTGCAATTTTTTTTCATGCAGCGCAACAGCTAGAAACTGATCCCAAGGAATGTATAGTGATTGAAGATTCACCGCATGGCATTCAAGCAGCAAAAGCAGCGGGCATGATGTGCATTGGTATCAATACATCAAAAAATCGCAAAGCATTAACGTCAGCGGACCATATTGTTGATCATTATCAAGAAATTAATCTTGATCTATTTATATAAAATCTGTTAATTTTCCAAAACCAAACTTCACGTTTATGAGAAAATAAGCGTGTTATTGCAAAATATCACAAAAAAGAGTTCAAAAAAATTAATCAGAAAAAAAAGAATGAAACTATGTGTTAGATTATGGAAAAAGAACATTTTGCTTATTTTTTTCCCAATAAAAACTATTTAAGCCACATTCATGAGTAGATGAAGATTGAGAAAGATTGATCAAAATATCGAGGCACTCTTGTTCTGAGTTTGCTACAGTTATCAATGCAAGATGTTTAGGATGCAATAGCTTATGTTCTTCCATGACTTTAAATTGTTGCAAAAGGTTATCCCAATAGCCATCGATGTTACAAATTATAATTGGTATTTTTTTAATCAGTTCAAATTGAGAATGTACTAAAAAATCCATCAGTTCATGCAGCGTTCCGTAACCACCGGGCAAAATAATTATCGCATCACTTATATTTTGAAAATTAGTTAACCTACAATGCATTGTTTGAACCCAAAGCAATTGATTTTCCGGAATTTTTTTGTGATGCACATCAAATGGTTTTAGAGCATCCGGCATTATGCCAAAAAGATTGTGTAATGAATCTGTAGCGTGAACATAACCATCAACAATTTCTTTCATTAAACCCGTTTGCGAGCCACCAGTAACCAAACCAAAGCCATGCTGGCCAAGTAGTGCTCCTAAGTTGTGTGCAATGGTTTTAAATGAATCACTTACTTTGTTATCTGCGCTACAAAAAACAGCAATGGTTTGTTGCTGTGCAAAGCAGCTATATAACCAAAAAGTTAGGACAAAAAATATAATCTTTTTCATGGGTTCTCACAACAAAAATTTTTGTTTGTAAACTTTGAAAGTTAATATTAAGGGATATCATCAAAATCACAAGGTAGATCTCTGAAAACTAACTTTGGTTTTAATGTATCTAGGTTTATATTTTTTTCTTTGCTTTTTTCAAAACCAGTATTTTGTTGGGGATTAGGAATTTTTTGCAAGGGCGGGTTAGTTTTTTTTGATGGAGGTTTTATTGAGGGAGCATTTTTGTAGAGAAGTTTTTTTGGTTGTTTGTCATCAAGATTTTGTTCTTTGTTTTTGGATGTTTTGTTAATACGTTCAAGACCTAGCATTGTGGTATTTGGCTTTGAATCAATGTTAGGTTGATTGGCAAGAAGATTTTGGCTCTTTTTTTCTTCGAACTTGTATTCAGTAGGATTAGGATTTTTTAACAAAGCTTTCAAATAAGTAAGCTTTTCTGGCTCCATGCCAACAAGAGATAATGCATAAATGAAGTGAAAAGAAAATAATAACTTTTTCATGATTTCCTTAACCCGTTGCAAGCCTTTCTCATGAGAATTCATATAGAGTTCCTTTATTTTTTATCAAAGTTTAGCATACTGTTTATATCTTGAATATAATTTATTTAATCAAGGATTTTATATGAAACATTTTTTATTCTCAGCATTTATTGTGTGGAGCAGTTTTTGGGGAAATTTGAATGCAGATCAACAATCTGAACAGTATTCTATTCATCTTGTTTCGGGTGAAGAAATAAAGCAGATTTTTCCTTTATATCGGCACTTGTACCTAGTAGAATTTAAAGAATATCCTTATTTGTATGTGGGAACATCAGAAGAAGTTGAAGGTTATATAACCTTTTTAAAAGAACAAAAGGACACAGCAGCAGCGGTTGCATACCATAATGAAAAAGTTATCGGTTTTGTCTGTGCAACGTCATTAGTAAATTTTGGTAAGCATTTTGAAGGATCAATTGAAATTTTTAAAGATGCGGGCTTAAATCCTGAGGATTATTATTATATTGCTGATGCTTATATTCAAAAAGAGCATCAAGGCAACTTTTTAAGTAAAGAACTTGTGCAAGTAATTGAAAATCATGGTAAAAAATTGAACTTTAAAAAGATATGTTTTGCTCATGAATCTCATCAAGAGCATCCTTTAAAACCAACTGATTATAAAGAAATTGATTCAGTTGCTCACCGACTTGGCTACTTAAAAACTAATCTTTCAACCAAATTTACTTGGAATACACGATTAGCTGATGGACAAACAAAAGATCAAGAACATGTGCTTGATTTTTGGGCTAAGGATCTTTAATAAAAAGGATTATACATGATTACCGATGAAATTATTCCTTATACCACCCTAGAAAGTTTTTATGCAGATGAAAATCATATTCTCAATGAGTTTTTTCCAAGCAATAGTTATATTAATTTTGGATATTATTCTCATAAAATTGATGTAACTCATAAAGTTACTATTGAAGAACGAGTTGCGTCACAAGCTGCTCTTTACGATTACCTATTTCATGTATTAAATCCTCAGGCTTCAGATGTTATTTTAGAGGTTGGCTGTGGTCGCGGGGATGGTTGCGCGCGATTGGTAAATACGTATACAATTTCTTCTATTGTAGGAGTGGATCTTTTTCCTGAACAGATTTCTAGGGCATTACTAAAACATTCTACTCTTTTAAAAAAGAAAGATAACATCAGTTTTCAAGTGGGAGCAGCAGAAAAATTACCTTTTTCTAAAAATTCATTTTCAAAAATTTATTCAGTTGAGGCTGCACAGCATTTTCAATCGTTGGATGAATTTGCAAGCGAATGCTGGAGAATTTTGCAACCATCAGGAAATATAGTACTAACTACTTTTTTTGCTTTAAATAATAGTGCATTGCAGAATTTAAAAAAACTTATGCCCCACAATATAGGTACAGTAGATAAAGTAAAGCCTATAGAGGAAGTAATTAATATTTTTAAAAAGGCTGGTTTTAAAAGTACTCAGATTGAAAAAATTGGTTGTTCTGTTTTTCCATTTTTTGATTTGTGGTTGTCCCAACAAAAAACACAGGATTGGGCTCGTTTATGGGCTAAAGCGTGGAGAGAGGGGCTTTTGGAGTATTATGTGTTGAATTTTGAAAAATGATCTCTAAGCTCTTGCTTCATCCCTATTTTTCCTCTATTGACTTATTTGTATATTTCAATTAGAATAATATTTTGACAGTAAATACTACAATTTTTGGAAAAATAATGGAAACAAAAAGCTTAAAATATACTTATTTTTTGCAAAGCCTTCATAAAAAAGGGCGAAATTTTTGTTTTTTAAGCCATAAATTTACTGTTTTTTTACTCAATTCTTTTCTTTTAAATTCTTTCGTTATTATCTCAATAGTGGTCGGCTAACGCCGATTTATTCTATTTTTCTCTTTACCAATTTTTTTGTTTTGAAGGTATCAGCCAAAAAGGCTGAATAATAATTAATTAATCTATTGAGGTTTTTATTATGAAATTTTTAAGACTTTTTTTATTATTGTATCTATCGGTGAATTCACTCTATGCGCAAGAAACGAGCAAAGCTCCTCTTGCTTTACCATGTAGAGATGGGGTTTATCCCTACAATCAATATTATAAGAATGCAGTTAGAGCCATAGTGCGTCAATATCCTTTTGAATTACTTGATGTTAGAGAGAGAATGTTTAGTGACACAGAGAAAGAGTTTAACTATGAATTTAAATTGCTAGAGCGAGGTTTTCTTAACGAAAATAATGCTAAGGTTTATATTAAGGATAGCAAACTGGTTGGTTTTATAACGTATGAGGAATGGTACCCACGGCATTATGCTTTACTAGGGCTTCCTGAAAGAAAAGGACAAATCGGCCATCTTGCTGTTGACAAATCATATCAAAAAAATGGCTATGCTAAACGCTTAATGGAAAGCGTATTAGATGATTTTCGTAAAAAGCCTATTTCGAGTGTAAAATTAGTAGAAATGCATACGATTCGTACAAATTTAGATAGTTTTTACAGCAAATTTGGCTTTGAGGGATGGCCAAAAGGCAAATTTGGTGGGACCATATTTATATTGAAACTTACTCAAAATCCATTTTTAAAAGCAATGAAAAGGCTTTTTGGTTATGATTAATTTTTTTAATATTTGATTTGTATTTTTAATAGAGGAAACAAAAAAAATTGAGATTAGGCTTGCCGGTAATCCAGCTTCCTAATCTCAATTTAAAAATAAGGTGTTATATGTTAATAATCTCAATTTTTGTCACGCTTCAAATAATTCTTTTTTTTGTTATGACGTTTCATGATTGGGTGCATCTTCCTCCATTGACTGATATTCGTGCAATGGAAAAACACAGTACAAAAAAAGGCCGTTTTATCAACTCTTTAATTTTTGCGCTTATTGTCTTGTATCCGTTGTATTTGACTTATTTTTATAGAAATAATTATACGTCTGGCATTTTGCTTCCGATAGTGTTTACGTATGGTTTATTGACGTTGGGCACTATTTTTTCTTGGTGGATTCCCTATTTTTTTGGAAGTTATTCAGTTGCACATAAAGAGGCTTTTGCAGAATATCAAAATACGCACCACTTTTTGCCACCTATTGGCGATAACGTAATTCCAAACACCTTTCATGTTATGCTGCATTTACTTATTTGGACTTGTTTTGGTATAGCACTGTATTTATTTTTTTATGTATAAAGTTACTAAGAAAATAACCTTTGTAGATTGTGATCAATTCTAAGATATTGTGATTTTTTGCTAAAAGATATATTCTTGAAATATCGATTGAAAGCAAAAAACGATGAAAAATCACAAAAACTCTATTATTATTACCGGCATTGATGATGCCACCAAATGTCCTTGTATAGGCAGTATCTTTGTTGCAGGGGTGGTTGCTGACAAAAAAACTATTGCGCAATGGAAAAAACTTGGCGTCAAGGATAGTAAACTTGTTGCTTCAAAAAAGCGCTTTAAACTTGCAACAATTATTAAAGAAACTGCACTTACCTATTCTATTCACCAGATAACACCCGCGATGATTGATGATAAAAGTCTTAATCTTAATGATTGGGAAATGGTTACCGTTTTTAACATTGTAAAAGATCTTTATCAAAAGCAATCAATGCTTGGTGACGTACATGTTGATAATTGGGAAACGTCGACAAAAGGTTTTAAAGAGCGTTTTGTCAGAATATTAAGCAATGAGGTTTTACAACAGCTTCATGAAAAAAATATAGTACTTGATAAAGAGCAACTTTGCTCTACCTACTTTTTGCCGGAGCACCGTGCCGATGAACTCTATACTATTGTTGGTGCTGCTTCTCTATTGGCAAAAACTGCTTCTGACCTTCAGTATCAAGAATATAAGCAAATTTATGGTGATTTTGGCAGCGGAAGTCCTGCGGATCCGAAAACGCGTTTTTTTGTCTGGCAGCATCGCCTTAATCCTTTACCCATTATCCGTACCAGCTGGAATACATTCAAAACACTCGTTAATTTAGCATCAATAACAGATGATCCTGTCCGTTTAATGAAAAAGAAAAAGACTGAAGATTTATCAAACAATAGTTAATTTTATTGAGAATTTATTATTTTTAATCAAAAGATAGTAAAAAGGGGATTATCATGGTTAAAAGTAAAAAAAGGTGGGTCAAAGGTGTACAAGAAACTTCACACGCTATGGCTCTTCCTGACAAATTGTTTACACGATCACCAAAAGGGAATGCACACGAAACAATTTTATTCTTTAAATTTAGGTGTAAATTGCTCTAGATTAAAAATGCCAAGCTCTTTTTCGATATCTTCTACTTTTTTTAATATTGTCTGAAACCCAGTTTTACCAAAGAGCTCATGTTCACTATCCTCAAATTTTTCACTCAGCATTTTAAATTCTTGTTCGGTGATTAAGCTTCGAACTAGAGGAAATAATTCTGTATCTTCTCGTGCTTCATGAGGGCGATACATTCTTATAAATTTCTGTAACAAATTTTTTAGTACTGATTTATTTTTTTGATCAAGTGGCCCTTGTATTAACTTCTGTACTTGTGCTGTAATTTCACGTCCTTTTGTATGTTGATTTTTTAGCGTTTTGACTAACCGTACCTCTTTTTTATGTTTTTCAAAAATAGGGAATATATATTCTTCTTCCATTTTTTCGTGATAATCTTCAATGAAAGATTTGATTATTGCTACTGCTTGCTCAAATAGTTCCAAAGGAAACTCTGTTGAGTTTGTAATCCTTTTTATAATTTCTTCATAAATTAAAAGAATTCGGTTTAAAATGCCATGCTCACGCATTAAATCTTCTGTAAATGGAATTTCAAATTCTTCTTTTTTAGTGTGCATAGATAAATCCTCTTGATAAAAAAAGAAATTAGTTTTTGCATAAATTTGTAGTTTTAAATTGTTAATTCTAACCCATCATAGCCAACAACAATTTCAATATTATGTTCTTCTGCAAGTTTTTTAATTTTTTTTCGAGCCTGTTTAATGTTTTTATAAAACCAAGCACCAAAATGCATAAAAAGAATTTTGGGCGCGAATTTTTTAAAAAGCGAAATTGAATTTGGCACGCCAGTATGGCCATAAATTTGTCCAGTTTCTTTTTTTTTGCGCACCATGCCTCCTTTGCGTATAAAACTTGCTTCAGTAATAACTAAATCAATATTTTTAAGAAGTTTGTGATATTTTTTTTCAATCCAGATCATATCACCGGTATACAGTATTTTTTTACCTTTATGTTTAATAAGATAAGCATTTGATTGTACCTTTGCACTATGAAGAGTGGGAATGGGAGTAATAGTATAGGTGCCAATTTTAAATGATTTTTTTTTGATATGAATAGCAAGTTCATCAAATCCTTCAGGGGCATAGATTGGGATATTAATTGATGGTTTTTCGTCATGCCTTACAAAATAGGCATGATCAGGATGTAAATGCGTAATCAATAAAGCTTTTGGTTTATAATCCAAAAAACTTTTTTGCCCGCAATCAAGTAAAAGTGTTTTATTAATCAGTACACCGGACTTTTTTGAATGATAGGGAGCGGATTCTTCAATCTCGCCACGCGTACCTAGAATTTTAATCTTCATAGATTTAGCATAGTAGGTTAATCAGAAAAAATTCTAGAGTTTTTAGAATGAAAAATGTATTACCTTGCTACTTTCCTCATAAAACATATAGGTGAATTTTAAATGAGATAATTTAGATCTTTCAAGTTAGTTAGGTTTTGCTAAAAATTAGATGTTGTTTTGTCAAAATACAATAAAATGCTTATTTAAGAATATATAATGTAATAGTTATCCGCTAAACTGAAGCAATCAAGTAATTGTGCTAAATATCAAATATGTCTATTCTTTTTATTAAATTTGTAAATTTTAATTAAAAGGAGAATAATGACGATCAAACAATTTGGTTTTTTCTTAATCTTTGTTTTTTCTACCGTTCCTCTCTATTGCACAAAGGTAGTTATTATAGGAGCTGGTCTTGCAGGACTTACAACTGCATATCGTTTGAAAAAAGAAGGATTTGAGGTGGAAATTTATGAAGCGCGTCCAAGACCTGTTGGGCGTGTATTTACCTGCTATTTCCCTGATGGTTACCAAGAATTAGGAGGTATGAATATTCATGATGCTGGTGAAGGTTCAGGAACTATTATAAAAGCATTAGCCGATGAATTAGGAGTTCCTTATATTGTTTATAGAATAAAAAGAGATCTTTCTTATGTTTCAAATGATGGTCAGGTTTTTGAGCTTAAAGATATTTTTAGTAATGCACCAAAACCTACGCATGAAAAATATGTCGCTTTTAAGCAGTACGCAAATATAGGTGAAGTGCTCGATGCTTTTTTAGGCAAAGAAGATTCTCTTTTGAAAAGTTTTCTTATTTTGCGCAGCCAAGATTTTGATGGTTGTGATTCTCATGATTTATCAATGTTAGATTTTGATTCTTTATGGCTTTATTATTGTGCAAACTATCAGTATTTTTCCAAAAGAGAACAGATTGATTATGATTTTTGTAGCATAAAAAATGGTATGTGTAATTTAATAGAAGCTCTTTGCAATTCGCTCGAAGGTTGTATTCATTACAATATGCCTTTAAAAAGAATTATGCGAAAAAAAGATAATGAATTCATTTTATATGTTGGCGATAAACAGGTTGCAGCCAAAAAAATAGTATTAACGTTGCCCTGTTCAACTTTGCGTGATGTTGTTATTGATGAAGGAATAGTTCCTGAAGATCAAATGCACATGATTAAAACATTGCAATATGGGACGAACGCAAAAATGTTTTTGCTGACAGAAGGTTATTCTTCTCGTTATTCTGGAGCGCATAGTGATTGTATGATGTATTATGAAAAACCTATTTTATGGTTTTATTTTGGTGGAAGTAAAGGCATTTTTGATGATGCAACCAAAGAAGGATTGTCAGCATATTTACAAAAACAGATGCCCGCTATACAAAAACTCTATCCAGGGCTTTCTATTGATACTGAAATAATGCCAGTGCCTGCCACAACAAAGCCCTTTGTTCATCTAGACCATGGAGTTGGTATAAGTTGGATTAATGAGTTATATTCAAAGGGAAGCTATTCTTGCGTAGCGCCCGGGCAGGAAGTTGCGTATGAACAATTTTCTGATTATCACGGTGAAAAAATTCGTACCGTTTTTAGACCAATTGAAGACGCAATCTTTTTTGCAGGTGAGCATACCTCGCTTGAAAATACTGGAACATTGGATGGAGCGGTAGAATCGGGTGAGCGTGCTGCAAAAATGGTTATGCATGCTTTAAACTTGAAATTATTAAGTACTTATGTATAGAAGAATTACGTTGTTCCTCAAAAAATTATAGAATATTTTCTGATTTTTTATTAAGCATGACCAGAAAACCCCAAGGCTTTTAAGCCTGGGGATGAATGGTCATCCTTAAGGATGCCGGAAAGCAATGAGCTGAAGCGAAATT
>JAGVLQ010000016.1 GCA_020054235.1 Candidatus Babeliales bacterium
AAGATGGCAAATATAATTTTCCTTCAGATTTGCAAAAAATTGTTGCAGGAAAACTTTCCTGGCAATTTGAATTAGCAACAAAATTTACTGGCCATAACAATGTAACATCATTAGCATGGTCACCAGATGGCACAAAGCTTGCTTCTGGCTCGGATGGTAAAACGATAAAAATATGGAAAAAATCTGCTAAAACTCTTACTGAAGCTATTGAAATATTAAAAAAAGAGATATTGCAAGTGCCTTAAAGGGCAAACTCCTAGAATGTTCCTATATAATTCAAATTGAAAAATGAATTAAAGATAAAAATAAGCTGAAAAAACTTGTTATTGGACATCATTATTAAAATTATTGCTATTATAAATTATTATTACTATTATTAATAATAAAGTAGATATTATTAATAAGGGTCATTGTAATGAAGAATAAAGTAATAAAGGTTTCAAGCATTGTGCTGTTTTTTCTTGGATGCTTTCATCCATCAGCTGGACAGTCGCTTACCTTTCAGTTGAAGGATGATGTTGAAGTTCAGCTGGATAAAAGAACGGCAGAGGTTTCCGAAACTATTAAAAATATGTTGGCAGACGTTGAATATCAAGATCAACCGATAGCCCTTGAGAACATAACAAAAGATCAATGGAACACTATTGTCGATCTCATGAAGCTTATAGCTCAAGAAAAAAACAATCAGCTAGAGAGCTTCATCAAAAACAAAAATCTTTCACTTGAACAACAGGTTGATCTGATCAACACTCTTAACTATTTAGATATTCAGAGCGCCTTAACTTCAGCAGTAAAAAATGTAGCTGAATATATTCGTACCAATAGCGCAAATATAGGCAAAAAAGTGCAAGAAATTCCTCAGCCTATTCAGTCTTTAATAATAAGTTTTTTGCCAAATCCTCATGTTGACTTAAATGGGCATCAGAATTCTGTAAAATTAGTAGCATGGTCACCGGATGGGTCTCGAATAGCATCAGGGTCTGATGATAAAACAATAAAGATATGGAAAGCAAATACAGGAGAACTTATTGCTACTCTTGCAGGACATAAAAATTCTGTAAATTCAGTAGCATGGTCGCCTGATAGTAGTAAATTAGTTTCAGGGTCTGGAGATAAAACGTTAAAGATATGGGATGCAAATACAGGAAAACCTTTAGCTACCATTACAGGACATAAAAATTCTGTAAACTCAGTAGCATGGTCACCGGATGGTTCTCAAATAGCATCAGGGTCTGATGATAAAACAATAAAGATATGGGATGCAAATACAAGAAAACTTATTGCGACCCTTACAGGTCATGCAAAATTTGTAAACTCAGTAGCATGGTCACCTGATAGTAGTAAAATAGTATCAGGGTCTGATGATAAAACAATAAAGATATGGGATGCAAATACAAAAAAACTTATTACTACCCTTATAGGGCATGAAGAATTTGTAAACACTGTAGCATGGTCACCGGATGGTTCTCAAATAGCTTCAGGTTCTCATGATGACACGATAAGCATATGGAAAGCAAATACAGGAGAACTTATTGCTGCCCTTAAAGGACATAATGATTCTATAAATTCTGTAGCATGGTCACCGGATGGTTCTCAAATAGCGTCAGGTTCGGATGATAAAACAATAAGGATATGGGATCCAAATACAAAAAAACTTATTGCGACTCTTGCAGGACATAATAGTTTTGTAAACTCTGTAGCATGGTCACCTGATAGTACGCAGCTAGTTTCAGGGTCTGGAGATAAAACCATAAAGATCTGGCCGTTAAAACCTACGCTTCTTGAAGTGATTGAGTTTTTAAAAAAGAAACAAAATTAAAGGCAAATGGTAGGGTTACTTATAATTATCAAGTTTTTCAACAAGTTTTAGTACGCGTGGATCTTTAGTGCGGTCAACATTTAAAGAATCGGCCGTGAAAACTGTTTTTTTGCCGTTAGTCTTTTGGGCAGCAACCATATACCAGTGCCCACTTGAGTTACTGGAATTTTGATTCATGGTCCCAAGTAAGAAAAGGTGCATGTAATTATCATCATGGTGCCATTTTTGAGCTGCATTCGTGAAATTTTCTTGCAACTCAGCAAGATCAATATCATCAATGATGGTAAAGTTTTGCCGCAATTGTTCTAAGTTTGAAGTTATCTGTAAAAGATGTTTAATTTCATCACCGTCAAGATCTTCGTTTGGGTTTGGATATTTTTTTTGCAACTCAGTAGTTATAATTTGTGATGAAAGTTGAAATTTCAACTGATTAATGTTTGGTAAAAACAAATTAAATTTGTCGTTAAGAATTACTTTTTTATTGCTATCGTTGATTGCTCGTTGAATGATATCTTCAAGTGTTTTATAGGTATATTCTATTGATTCAAATTCTGTAGGTGATTCAATAATGCCATTGGCAATACCTTGCGCAGCATTAAAAAGTACACTTCGGAAGTCATTGGTAAGATTTTCATCATATCCTTTAGCAATATAAGGGTTTATTTTATCTTGAATCCAAGCAGCTAAAGCTCGCTTTTTTCGATATTTAATGATTTCTTGTTGCCAATTAGGAAAAAGCTGATTCCATGTATATGTGTCAACAATTTGTTGTTCACCACTTGCTTTAAAGCGTTCATCATTAGTATCAATAGATTGATTAAACCTACCGTGGTCTAAAGCAATCAATGCGTTTTTCAACGAATAATACCCGCATTGTGAATTTGCTCCCTGATGTTTTACTGGAATATGTTGATAGTTAATTGCGTGGACTGCAAGATTTTCTTCGGGTGAATTTTTTTCAGGTTTTGTAGACGGAGTTGTTTCTGGAATATAAGGTTTTTTTTCACTTTTTCTGGTATCTTTTTTTGTCCAAAGAAATAATACGCCAATAACGGCGGCACCGACGCATAAAATAGAATAAGGAGCTTTTTCTTTAAACCAGGTAACAACAGAATCTGTGATAGTTTTCAGGGTCACTGAAGCCTGTAATTGAGTAGTTTGGCAAGAAAAGGCAATGAGAAAAAAGAGTAAAATAGTACGTTTTGTACGAGAAATCATGTAAACCTCCACGAATTAATTCTACCCCCATTTTTTCATTTTTTTGCATAATTGTCAATTGCTGCATGGCTTTTTAGGTTGTTCAACCTGTATTTTTCATGAAATACTTGTCATTCCTGAGTGCTCTGGGTTAGACTACAAGCATTACGGTGAGCGTGCCGTTTTTTAGCTATTCATAAAAAATTTTTAAAAGGAATAAAAATGGGATTACTCGAAGGTAATGCACTCGTCGATTTATTTACACAATCTGATGCAATGTCCAAATTTGTTCTCTTTGTGCTATTTTTTATGTCCGTTATTTGTTGGACAGTATTTTTTTATAAAGTTGTTATTTTCAAAATTAAGCGGCGACAATTAAACGCAGCATTAAATTATTTAAAAAAAGTTTATACCTTAGATGATCTGCGCACTATGGCAGCGGCATTTACGCAGACACTTCCCGGCTACGTTATTGCTAAGAATTTATCATTTCTGAAGTCTTTATTGGAACTTAAAGATAATAAGTTTCCATTAACAGAACATGAACTGGAACTTTTACAGCAGCGAGTTGAACAGACGATTGACGATATCGTGCATAATGAAGAATCATATTTGCCAATTTTATCAGCAAGTGCAGCTGCAGGACCATTGCTTGGATTATTTGGTACGGTGTGGGGGTTGGTTCATTCTTTTGTGCGAATAAGTCAATCACAGCAAGCAGATATTGCTACCGTTGCTCCGGGAATTGCAGAAGCATTGCTTACAACGTTGGTTGGTTTGATGGTGGCTATTCCAGCATTGCTCATGTACCATTATTTAAATACACAAGTGAGGAATTTAGAGCATAAATTATTAAATCTTGCAGATAAGTTAGCATGGATTGTACAAATCTTATTTTTAAAAAGGTAAGAATATGATGCGTCGCTTTCAACAACGAAAACGTCAACGCACTTCAATTCCAGAGGTAAGCTTAACACCTCTTATTGATACGGCGTTAACCTTACTTATTATTTTTATGGTTACAACGCCAATGTTGCATAATGCAATCAAAATTGAACTTCCTCAAGGATCATCTCAAGAAGCAAAAAAAGAACCTGAACAGATGATTGTCTCAATTGACAATAGTGGTAAAATTTTTTTCAACAATAAAGAAGTTAGTATTGATAGCCTGGGCGAAACAATTAAAACATTTTTAGCTCAGCAAAAAAATGCTGATATGAGTGTCTGGGTACATGCTCATGCAAAAAGTCCATGTGAGCTTTTGGTTGGTGTTATTGATCGTGTGAAAGTTATTGGTGGTATCAAAGATGTTAATGTCGCAATGCAAAAAATTACTTCAACACGTGCCTGATAAGTATATTTATTTAAGTAAATTGCTTTTTTTATCGACTTCATTACATGCTTTTTTCTTAATGGTGCTTTTACTAACTTATCAACATCACCATCCTAATCGCTTTAGTTTTGTAATTAATCATCGACTTGATACGGCAAAAATAAAATTGTTACCGCTGATAAAAACAGTTTCAGATGGCCTGACAACATTGGCGGAGTCAGGTCAACAAGATAAATTGTTTGGAAAAAAAACAGAATTTAAAAATTCTACGGTGCAAAAAAAAAATGCACCAAAAAAAGTTGAGTCGCCCAAAACAGCTTTAGTACAAAAAGTCCAAAAGCATGTAGCAAAGCCTCAAGTGCTGGAAAAAAAAGCGCAAAAAATCGTTGAACAGAAACCGGAGTTTCCAAAGCAGCAAGAAAAAAAAGCTGAACAGCCTAAACCAATTGCTCAAAAACAAGTTGAGCAACCAAAAGAAGACGACGTTATTTATTTAGGACGCGATGATCTTGTATTACTAGCCTTGCATAATCGTGTGCAGGAAGAGATTCAAAAAACATGGCATCCTCCTGTTGGCTTATCAAAAGATCTTGCATGTACCATTAAAGTAAAAATTAATAACAAAGGGTTAGTTGCTGATTTTGTTATGGAAGAATCTTCACGCGTGATCAGTTATGATATTTCAGCGCGTATGGCGCTCAGTACCATGTCATTTCCTAAAGAATTATGGGCAAAAGAGGTTGTTATAACCTTTAAACAGTAAGGATCTTCCTATGAAAGCTCTTGTTGTTATGGTAGTTTTTTTGCTGTGTATTAATGTTAACAAAATAGGAGCAAAACCATCAATTTTTACTATTCAATCAAATGCACATCAAGAAAAAAAAATGCCTTTGATGATTGGTTTAATTGGTGATCAAGACAAAGATTTGGCAACCTTTGCCAATTATGTCAAGCTTATGCTGGACCGTAAAAATCAAAAGACAAGTGGTTTTGAAGTAACCGTGAAATCATTTGATAAGGTACCAGGCAAAAATGCAATAAAAAAAATCTTTCAACAAGGATATCCTTTAGCTGTTTTTGTTAATCGATCTGATGTTGGTTTTGAGTGGCGTATGTATGATACGCGCTATGCTTCTATGGTTTCTGGTAAAAAGTTTTCACAAGTTAATGTTCCTCTTAAAGTGCGTGCTGAATATTTGTCTGATCAGTTATGGCCAATTTTGACGGGACAAGAAGGTTATTTTAGTTCACGTATTGCTTACTGCAAAGAAATTCGAGAACCGGGAAAAAAAACACAAAAACACATTTGTTTAGTACCACCTTATGCTGACCCAAGTTCAGAATATTACCCTTTATTTTCAGAATCCTTAGTGAGCAAAGGAAGAACCTTTGCACCACGTTGGAACAAAGATCTTACGCATCCTTTAATATTATATTCAGAAGGAACACCTTCAAATGTACGTCTTATGTCGATTAGCTTAAATAAGCAACGAAAATTAGTATCTAATTTTGAAGGGTTAAATATTTTGCCTTCTTATTCAGCAGATGGTAATAAAGTAGTTTATTGTTTGTCTCGAAATGGGAAAAGTCAGTTGTATCTTTATGAATTGGATAGTGTTACCCATGAACCTGTTTTAAAACAAATTACCCAGAATAATGGCAACAATTTCTCACCAGTGTTGCGCGACAATGGTGATATTGTTTTTTGTTCGGATTTTCAGGGAAAAAGTCCACAAATTTGTTATTACCATGCGTTTACCCAGCAAGTGGAAGTGCTGACCAAGGATGGTTATTGTACCAGCCCAAGCATTTGTGAAAAAATGAGTAAAATAGCGTATAGTAAATTTATAGATGGAGCGATGCAGATTTTTTTATATGACCTAAAGGAAAAGACACATCAACAGGTTACCTTTGATGTCGGCAACAAAGAAGAATGTACTTGGTCGCCTTGTGGCAATTACGTTGCTTATGTGGTTGATACTGGTGGTGCGAGTCGCATAGCAGTTATGAATTTGCTGACAGATGAACGGAGCTATATTACGCCGGCTAGTGAGCGTTGTTCTTATCCTAGCTGGTCACCAAAATGTAATGTTCCTTTGATTGTAGTATGATTCTTGATCGACAAAATAGGGTAATTTTACTATAATTGGGTCATTCAGGGTGCTAACCTTTCTATTGTCTAAAATTTATAGTACAATTAGAATATAAAGATAGTAATTTAACCTACAAGCCTCTGGCTCGTAGAATTATCATAATTTTCATTTCGAACAGTTTAATCTAAGGACAGTATGAGAAACAAAATCAAAAATAATTCTTTTGCAAAAGGGCCTAAAAATCTTTTTATTATCGTTTTTTTCTTTATTGCCGGTATTGCATTGCTTACCAAATTGACTGAAGTTTCTCGGCAGGTAAAAATTATGAGTTATTCAAGTTTTATGAATGCCGTAAAACAAGATAAAGTTGATTCAGTTCATATAGCAGGCCAAGAAGTTTATGGCCTTTTGAAAGATGGGAATCGTTTTGAAGCGATTATAGCAGACAATCCGAAAGTTTTAGAAGTTCTTGAGGAACATAATGTTGAGCTTTCGATCAATGCTCCTGCAAGCCAATATAGTCTTTGGTATATGGTATTACTCTCAATGTTATTATTATTGCCCTTAGCTCTATGGTATTTTTTTCGTCAAATGCGAGGTTCAGGTAGCGGAGCAAATAATATTTTTTCCATGGGCAAAAGTCGTGCCCGCATGTTTATGCCTTCAATGATTAAAACGAATTTTGATAAAGTTGCTGGCCTTGAACAAGCAAAAGATGCCTTACGTGATATCGTAGACTTTCTTAAAAATCCAGAAAAATATCGTCGTCTTGGTGCAAAAATTCCACGTGGTGTTTTATTAGTTGGTGAACCTGGCAACGGTAAAACTTTGCTAGCAAAGGCAGTTGCTGGTCAGGCAAATTGTCCTTTTTTTAGTATAACTGGTTCAGATTTTATAGAAGTATTTGTAGGGGTTGGTGCTGCGCGTGTTCGTGATCTTTTTGCGCAAGCGCGTAAACATGCACCAAGCATCGTTTTTATTGATGAAATTGATGCAATTGGTCGCTCGCGAGGTAGTGGTTTTGGCGGTGGTCATGATGAGAGAGAGCAAACCTTGAATCAGTTATTGACTGAAATGGATGGTTTTGAAACCTCAAATTCAAATGTTATTGTTATTGCTGCAACAAATATTCCTGACGTGCTTGATAAAGCATTATTGCGACCTGGTCGTTTTGACCGTTGGGTGAATGTTGAATATCCGGATGAAAAGGCTCGAAAACAAATTTTAGAAATTCATGCGCGTAAAGTACGTATGGCTTCTGATATTAATTTAGATATTATAGCTAATGAAACGGCAGGTTTTTCAGGGGCGGATCTAGAAAATCTTGTCAATGAGGCTGCAATTCGTAGTTCTAAAAAGAATCAAGAAAACGTCACTATGCAAGATCTTTTGGATGCCCATAAGTTAATTTTGCAAACGCGCCAAGGCAATACGGGGGGGAGCGCAGGAAGTGTTTTGAGTAAAGGAAATAGCAAGCCAAAAATGTTTATGCCAACTCAAGTAAAAACGAAGTTTGCTGATGTTGCTGGTATTCCTGAAGCTAAGGCAGAGCTTTTGGAAGTAGTCGATTTTCTTAAAAATCCAGAAAAATATCGTCGTTTAGGTGCAAAACTACCTAAGGGTGTTTTGCTTATTGGTAGTCCTGGCAATGGTAAAACATTACTAGCAAAAGCGGTTGCTGGTGAAGCAAATTGCCCATTTTTTAGTGTCAGCGCTTCTGATTTTGTAGAAATGTACGTTGGTGTTGGAGCTTCTCGCGTGCGTGATCTTTTTGGTCAAGCGCGTCGACATTCGCCTGCAATTATTTTTATTGATGAAATTGATGCAGTAGGTGGTAAGCGAGTAGCCGGTCATGATGGAGGTAACGAAGAACGAGCACAAACTTTGAACCAATTGCTGACAGAGATGGATGGTTTTAATTCTGATGATTCTGCGATTATTGTTATGGCAGCAACCAATAGAGCGGATGTTCTTGATAGCGCATTGCTCAGACCCGGTAGATTTGACCGTCACATTGAAGTTTCGTATCCGAATATTAAAAGCAGAGAGCAGATTTTAAAGGTTCATACTAAAAATTTACCTCTTGATCCAAGTGTTGATCTTGCTCGAATTGCACGGAGCACTTCAGGTTTTTCTGGTGCAGACCTGGCGCATATGGCTAATGAAGCAGCGCTACATGCTACCAAAAATAATCAAAATACTATTACGATGCACGATTTTGAGCATGCTCGTGATCGTATTTCTTTAGGTGCAAAAAAACCTTCAATTGTTATGTCTGACAATGAAAAAGAAATGACGGCTTTTCATGAAGCTGGGCATGCCCTAGTTCGTTTACTTTGCCCGAATCATACCGATCCGCTTGACAAGGTAACTATTTTACCTCAAGGTCCAGCACTCGGCGTTACGTTTTTTATGCCAGAACGCGACAAGTATACTCAAACTAAAACTGAAATGATTAATTCAATAATGGCGCTTCTTGGCGGTGGTATTGCTGAACGCATAGCGTTTAATGAAAGAACAACCGGCACAAGCAGCGATTATCAACACGCTACGGACCTTGCACGAAGAATTGCTTGTTTTGGCTTAACTGATGAGCTAGGTACTGTTTACTATTCGCAAGGCTACGGGCATTATAAGTATTCTGAAAAAACTGCTGAAAAAATCGATGCAGCTGTACATGAAATTCTTGAAAAGGCACGCATAGATGCTGAAGAACTTTTGCGCGATAACCGCGATAAGCTGGATACATTGGCTAAAGCGTTGTTAGAAAAAGAAACGTTGTATGCGGAAGAAATTTATCCGCTTTTGGGTATTGAGCCGCGCGAAGGCTTCAAATTAACAACCGATGAGGCGCCTGTTGATGCTTAAAGAAGGGCTTTTGGAGTCGGTAGAAGCTATAATTCGCCAGGCAGGTGAAATACTGCTTTCGTACTATCATAAAAAATTAGAATGGTATGAAAAAAAAGAACATGGTTTTGCAACGCAAGCAGATCTGGCTGTTGAAAAATTTTTGATTCAAGAACTTTCAAAAATCCTACCCCAAGCAAGTTTCTTTGCTGAAGAGTCTGGTATCAGTGGATCGGGCAAATATTGTTGGGTAATTGATCCACTTGATGGAACAACAAATTTTGCTTTTGGTATACCATATTTTTGTATTTCGATTGCTTTGACTCAAGATAATGAACCCATTTTAGCCTTAATTTTTGATCCTTTATCCGATGATCTTTTTTGTGCTCAAAAGGGTAACGGTGCTACGTTAAATGGTCAAAAAATAGCAGTTGCTACGCAGCGTCCTTTGGAAAAATCATTAATTTTGGTAGGATTTCCTTATAGCAAAGGTAACTCTTTTTTGCATGTTTTGCATAATCTAGAGCAGATTTCTCCCCGAAGTTATGCATTTAGGCATCTAGGAGCTATTGCTTTGGATCAGGCCTATATTGCTTGCGCAAGAGCAGATGGTCTTTTTTTTGAGAATCTCTCGTGGTGGGATGTTGCAGCCGGTATTCTTTTAATTAAGGAAGCCGGTGGCAAGGTAACAACTTATAATAATCAGGAAATTAAGCCAGGTTATAGGTCATATGTGGCAGCAAATCCTGATTTTCATGGAATACTTCTTTCGTATCTGAGTAATGACCTTGTAAAAGATGATTGAAAAAAGGCATAGTTTTAGTACAATAAGAGTAAAGAAAATTTTTTTTAAGGAATATCATCATGGCAAGAATCTGTTCTGTTTGTAATAAATGTCCTCAGGTTGGATATTTGGTTAGTCACGCAAAGAATCGTACTAAACGTTGGGTTTATCCAAACGTACACAAAATTCGTTTTAGCTTGGCTGGCAAACCTGATAAAGTTAAACGTGGTGCCGTTTGTACCAAGTGCCTCAAAGCAGGTAAAGTTGAAAAAGTTCTTTAGTATCAAGAGAAGGTAAAAAATGGCAAATTTAAAATCTGCAAAAAAGCGTGCAATACAAAATATTAAACGTCGTGAAAAAAATTTATCGCGTAAAACAGCTATAAAAACAGCTATAAAAAAAGTAGTTACAGCTCTAGACCAAAAATTGCCAGCAGAGCAAATACAAACGTTAATGCGTGATGCTGAAGCCCAATTAGCTCGTGCAAAAAATAAAGGTGTTTTGCATGCTAATACTGTACAACGAAAAATAAGTAATTTAGCAAAAAAAGTTGCTCAAGTTGGGCAAGCTTCTTAAAAAATTAGTTTCGATTAATACCTTTTCTAAAAAAGCCTCAAACATTGAGGCTTTTTTCTTGCTCTTCTTTGTATGATCTATAATTCATGAGAATTTTTTTTGCAATTGATGTTGCCAAACGAGATGTTCCTGCATGTTCGACTAAGATAACCAAAATAAGTGGCTCAGTTTTTTTGTATTGAAAACGACCAACAAACCATGCATGTTCAAGTAATTGGCTATTTTGCCAGCGATGAGTGAGGCTACTAATCTGTGCTGTTCCAGTTTTTGCATAAATTTTAATCGCATCAATTTTATTGACGGTACTTCCAGTGCCCTGTGTTACGACCGTCTTTAATGAGTGTTTTAGAATTTTTATGGTCTCTGGTTTTAATCCTAAAGGTTGAGTTTCTATCGGTTCATTTTCCAAAATTCGCGGTACAACTAAATAGCCTGTAAAAATGCCAGCTATCATGCGTGCAATTTGAATAGGAGTAGCCAAATAATAACTTTGACCAATAGTTGCTGAAAGCGTTTCTCCTGGCCACCAGCGTTCTCCCTTTGCTTCTACCTTCCATTGGGTTGTTGGTACTAAACCCGGATGTTCGTTAAAAATTATATTGGTTTTTTGACCTAAACCAAAGCGTTGGGCATATTCTGCTAACTCGTCAACAGAAATCTGTTTTCCTAATTCGTAAAAAGGAATATTACATGATTTTGCAATCCACTCGGAAATAGAGAGCGGTCCATGGCCAGATCGTTTATTGCAATGGTAACGTCTTCCGCCAAATGAAATATAACCCTTGCATTCAATGATAGTATCAAAATTGATGAGTTCAAGCTCTAATGCTGCACTGATCGTAACTAATTTAAAGAGCGATGCGGGAGGATAGGCTGCATTGAAGGCGCGATTTAAAAATGGTCTTTTTTCTTGTAAGCTGAGCCATTTTGTAGATGAAATTGGTTCTAAAAATAAACTCGGATCGAATGTTGGTCGTGAAATGAGTGTTTTGATTGCACCGGTGTGCGGATCGAGTATGATTAAGGCACCACTTAAACTTTTTTCAAAACATTGTTCTGAGATTTTTTGAAGATCAAGATCAAGTGTTGTCTGTATATCGGCTCCTGATGATGCCTTTTGTACTTCTTGTTGGTATAGGTTGCTACCATAAGAATTTATCATACGTATTAATTGACCATCTTGCCCGCGTAATGTTTTTTCAAAAAGAAGTTCAAGGCCCATTTTTCCTGTTGTTTCATCTTGCATTGAGCCTATATATCCTAAAATATGACTTGCTACTGTTTTATGGGGATAAAATCTTTTTTGGTTTTTTTCAATGTTTATATTTTCACAATCAGGAAACTTTTCGATAATTTTACTGAGGATGTCAAAAGATACATCTTGCAATAACGGTGTTTTTCTTTTTGTTCGTTCAGCATGTTTTAGTGCTTGGATGGTTGTTTCATCATCAAAATCTTTTTGACAAATTTCTGCAATATATTTTAAAATTTCTTCTTGCTGCATAGTGAATACACGATTTCCTGTTCCCTGCCAATAAATATTAGTTACAGGTCTATTTGTTGCTAATAAATTTCCATGACAGTCAAGAATATTGCCACGTTGGGGAGCTATGGTTGAAATTCTGGTGTAGTTTTTTTGTGCCCGAGAAAAAAGTTCATGCGTCAAATATATTTGTAAATAAAATAAACGCATGATTATAATGCTCATAAAAATAATTATACCAACAATGCAGTGCTGAATGTTTTTTAGCAATCTATTGTTTGCAATCATGTTTTGTTTTTTTGTTTCTGCATGCTATTGAATGGATGTATGGTATCGCACATTTCACTTAATTGTTTCGTCGTGACATGAGTGTATTTTTCAGTGCTTGAAAGTGAACTGTGGCCAAGTAATTCTTGGACCACACGTAAATCAGTTCCTTGGTTGAGCAAGTGTGTGGCAAAAGAATGGCGCAATTTATGCGGGGTAATAGTGCGTTTTATTTTTAAAAACTGTCGGAACATTTCACAAATTCGTTGTACTGATCGAGTGGTTAGTGGTTTATTTCTGTTATTTAAAAATACAATTTCATCAAAGCTGGTTGGCTCAGGGCGCTCATGTTTTAGGTACAACTGAATGGTTTCTTTTGCCTTAGCACCAAACAGTACAAAGCGTTCTTTGCTTCCTTTGCCAAAGATGCGGATTGCTTTTTGATCAATATCAATATGCTCGAAGCGAATGGCAATTAATTCTGAGCAGCGAATTCCGGTTGCATATAACAGTTCAAAAATTGCTTTATCGCGATATGGCCGCTTACTTGGTAGATTTTCTGGTTTTACATTATCTAATAAATGGGTAATTTCATCAATACTTAAGTATATTGGTAGTTTTTTATCAAGCCGCGGGCGGGTTAATTTTAACGTAAGCTTGATTCCCTGTGTTTGCATAAACCGTGCAAATGAAGTAAAGCAAGAAATTTTACGTGCAATGGACGTTTTGTCGATTCGTTTGTGATACAAAGAAACTAAGAAGCGTTCGATAATTTGTCGTAATGGTAGTTCTAATTTGTCACGGTTAGTACTTGCTAACCAAAAGTTACAAAACTGATCTAAATCTGTTTGGTATGCCCGCAGGGTATTTTTTGATAAATTTTTTTCCACTTCAAGATACGTTATAAATTCAGTTGTTTTTTCTTTGAATTCTTTGTACTTCATTATGTTCCTTTCATATGACATAGAAAATACGGAATACGTATGAAATTATCAAGAAAAATTCTAATTTCCGTTCATCCTGAGCTTGTCGAAGGATGGAAGCCCATTATTTTTTTATGATTTCATATGTACTTACGAACGGCTTTTTTTGATTTGTTAGATTGAATTCTTAATCATATTTACACGCCTTTATATCTGTAGTAAAGTTAAACAAATTTTTTAATTTTCATTTCTTGGAGTATGGTTAAGTAGGTATGCAACAAACAACAAAATTTTTCTTTCTGTTAAACTGCTTATTATTTTCTTTTCACTATTCATTGCCGGCCGGTGAGGCGGCAGCATTTGTTAGCGTTTCCGGCTATCAACAACAACAAAAGCAATCGTATGCGGTGCCTGCGCATCGTATGCATGAAATAGTGCCGGCGTATCGCGACCATCGTTATCAACAGTATCAGCAGATGATCAAAAATGATCATGCGGTGCGAACAAAATATTATACTGATGCAGCGTTTCGTGCCAAAGTCGATGCGGTGTGCCAAATTTTGTATAAA
>JAGVLQ010000007.1 GCA_020054235.1 Candidatus Babeliales bacterium
GCCCTTGTAGGCCTTGCATGGTACTACAACCCCGGTTCAATTATTGATACCTTTAAAAGCTTTTTTAGCTCATTGTGGCAACAGCGCATAGAAAATTAAAAAAACAAATGATTTTTATTTATAAAAAATCGGTACATATTTTAATATGGAGATTTTATGAAAAGATTATTTCTAATAATCAGCTTTATTAGCTTATCAATGTTTAGTTGTCTATGGTCAATGGATAAACAAATTGAAAACAGAAATTTAATTCAAAAATCTGATGTCTACAAATCAATTCCTGAGGGTACACCGCTTGACAACCTAAACGAATATTTCTACGTAAATATTTTAAAGTCCAAAATTGAAGAAAAAATACGTACCAAAAAAGTAAAACTTTTTAAATTCATGTGTCAATTTTACCCGGGAAAAATAAGCAAATATATAGACAGACCTCTCCATGGGGAACAAACTGAAGCTATTGAAGATTATTATGAAAATGAAAATCATATAATTTTGCTTGCAAAAACAATACATACTACTACAAAAAACCCTATCATAACAACTCAAAGATATTTTTATGATGTTTATGATAGTAAGAATAAATTAGTACTTTCTTTTCTTTTACCTTCTAATCTTAAAACAATTGATACATTTACTGCATCTATAGATAATACAATCTTTTTTACTATTGGGACTGATAACACAAATACTAAAATTTTAACAATTCAAACCAAGAGCGATGCTTTATTTGATGAAGAAGTAGAAACTCAACGCAAATCAACAATATTAGGCACATTAACTTCCTTAATAAATCCTGTGCCAAAAAAAATATATGAAGAATACGATTCTATTACTCTTAACCTAAATGACCCCATTAGCAATTATATAGGAATCAAATTTCTTGTCTCAGGTGAGCTTGCTTTATTAAAGGAAGATAAAAGCGTTAGCTTTATGAATTTAAAAAAACAGGAAAATCTTAAATCTATAGTGCAAATAAAACCTTCACAAATAACAACAACTAAAAAAGCTGTTCAGAAAATCAATAACAATACTGGAATGTATACTACTTTTGCAGCCGCAGCCCTTGTAGGTCTTGCATGGTACTACAATCCAAGTTCAATTGTTGAAACCTTTACAAGCTTTTTTCGCAGCTTGAGGCAACTACGCATAGAAAATTAAGAAACAAATGATTTTTATTTATAAAAAACCGGTACATATTTTAATATGGAGATTTTATGAAAAAATTTAACCTTCTTTTTGTTGTAATAACAAGCCTAATAATCCAACCAATTTTTGCTGGTAGTTCTCAAAGTACTATGGAAATAATTGATAGCTCACAAGTTAAGGAAAATAACAACAAACAAACAGAAAAATTTTCTTTTGACAAATTACCACAAGATATAGAAAATGAAGTTATTAATTATGCATGGAATAACATTGATAATCAACAAATATTCGAACAGCAGTTGCTTGAATGGAAAAACTATGATTGTATGCGCTCCAAGGAAACGTCCTATCTCGACCAAAATACTTTAGGTTTTCATGGCCAAAAAAAACCTATATATTTCTATACCCTAGAAAATGGAAACCCTACTATAAAAACGGTAGGCACCGTACTTAATAATGCACAACCTGCTATGTTAAGTGGCTTATGGTACGCAGATTCAACTATAGAACAAACTATGCTTATTCTTAACGCTCCCAATAAAAACTACACCGTAACTTTAATAGAGAGCTTATTAGGACCTAGCCCTAAGGTAACCTCAGCAAGTTTTTCTGTATTAGGAGATATCGCAATAACATGGGAAAATAACGCTGAAAAATACATAACATTATTAACATTACAAGATATTAAAAATAATAACTCTATAGATTTAAGTAGCAATGCGCAAAAGCTTAAAGATATTAACCAAACATTATTACAAGGTACCTTAAGCAACTGCACTGAAGTAAAAGGAAGCTTATTTAATCTCGATGGCACTAAACTCGGTATTTGTACTATGGATCCATTACAAATTTCAGTCTCTGGTCAAACTGGGTTAGATAATCATATTAATAATGCTGACCATGCTGTACAGTATATCGATATTAATCCAAAAAAACCTTTAACAATTCATGAAAAGGCGAAACGCCTTAGCTTGGCTACAGCGGATGCAAAAAAATTCCTTACCGACAAGCAAAAAAAGAACTAAATAAACCTAAAAGGCTCATAGGGTAATTTGGTGGAAAAATTAAAGGTATCATTACTCGATGCCGTGTTACATAACGATGTAGCACTGGTAAGAACCTTGTTAATGCAGGGTGCAAATGTTAATGCGCAAGACAGCGATGGCTTGACTGCTCTGCATTATGCATCACGCAACAATTACCAAGAAATCCTTCCAGTCTTATTGGCACATGGCGCTCAGGTAAATACCTTAACGAACGTTGGCGTAACAGCGTTACATTATGCATCCCTTGAGGGAAACAAGGAAATAGTAGAATTATTATTAAGCAAAGGTGCACATGTTGCTACAAAAATTTATAATGGGATGACTCCTTTGCACCATGCTTCAATGCATGGTCATACTGACATAGTGGCATTACTACTGGCCCATGGTGCTGATGTACATGCACAAAACCATACTTATTATTGGACACCTTTGCATGGTGCAGCTTTACATGGCCGAAAAGAAATTGTTAAATTGCTTGTCGGAAATGGTGCTGATATTCATGCAAAAACTGACGATGATAGCCTGCCGCTCCATTTTGCTGCACTGAGCGGCAACAAAGAAATAATTAAATTCCTTTTGGAAAAAGGTGCTGCTATAAATGCAGCATCTAGAAATTTCACCGCATTAGATATTGCAACGCAAGAGGGCCATAAAGACGTTGCTGAACTGCTCTTAGCTCATGGCGCTATTGCAAAACAGAATAAATTTCGGCGCGCTCTAACAAAGTTTATTATTATATTCAAATATTGGTTGTAACGTTATAAAAAATTTGGTTCTCTATTACCTGAAAAGCGCTTGTAATTTGTTTCACCTTCTATAAACTTATGCTCAATCTAAAAAGCAGTATCAAAATAAGGGTAATCATGAAAGCAAAAAAAATTGTACTAATCTTGTCTTTAAATTTTTTAACACCAACTTACCCCGTCACAAACCAATTATTCTCTAATTTTTTAAATCTGTAAAAAATCCATCGATTATCACTGGTTATTGGAATCATCTTAAAAAGGCTAAAAGTTTTTTACAAAATCGTACCTTCTGCTCAAAAGAAATTAACAAAGATCCAAAGGCTATAAAAAATTAGTAGAATGTCTTCTATCTAAGGGCGTCCAAGTAAATATTCAAAACTCAGAAGGCTATACAGCTTTAATGATGGCTTCATATCAAGGAAATAAAGATATCGTAGAGCTCCTACTCAAACACGATGCGGATATTGATATAAAAAATCATCATAGAACTTTTATTACAAGCAAATGTAGATATTATGATAAAAAATAATTACGGCAAAACTGCCTTTGATCTTGCAGCAACTGATGAAATAAGACAATTATTTTTAGATAGTTAGAAAAGGAGAAAATTTTATGCATTTTTTTATAGTAGCGCTATTTTTGTTGATGGTTAATCTTTTTGGCATAGCTCTTTCCTCATCCGAACAGAAACAAAAAAACAATCTGACTGAACAGTTATGGTCTGCTCTTGATCAAGATACTGGTTCACCTATTGATATAACAAATAAAGAAAATAATATTTCTTGTTTAGACGTAGCATTACAACGTGCCCTTGATAAAGATGATTTTTCGTTGCTTACCTTGTTTTTAAACTATAAATCATCTTTAGAATGTGAAAATGAACTAGGCTTTACCCCCTTAATGGAAGCAGTACGATATGACAACCTAAAAGTAGCAGAACTTCTATTAAAACATGGTGCCAAAGTAAATGCCTGCAGAGGTCCTTCCGCTGAAAGATTCTATGAAAAAACAGCTCCTATACACATCGCAGCAGAACGGAGTAATACCGCCATGATACAGCTTTTATATACCTATAGCGCAAATCTTGAAAAAAGATGTGATTCAGTAAATCAAGAATATTCTGATGGTTCCTACAAAGAATATAAACTTGCAGATTTTTCTGGTAAAACCCCTTTACATTTTGTTGCTCGTAGTTGGTGTGAATCTACAAAAAGTTTAAATTGTGCTGAATTGTTGGTAAACCTTGGTGCTCGTGTAGATGATTCTGATGAGTTTGGTCAAACACCACTTCATCTAGCGGCATTATATGGCAACGAACAATTAGTTCAATTTTTTATAGAAAAAAAAGTATCCATACAAAAAAAAGATGCCAATGGCGAATCACCCCTTTTTAAAGCAGTCCGAGGTGGTTATCCTAATATAATAAACCTTTTACTTACCCATAGGGCCAAAAAAAATGATTGCAATAATAAAGGGCGAACGCTTCTTCATATAGCAGCCAGTGAACGCTATTGGCATAATACTGCAATATCTATAGTGACCATGATTAATTTCCTTGTCAAAAAAGGGATTCCTATTAATGAAGTTGATAAAAAAGGGCGTACGGCCTTATATTTGGCATGTAAACATAATAATTTTGACGCTGTACAAGCATTGTTAACCCATAATGCACTAATTTATCATGGTAAAAAAATACCTTTGAATGCAGCGGTCAAAATGAATAACTCAGAAATAACTAAGCTATTGTTAATGCATGGTGCTCAGTCTACTGCACAAGATAAAAAGGGGAATTCTCCTTTACATCATGCTAAGAAAAAAAAAATAATGAAAATCCTCTTAAAAAATGTAGCTTCAGTTGATGTTAAAAACTATGAGGGTAAAACACCATTGCATTATATAGTTTATGATAGAAACTATAATAATTATCGGCTAGAGAGTGATCGTATAGCATGCGCAAAGCTCTTACTTGCGCATGGAGCAGATATTAATGCTAAGGACAATGAAGGCCAAAGGCCGCTGGACTATGCATTGCATAATTGTAACTGTTATTCAGACTGTATTGAATTTCTACTTACTTCTAGTGCAAACATAGAATACAAACATTTACTTTCTGCATATGAATCTGGTGATAAGGATAAAATTATGATTCTTATAAAATATGGAGCAAATATTAATGCTGAAAAGCTTTCGACACCTTTATAAAAACAAAAATACCAACATAATTTTTGGTATATAACTATCAAGCATACAGTCTTTTTTATCTTCCAACTCGTATCTCGCTACCGTTCACTTGCTTCCTCCGTCGCTTTTCGAGCTATGGCAGACAGCCTTGGAGCTTCGCTAAAGCTTCGAAATACACGTCGCTTTAACTGTTCTATATCAAAATTTACCGATTAAAAAAGCTGGTGTCAGCTCGTAAATACGTTCAGGAACAAAGAAGTAATGATAGAAATTCCATTACATCAAATTCAGACAGTGTTTAGGGAGTTTAAGATCAACCATCAGATGGAATAAAAATACTATTAAAGATTCTATTAACTTTTAAAAAACTCTTGATAACATGGATCATTTTTGATACAATAGCAATATATATCTGTTAGATTTGAGTAAATCTTAAAGTAAGTAATAATGAGTAAAAAAATACGTTTCAAGCTTGTATTTTTTCAGGAAGATTCCGGTAAAGAACCAGTAAGAGATTGGCTTCTAGACCTTTCTAAAAAAGATAAAAAAATAATTGGTCATGATATCCTGGTTATACAATATACTTGGCCATTAGGAATGCCCCTTGTAAAAAGTTTAGGTAAAGGTTTATGGGAGTTACGCAGCACATTAAGCAACCAAATTGCACGGGTTATATTTGTGCAAAAAAAGGACAAAATTATTTTGCTTCATGCATTCATTAAAAAAACACAAAAGACGCCTAGCAATGAAATTGAAATAGCTTTAAAACGATTAAAAGAAGTAAAAAATTAAATAGAGGTATGATTATGAAAAAGACAAAAGGAATAGGCTCAACGCTTGAAAGTTTTTTGCAAGAAGAAGGAATCTTGGAAGAGGTTCGTCTTAAAGCATTAAAAACTGCGATTGCACTTCAAATAGAAGCTGCTATGAAAAAAGAAAAACTTTCGCAATCTGAAGTTGCAAAAAGAATGCAAACGAGTCGCGCTGTACTACAAAGGTTATTAGATCCTAAGGTTTCTTCTGTTACGCTCAATACGCTTGATCGCGTTGCCACAGCCTTGGGAAAAACACTTCATATTTCTTTTAAATAAAAAACAGGTAAAAGTAGTTAAATACCCCTCAGAGCCTTCATTTTTACCATGCTCTCACGTATAACTTCCAGCCCTTCTAGGTTTTTGGTAGCCACAGTTGTTTTGCGTCAACCATAAGGCGGTGAAAAATAAAAAAAAATTGCTTAAGCTTTGCTTTTAGTAAGTTTTTATTTTAAAATATACAACATATTTTTTTAAGCTTGAATATGCTCATAACTTAAAAAATCATTAATATTTTTGGCAAATCATAATTAAATTAAAGATAACAATGAAAAAATTATTTACTGGAATAATGATTTCTTTAATGTTTAATCTCTCGGCTACAATTAAAATAAATAATAGTGATATTAATACAATTGCCAAGCCAGAACAGGTTATTTCTTATAAAACTAAAACTAGTAACAATGTCGCATTTTTCTTTAATGATAATAATTTACAATTAGGCTCCGTTTCCCTAGAAAATTTAGATGCTATAAAAGAATCTTATGCTCAACTCACAACTCAAA
>JAGVLQ010000009.1 GCA_020054235.1 Candidatus Babeliales bacterium
CCAGCCGAAGAAAAAGAAGAACCATTTTTCCACAAAGACCACCCGCTCATGCAATACTATCGCTTTAGAGAAGAACGGGCTGATATTACAGCAGCAATAAAGGATGCTGAATGGGCCAACAACTATTTGATATACGCGCAAGAAAGCCTTGAAAAGAGAGGCGATCTAAATGCCGATTGGCACTTAAAAACTTCATACCGCCTTGGCTTGGCCAAAGATATTGTAAACGAGTTTAACACCACACTAAAAACAGCATAATACTTACGGGAGGTTATACCATGAAAAAAAATATTAAAAAATTGAAACGAATCTATAGCATTTTTTCAGTAAGCTTTGTTGCGCTGAGCCTTTTTGGTGCAAATAAAATTATTCAACGTTTGCATGAAAAAGATACTACGATTGTAACCGAAGAAACGGCAATACCACAGCGCGTTGATTACAAAGCATATTTACAACAAGAAGAAGATAAGGTTTGGCAAAAGCTTGAAACCATTAACATTAGCAAAGAAGCTGTTGAGAATCTAAAAAAAACGAGCTATCAGAATTATCTGAATGATAACAGCACGTACAAAGATAACAATCAACCAGTTTCAAAAGAATATGAAACTATGGTACATAAAATCCTACGTGAATTTGGCATAGATCCAGCAACTATTACGCTCGGTTACTGGGACGGACCTTCTGAGGCATGCGCAGGGGACTTTTTTATGAAAATAAATCCTGTTTTAATGCCTAAAGTTTCACCTGAAACACAAACATTCATGATTGCTCATGAAGTGCAACATATTCTCAATAAAGATCATTCAACAACGTATTTTATTAGAAACTTACTAGAAAATCCTGTATCCAATAGTGAATTAACACCGGATCATCCGCTTATGCACTTTATTTTATTTGCAGAAAAGCGTGCCGATATGCAAGCTGCTATGAAAAGTCCAGAATGGGCAAAGCGCTATTTATGCTTTGCACAAGAAATTTCTCAGCTTGGTGATATTGATCCAAACGATACTGCTCATCCCGGAACAGCTGAGCGAGTAAAAATCGCACAAGCACTGGTAGAAAACAGTAAACAGCAAATAGTTTAAATGAGGTAGACTTATGAAAATTGAAAAAAAACATTTATTAATACTTATATCTGCTACTCTTTTGATTGCAGGGGGAATTTTATACTCTAAATCAAAAAAGATCAAAATAACCGTAGAAACTTCCTCTATAGAAAAAAAAGATAAGACGTTAACGCTATCTGCACATAATTATTTTATCCAAAAACTCGATACTGCCCTGCAAGAAGTTTGGAAAAGCTTTGAAAAAATCGGTATTACCAAGCAACGCTATCAACAAGCACTCCAAGAATACCGTCAAAAATATTTGCGTTCGGATTACCCTAACGGAAGCAATCAAGTTTCTTCTGATACAAAACAATTTGTGCAAGGCATCTTGAAAGAGTTTGGCATCAATCCGCAAGAAATTACCATTGTTGGTTGGAACGATATTTCACCAGCAGGTGCTTCTGAAAAAGTTATCTACATCAATGAAAAAGAGTTTAACACCTACAGCCAAGATGCAAAGTACTTTTTAATTGGGCACGAAATTCAACATATTTTGCACCAAGATAACTGCTCGCGCTACACACTTGAACTTTTGTGTAATTATAACGGCATTCCAACGGAACAAAGTAAAGAAAGCCCTCTCTGCCAATATAGTCGCTTTAAAGAAATGCGCGCTGATGTAAAAACAGCACTTAAAGGAAAAAATTGGGCACAAGGGTATCTTGATTTCGCAAAAGAATTTCACAAGCGAGCCGGCAATAATCCTGGCATTACGCATCCGCTCATTCAAGACAGAATTGCCTTAGCGCAAGAAATTTTGCACTATCCAACATTAGCATAATAAGGAATTAAAATGGCAAAACGTATACAAAAACATTTATTTTTCGGTGTAACACTTGGCTTTGGCCTCGGCATAACCTATTATTCATTAGTAAAAAGGGTGAAAAAAACAAGTACTTTTGAGCCTACACCAGCAGCTCAACAAAGGCAAAACACGATTATTCATGACCTTGAAAAAGAATCCCGCGAGATTCAAGATAACCTTGCAAAGATTGGGGTAACTGCAGAAAAAATTGCTGCCTATAAAAAGAACTATTACCAACAATATATTGAAAGCGACCAATCTGCTACCCCAAACAATGTAGCAAAACCGATCCAAGATTTTGTACATGGTATTTTAAAAGACCATGGCATCAATCCACATGAAATTACCTTGGTCAAATGGACTGACCCTTCGCCGGCTGCAGCAACACTCAAGAGAATATTTATCAATGAAAAAACATTTTCTGAACTTTCAGAATCAGCTCGCCGCTTTGTGATTGGTCATGAAGTACAACATATTTTGCATGAAGACAATTTAACTATTTTTTTGATCAATAATATTTTGGAAACTGATATTGAAAAGTTGGCTGAGAATACAAACAACCACAATCATCCTTATTGCTTGTATTCTCGTTTTATTGAAAAACGCGCTGACATGAAAGCCGCCTTAAAAAATGAACTCTACGCTCAAGGATACGTTGATTTTTTACAAGAGCGTATAAAAAAATATGGAGATACGCCAACCGGCACGCATCCATTACGCGCTGAGCGCTTAAAGGTTGCACAAACTATTTTAGAACAACATAAAAATTTACCGATGGCTTAATTTTATTTATTGCGCCGATTATGAATCGCCTCAATGGCATCGTTAACCGATTTGATTGAGGCTTCTTGTTCGTCAGTAATATCGATACCAAATGTCTCTTCAATTTTCATTATAATTTCAAGACGATCCAAGGAATCTGCGCCAAGGCTTTCAAAAGTTGCAATTGGGGTTATTTTTTCTTTTTCAATTTTTAAAATTTCACTAATTATAGTACTTACTTTTTCTTGTGTGTCATTTTTTTCAAACATTTAAAACTCCGCTGCATCATACGATGTAACTTATAATTGGTTTTCTAACACTGGTTTACTTGGTATTAAAATTTTTTTTATTGCATCAATATCTGTTGGTTTATTAATTGCCAAAATCTGTTTTTCAGGATAACGAATGATAAGGTTTTTAACAATTTTTGTACCAGGACCAACTTGAATGATGATATCAAAATCTTCAAGAGCCTGAACTACTTTGTTCCATTTGATCATATGGTGTATTTTTTTCATGCTATAATGTTTAATAGCATCCCCAGCTTTTACTGTTTTACCATCCAAACTTTCAAGTAGGGGAACATTCAAATCTTTAAAATCTATTTTTTCAAGATAAACTCCCAAATGATCAACAACAGGCATCATTAAAGGTGAATGCAAACCCATTTCAACAGGCATTTCCATAACCTTTGCTTCTTGTGCAATAACAAGCTCTTCTACCTGCCCAACAGCTGCAATAATACCTGCAACAATCGTTTCATGTTCCGTTAACCGAACAGCAACAGAAACGTAATTCTGTTCGGTTGCCAAAGAAGCACAAATTTTTTGAACTTTGGAATAGGCAAGTCCCTGAACCTTAATTGCGCGAACAGAAATTGTAGACAAAAGTTCTTGATAAAATTGAGCATATTTTGATAAAAAATAAAGCCCATCGGGCAAATTCAAGCCACCTGTTGCACAAATAGCGCTATATTCTCCAACGCCAAATCCTGCAACAATGTCAGGCTTAATATTTTCTTGTTCCAATAAGGCAGCAATGGCTGAACTTACCAAAAAAATCGATTCGTAGGCATAATCCATTTTTGCAAGCTCTATTTCTGAAGAAGCAAAACAAAGTTTAACAAAATTAATATTTAAACAATTAGAAGCTTCTTCAAAATATTCCTGAATCAAGCGAGACTCATCATAAAGCTCTTTTGCCATACCAACAAATTGACTTCCATATCCAGGAAATACCATTGCTATTTTCATACTACCCTCTACGGATTATTTTTATAGAGTTCGATCATCGACAAAAAATGCCTTATGCGGTTGATACTTTCATCTTTACCAAATAATAACAGTAATTCAAAAACCCCAGGTCCATTGGCAGTACCAATTAATGCCAAACGAATGGGTTGTGCTAGTTGTACAAATTTTATGTTTTCTTCTTCTGCATATTTTTTTAAAAGACCAGATAAAGAATCGGAAGAAAATTCATAAGATTGCTCAAGTAAGATAATTATTGCATGAAGATGCAAACTACTTGCAGACGTAATCCATTTAGCGTACTCTTCTTTGGCTGGACGACGTGTATTATTGTGTACGGTAATCAATTCAGTACGTAACTCTTGCAACGTTGAAACTCGTTCCTTCCAAAGTCCTAATGCATCAAGAATCATGCTTTCAGGCCAGGTAGAAAGATGCTCTAAAAAATCCGCATCAATATCGCTCAATAAAAACTTTAAAATATCTTTATTGCTCGTTTGGCGAATATAATGGCCATTCATCCAATTCAATTTTGCGATATCAAAAATTGCACCACTTTTACCAACATCTGCAAGCGAAAAAAGATCTATGAGCTCAGGTCGGGTAAAAATTTCTTGATCTCCATGTGACCATCCAAGACGCACGAGATAATTACATAATGCTTCTGCTAAATAGCCATTTTTACGGTATTCTAAAACACCCGTTGCAGCTTCACGCTTACTAAGACGTTGGCCACTTGGACCTAGAACAAGCGGGATATGTGCAAATTGCGGCATTTGAAAACCTAATGCTTGATAAATAACCATTTGGCGTGGCGTGTTTGAAATATGATCTTCACCACGAATAACATGAGAAATTTCCATAGCAGCATCATCAATCACCACAACAAAATTATAAACAGGTGTCCCATCAGAACGGGCAATAATAAAATCGTCATATTGATCAACAGAAAACGTAACGTCGCCCCGAATCAGATCATGAAATGAAATAGTTGCATGATCACGGGGAAACTTTATACGAATTGCATGTGGTTTTTGTAAATTTGCTGGAGTAAAAGGCAAATCACGACAGGCACCGTTATATTGTTTAAATTCAACTTCTTCTTGAACTCCTGGACAAAAACAACGATAAGCCTTTTTTTCATCAAGTAATTGTTGAATAAATTTCTCATAAAGTGCCATGCGTTCAGATTGAAATACCAAGGGCTCATCAGAATGAATACCAGCCCAAAACAATGATTCAAGTTGGGAATCTACATATTCTCTGCGCGATCGCTCGCGATCCGTATCTTCAACACGCAGTAAAAAAGTACCGTTATGATGTCGTGCAAATAACCAATTAAATAATGCTGTTCGTAAACCACCAATATGCAAATGTCCTGTTGGTGAAGGTGCAAATCGTACGCGGACTCTCTTCACTGAAAATTCCTATCGTAATTTCTGTTGAGCCATAACAACCCAAGGCGATACATCTGGTGTTTCACCTTTAGTAGCAGCAAGAACTTTCCAAATATCATCCGCTTTTTCAAACTGATTGGTTTCTTGATAATACATGCCAAGATAATACTGTGCTTGTAGCTGTTGAGAATTGGAAGAGTCTTGAGAAAATTTTTGTAAATCGAGTAATCCTTCTTCTCGATTTGCTTTATCACTACTTGCCAATTTAATACGTGCCCATTTAATAGCATAGACATTATATAAAGGGGATTTTGTTGGAAGTTTTTTCATCATTGTATGCATTAATAAAAGAGCTTCATCAAATTTATCTTGTTGTAACAAAGAATCAACTTGTACATTTAAAAAATAAGGTTCTAAAGAAGATTGGCTATATTGTCGATAGCCTGTACGAGAACCAATTTCAATATCTTGCCACATTTCATTATTATTTTCATAGGCCTGATTATATTCACTCAATAATTCGGAAAGTACTTGCAATGAATTCTTTTCAAGATTCATGCGATTATAATGCCAATAAATAAGCCCACCGATTGCCAAAGAGCCAGCCAAAACTCCCGACAAAAACTGCGTACGATATGTTTGAACTAGACGAATAATTTCTGGAACAGAAAAATATTTTTGCATTTCCATACGATTACCTTTTGTATAAAACTATTATGCGAAAAAGCTAGCATACCTTGCAAAATCTCTCAAGTTTCTTAATAGCCTTCTGCATGCATCATCGAAATCTTTTGTTCATGCATTAAATCACGATGCAACAATAAAGAAACTTTTTCGTTATATGACGCATAAACATTCTTAGAAGAAATAGAATGAGCAAAAACTATCGCATCTTCAATAGCATCAGGACCTGATGAACCATGCGCAATAACAAGAGGCTTTTTTAGCCCTAAAAGCAAAGCTCCTCCGCGTTGCGCTTTATTTATATTTTTTTTAAGACGCTTAAAAACCGGAGAACCAAGTAACCCTACAATTTTACCAAACAAAGACTTATTGCCTTCATCTTTTAACCATTGTTTTACTACCTGAACAGTCGCCTCTATTGATTTCAGCATAATATTGCCGGAAAATCCTTCACACACAACAACATCAGCTTTATGTTCAAAAATATCACCAGGCTCACAATTTCCAACAAAATTAAGAGAAGATTCTTTCAATAAAGCATACGCTTGTTGAATAACTTTGGTTCCCTTACATGATTCGGTGCCATTTGAAAGAAGACCAATTGTTGGATTTTCGATGCCTTTAATCAAGGAAACATACGCAGATCCAAGAATTGCAAATTGATACAAGAACTCTGGCTTACAATCTATATTCGCACCTAAATCAATGCAAAAGACAGAATCAACTTTAGTTGGCAAAAAACCACCTATAGCAGGCCTGAGTACACCTGGAAGCTTACCAATAATCATCATCCCTGCTACTAACGAAGCTCCTGAATTTCCCGCAGAAACAATTGCATGGGCTTTGCCATCAGCAACAGCTTTTATGGCATGATTAAGAGAGGAATCCTTTTTGCGTAAAACACCGCGTGTCGGCTCATCATCCATCGAAATGGATTCGGTACAATGAATTATTGAAATTGGCATCAAATGCCATGAACTTGATAGGCTATAAAGTATATCTTGAATAACTTGCTCATCACCATACAGCTGAACAGGTATTCCTTTTGCAGCAGCATTCAAAGCACCTTGGATTACGCTATGGGGGGCGAAATCGCCTCCCATAGCATCAATTGCTATCATAATATATTTTTACTTTCTAATACCTACTGGTTCTCTTGAGGTGCCACAGCCTTCTTTTTTTCATGTTGTTCTTTGCGGACCAGGCCTCTGTCTGCTTTGGTTTTCATAACCTTAACACCCTTGTAAAAACCACACTCTTTGCAAGCCTGATGAGGAATTAAGGGATTTTGACACTGAGAACAATGAACAATAGCGCTTTCTTTGATACCTTTATTAGCAAAACGGGAATCTCTGCGCGCTCGGGATCGTTTTCGTTTGGGTACTGGCATAAGGAAATCTCCACTGAAGAAAAAAAATTAATGGTAGCAATCACTGCTACCTCTTTGTAAGCTATCAAAAAAAATTGTACAGAAATTTCGAAAAAAAGCAAAATTTAGCTTTTTTTCTAGGCTGAAAAACAACTCATTGCTTAAATTAATAAGATTTATACCGATTGCCATCTACCAGAAAGATCCTGAGTAATTTTACCGCCAATCTGAAGATCAAAAAGAAGACTTTGCATCTCATGTAAAGATTTACCTGTTTGCTCAACCAGAGCATCAATAGGTTGCGGAGACGACTTACAAAAAAAGAGGATCTTTTCTTCACAAGTAAGTTCGTAATCAAAAATATCTTCTTGTACAGATTCAGCACCTGGTTGTTCTTGGAATTTTTCACCAAATTCAACAAGAATATCGTCTACCTGAGTAACCACCTTAGCACCCTGTTGTAGTAAACGATGGCACCCTACTGAAAGTTCATCAAAAATAGAACCAGGAATTGCAAAAACCTCCCTTCCCTGCTCAAGTGCAAAAGAGGCCGTAATAGATGCACCGCTACGCTCTGCAGCTTGTACTACCAAACAACCTTGGGAGAGACCTGCAATAACACGATTGCGTCCTGGAAAGTTACCGGGCAAAGCAAGCATATTAACAGGATAAGGGCTTACCAAGGCTCCATTATGAGCAAGAACATCTTTAAATAAAGTAAGGTTACTTTTAGGATATAATTGCAATAACCCAGAACCCAGCACCGCAATTGTTTTTCCTCCTGCTGCTATGGTTGCTTTATGTGCCATAGCATCTGCGCCAAGCGCACCACCACTGACAATATGCCAATCATGAGCAACAAGCTGCGGCACAATCTGATCAATAACCCGTTGTGCATAAGTATTTGCTTTACGCGATCCAACAACTGCCAAAGCTTTATGCTGAACGGGTAAATTGCCTTTGACATACAACACGGGCGGTGGATAATGAATCTGCTTTAAAGCTTCTGGATATTCAGGATCAAGAAAGGTAATAATTTTTATGTCGTACTTTTGTGCAAGATTCAATTCGCTTTCAACATCATGCTGTTTACGCAATCCATCACAAATAAGAATCGCCTGGGCTGATGAAACATGAAAAATTTCCGTTATATCTTTACTTGAATAATGATACAACTCATGAAATTGTTCAGGTTCAAGAACAGAGAATATTTTATGTATGGTCGACGGTCCTATACCGTTGATCAATGAAAGATGCAAAAGCGCCTGATAATTATTATTCATAGATGTTAAAACATAAACATTTCATCATCGGTTGGTATCTCTTCTTCCATTATCGCTGATTCTTCCGAACTAAACTCAGATTCTTCAAATTTTTCATCAAATAAAACTTCAGCTGAAGACATTGTTACTGCTGCCGTGATTTTTGGTGAAACTTTAGCAGAACCCTCCTGCGTATCTGAAGATTCAGAATTATTATTGTTAGAATCTTCTTCAAAAGCTACAACTGCTGCAAGAGTTTGCTCAGGCTCTAAACGAATTAAACGTACACCTTTTGCTTGACGTCCCATAGTACGAATTTCATGTGGTGCAAGGCGAATCATTTTACCAGCCATATCAATTAATAATACATTCGAAGAATCAGAAACAGCTGCCAATCCAATTACCAAGCCATTGCGTTCATCGGTTGGAATTGTACGAACACCATAGCCACCACGATGTGCTACACGGAAATCTTCAGCTTTGACTCGTTTTCCGTAACCACGCTCCGTTGCAAAAAGAATATCTTCTTCTCCTGAAACAACTTCCATGCCAACGACAAAATCTCCTGCACGTAAACGAATACCCATAACACCAGTTGCTTGACGCCCCATTTGGCGCACTTCAGTTTCTTTAAAGCGTATTCCCTGTCCTTTTGCCGTTGCAATAACAATCGTATCACTGCCAGAACTGAGTGAACAGAAAACAAGTTCATCACCTTCACGCAAGGTAACAGCACGAATACCTGAACTACGAATTTTATCAAAGGACATAGCATCGCAACGCTTAATAATACCATTACGACTCAACATCACTAACGATTTTCCTTCCAGTTCACGAGCACAGAGCAATTTAACAACTTTTTCACCTTCGGTTAATGGTAATAAATTAATAATTGCTCGCCCTTTTGCCGTACGAGAGCCTTCAGGAGCCTCAAACACACGCAAATTATAAACTCGGCCAAGATTAGTGAAAAAGAGAAGTTCATCATGCGTTTTGGCCACAAAAACATCTTGCATGATATCATCAGACTCTTCTAATGATGCCATGCCCATTTTGCCCTTCCCGCCACGATGTTGAATCCCATACGTGCTCAATGGAACACGTTTTATATAGCCCTTACGCGTTAAAGTAACAACGACTTCTTCATCAGGAATCAAATCAGCTTCTGTTAAAAGATCAATAGCTCCTTCAATTTTTGAGCGACGAACATCAGCATATTGCTCACGAATCTGAACAAGCTCTTTAACAATTTCTTGTTTTAAAACTTCTTTTTCACGCAAGATTGTTTCAAGATAGGAAATTAATTTTTTTATCTCTTCCATTTCAGCACGAATTTTATCTTGCTCCATCGCAGTCAAACGTTGCAAGCGCATCTCTAAAATAGCCTTGCATTGTTCTTCACTTAATAAGAAACGTTTATTTAATTTAATAGTAGCTTCTTCGGTGGATTTAGAACTTTTTATCAAAGTGATTGCTTCATCAATATTATCAAGAGCAATAATAAAACCAGCTAAAATATGTTCGCGTGCTTTTGCTTTATCTAAATCATAAACCGTGCGACGATAAATAATTTCTTGACGATGCACTAAAAATTCGCGCAACAGTTCACGCAAAGAAAAAACTTGCGGTTTGTTATCAAGAAGACCCAGCATTAAAATAGAAATACTGGTTTGTAATGGTGTATATTTGTAAAGTTGGTTTAAAATAACTTGAGGCATTTCACCGCGCTTAAGTTCAATAACAACACGCAAGCCCTTTTTGTCTGACTCATCGCGAATATTAGAAATACCTTCAACAATTTTATCTTTTACAAGATCTGCAATTTTTATAATTAAATCAGCTTTATTAACTTGATACGGCAATTCCGTAATAACTATCGAATCACCCTTTTTGGATTCTTCAACATCAACAACGCCTCGAACAATCAGATTGCCACGTCCTGTTTTGTAAGCACGTACAATACCAGCGCGACCACAAATAATACCTCCAGTAGGAAAATCAGGCGCAGGTATAATGGCAAAAAGTTCATCTTCAGTAATGTTTTCATTGTTCAAAAAAGCAAGACAGGCATCAACAACTTCACCAAGATTGTGGGGCGGAATGGAAGTTGCCATACCTACAGCAATACCCGAAGTACCGTTAATTAATAAATTTGGTAGTTTGCTAGGTAAAATAACTGGTTCAACCGTCGATTCATCAAAGTTAGGCACAAATTGCACCGTTTCTTTATCAAGATCTGCAAGCAACTCTCCTGCAATTTTTTCCATACGGACTTCAGTATAACGCATAGCAGCGGCATTATCCCCATCAACGGAACCCCAGTTACCTTGGCCATCAAGTAACGGATAACGCTTAGAAAAATCCTGCACCATACCAACCATGGTATTGTATACCGCTTGGTCACCATGCGGATGGTACTTACCAAGTACATCACCAACTACGCGTACAGATTTGTGATAGGGTTTGTTGTAGTAAAAACCAAGTTGATACATAGTATATAAAATGCGGCGATGGACGGGCTTTAAACCATCACGAATGTCAGGAATAGCACGGCTGACTACAACCGACATAGCATAATCGAGGAACGAATTCTTGAGTTCTTCTTCAATTAAAACAGGCTTAAGTTTATGTTCTAAAGCTTTTTGATTATCGTTGGCTGAAGCCATTTTTTTGCCTTTCAGGAAAATTTTTCAGTATTGTATTGCCAAGATATGTAAAGACTAGCAGCAGATTTTCATTAACATTAATAAAATACCTTAATTTAACGCAAGAGACAAGTTCAAGAAATTTTATGCCACTTGCCAATCACTATTAAATTTTTCATGCTATATAAAAAAAGGATCCGTATGAAAATTTTAAAATTAATAGTAGTACTAACATTCTTTTTAGTTCAAAATATATGCTACACAAATTCAGAAGAAATTAAACTTCCAACCATCAAATACAACTGGGACTTAGAAAATTCAGAAACTACTTCCGCTTTAAAAATATTGATTCAATATGCGAAAGAAAAAAAAATCAAAGAACCTCAAATTAAAAATTATCTGAAAGAACAAATTCTAACACATCAACCAAATTTTATTTTGTTTCCTGGTTATATCAACCTTATGATAGAGAATGAGATTGAAAAAAGTAGCCAAGAATCACTTAAAAAATTATTTGAAGAATGCAAGAGCATAGCATGCAGGGAAATCAATCAAAAAGCTCAAGAAAAGCATAAAGAAAAAAGACTTAAAATCATTTCTCACATAGCAATCCATAATAATAACTATTTTAATTTTCTCTAAAACTCCCTATACATTTCAAGCCGCCCATGATATCTTTTAGCAAAATTTTACGGCTTCAACTTGATCATTTTTGGAGAAATTTTTATGAACGCTCTCATATTCATTTTTTTATGTTGCCTACATTTTTTTACTGCTCTACACCCTATGGTAGTTGCCGTACAAAAACAGCAAGCTACTCAACCGATACACCAATCTACTTGTCAAGTTCTTCAAAAAAATGAAATTTTTGGTCAACAAATTCTACAATGCTACAATGCATTTTTGGAAGCTCAAAAAACTTCTTACAATAAAGGCCCTGCGTTTATAGATAGTTTTCTTTCACAAGATATAAGTTTAATATTACTCACGTTACTGTTTACCCAAAAAACAGATAGTGTTTTATATGCAAAAGCATGCCTTGACGCTCTGTATTATCAACCAAAAGCACAAGAATATACGGCACTCGCTCAAACGCTCCCTCTTTTAATACAGACTTTTTGTGCATCTGATGGAAAACTCACGTTCAAAGAAAATACCTTAAAATCCGTCATAGGTTATGGACTTTTTAACGGATTACCAGAAAACCTGCATGCCAACTTACACAAAATTTGGCATTTTGCCCCAAACATTAATGCCATAAAAAGTCCACAATGGTTTTCTGTTTGGAATTCAGTACTATTACATATGCAAAGACAGTTTGCACAAGAAAAAAAAGAAAATCCTTGCACACTCGAGCAAGCACGGGAACATCAATATAACAAAGACCTATATGCTCTTTATGCTATGGGAAAAAACCAGGAATTTGAAAAAGCAGCTCAATTAGTACTGCACTACAAAAATGATCCGTTCTTCAAAAAGGTCTTTAACTTTTATTACTACCAATCGCCTGAATTCAAAGAGCAATACCAAAAAAATGGCGTAAAACCAGAGTCACCGTTAGAAAAACTCGAAAAAATTCAAAAAAATCGTGACGCTGCTCACATCGCAACACAATGCGATGCAAAACCATATACAAAAGAATATCCGCTTACACCACAAACTCAACACTATTTACAGCAGGCACTGCTTAAACCACAACCATTTCAAAGCTGCCATGGCACTCATGAACAACAGCAAGCGCATACAGAAATAACAAAAATTAATAAAAAAGCAGCAGAGCTGGATGAAAAAAATAACAATAATCCTGAAGTCAAAAAAATAACCAGAGAAATTCCTAAATTTACCAACCTTGCACGTGAATATAATGAACATGGTTTTATTGACCAAGCATATTCTGTTCTGGATTTTTGTTGGGCGTTACTTGATTACGCTTGCTCTTTGGCAACCGGCTTTGGTAAAGGCGTTGTTCAAGGATTTGGCAACTATATTACCTATGCATTAGAAAATCCTCTGGAATTATTAATGCGCCCTCTTTTGGGTAACGTACTCTGCGCAATCCGTTTAGCGCGCTTAACGGGGCAACTGCTCAACATCAGTTTTATTGGTTTAAAAAGCCTCGCCGGCTCACAAGAAGCTATAGATCAATGGGAAACAATATGCCACAACATGGCGTGCATCAAAAACGCGCTGCTTACTAAATTTAATGAAATGTCACTCGAGCAGTATGCTCAAAAAACAACAGCATTAGCTACACAGTTTATGCTTGATTTTAAATGCGCTCACGTATTGGCAAACGTTTACCAAGATGCACTTACAAATGCAGAAATCCTGGTAAAAACAGAGCCATCTGCATTGCTCATAACCACACCCGCTGCAAGCGCATCCGTCATTCTTGCCGGCAATGGCAACCAAGTTCTTGAACAATTGATCTACTACAGCAGCAACAGTATTGGTTCTTCAGTAGAACAAACGTTACACGAACAGCTACAAGATATTATGCCTTCGCATGAAACAATCTATTATGTTGCACGCAATGAACACATGCCACGACTAGGTGCTTCTCGCGCAGAAATCATTGCACAAACACAAAGTGGTCCGGCACAATTTATCGGGAATGGCCTTTTAAGGGTACTAAAAAACGCATGGCTCAACGGCATGGAAGCCAGCGATGGAAAAACAACCTGGCACATTATGCGTTGTGAAAAAGCAATCGGCGCAATTGACGGCCATACCACCAAATACCTAAAAATAAAAAAGGTTGGCAACGTATTGCACGGCCAACCTATAACCTATGCTGAGTTTTTAATCTTGAAAAAAGGTTTTTACAATGTTTAATGCTTAGTATCTTTGCTAGTAGGTTTTATTTCAGAGCTTTTTTGCTCAGATTATTCATTGTCAGAATCATTTTTTCAACTCGTTAAATTATTCCTCAGTATCAGAATCGGTCTTTTTGGCATTAAATGTTTTGACCAATGCTTTTTTATTCGATACCGTTTCTTTTTCTTGCTTTCTTAAAAATTCATAGGCCAATTGGGCAATACGTACACCGGGAATAATTTTTGTTGTTTCACTTTTGCTTCGTTGTTCAATGATTTTAACCAATTTACGAAGGTTATTCGTATCTTCTAACTTTACCAATTTTTCTAGTATCTTATTTATTCTAGTTTCCAGATCAACTTTTTCTTCTGAATATATTTGGCCTTTTTCAAGATCATCTATTAATTGCGCTGGATTTAAAAGATCCAACGTTTCATTCATACGATCCAAAATCGGTTTTTCCTTTTTTTTAGCAGGACGTTCTTGCCATAAATAATCTTTAGCCATTTTATAGCCAATAGGGCTTAACGGAAAATTTTTAGTAACTATAGTTGTAAGGTCGTCACAAAGTTTAATATGATTTTTATTCTCAATAAGAATACTAATATATCTGTCAAGCCGATGCATTTGCGTCATTTCTTCACGAGGATCTTTACTTACCCCATTTTTTTTCAATTCCTCCAAAATTCCTTCAGGATTCCACTTATCACTAACTGTTGTTGAAAACCTTGCTAATGCATTAGAGGCTTTTTCAGCCCCATTCAAAACTGATGCACATATTAGTAGCCCAAAAACCAAACAACTTATTTTCATTGATTTCCTTCGCTAAAATTAGTGTATTAAATTTTTGTTCAGCTTATCGTCCTTCTTTCAACAACTCAAGTTATTGTTAAAAATCAACCCTTGCCTGGTTTAATAATTCTGGCATACTAGGTTCAGCATTTTTACATAAACGCTTTAGGCGCCATATATTTTTTTCAAAACAAATTTATGGCATAATTGATTACAATTCAAACAATTACTACAAAGGATGAATATGAAAACTTTCTCAAAATTTTTATACGCTTCAATATTCTTGATAACCGCATTTACCATAAAACCTACTTGTCAATGTGGAACACAGCTAACCGCTGAAAAGCTAGCGTTGCTCAATAAAATTGCTCCATGCCGACATTTTTTTGATGATAAATTAGGTACTTGTATGAATTCTCTAGAAAAAGAAGCATTTACAAAACAGTTTCTTCTTCTAGATTTAACCTGTAAGCAACTTGCAGAACTAGATTTAAATGAAAATTATAGTTTTATGGAAATATATGAAAAAAATAAAAGTAAATTAGCTGAAATAAGAAAAAAAAGAGACACAGCAGCTAAAAAATAAAAGGGCTATTCAGAATGAAAATTAAAAATACTTCACTATCTTTTTTACTCACCTTGTTCTTGTCTTTCAACGCTGCAAACACCTTTTGCATAGATTCAGGAACAGGATTAATGCTCAGCGGTCTTGGATTAATATTTTATGATCATTATCCTCAAATTTCATCTTATCTTTCGAATAATACTGACTATCAAAATGACTCAACGGTCATTAAACAAATAGATGATAATGATGCTATAAAATTTACAACAGTTAAATTACCTAAGGAATTTTTTGAAGAAGAAAAAAATACCAATTTTTTTCAAATACCCCAAAATTTAGAAGAGCTTCACCAAAAAATAAGCGCCAATAAAATTAGTTTTTGTGGCTTTGGGTTAATCTTTTATGGAGCGTTATTAAGAAAGTTAAATGCTGGCATGGATTTACTTAATGATCCTAATAAATGGGCCTCTTATAAAGCTCATTTATCCCCCGATAAATTTTATGAAATCCCGCACAACAAGCTGCTAGAAGAATTACAAAACACAATCAATGTCTACTATAACCAAAATAAATCAATAAAAATTATTGAACCAACATTAACATTTCTCAAAGATATTCGTAGTGAAATTAAGAATCTTGAAAGATATTTAAGCTACTACTACTTTTTGGAAAAAACATTCTTATATCTCCTTTTTCCAAATTTTCAAGATACAATCTTTCAAGCCGAAGAAGCTCTTGAAAAATTGCACTATCTAGAAGAATTAGTTATTGAGAATTCTATTTATATGAATCCCTAAATAGCCAAAAAAGCATTAAAATAAATTTCGTGGATCAATATAATAAAGAGATTTTTTTACCCAGCCCTCGTAAGACCACTTAAGAGCTTCAATTGCCTCTTTTTGTCCTTGCGCCGCTGCTTTGCTAAAATAATCTCTTGCTTTTTCAACATCTACTTCTACACCATAGCCATAGTAATAAATATACCCTAGCCTATATTGCGCCCAGGCATTATTTTTTTCTGCTGCCTTTTCATACCACTTTCGGGCATTTACATAATCACCCAATTCTTTTTCGTAGAGATCGCCTAACCTCCACATTGCCGCTATGCAGCCTTGCTTCGCACTTTTTTCATACCATTCTCGTGCTTTAACTAGATTTTTTTCAACACCTTTACTGTAATGATAAGCATAACCTAAGTTGCATTGACCCGATTCATAACCTTGAAGAGCTGATTTTTCAAACAATTTAAAACCTTTTTCTAAATCTTTTTCAACACCCAAACCATAAGTATAAAGCCAACCTAATTGATTTTGTGCTATAGCATGGCCTTGAAGTACTGCTTTTTCATACCAAAAAAATGCTACCTTACAATCTCGAGATATCCCATAAGCATTGAAATAGATATGAGCTAACCAAAATTGAGCTTCAACATATCCTTGTTGTGCAGATTTTTCATACCATTCTCGAGCCAACTTCCAGTCTTGCTTTACACCTAAGCCTGAACGGTATAACTCTGCTAATTTGTGTTGTGCTAATTTGTGCCCTGTTTTTGCTGCACCTTCAAAATAAAAAAAGGCAAGATCATAATCCTTATGATTATAATAATGAGATGCTAAAATATATCCCGCTTCAGCATTTTCCTTTTCAGCAGCCTTTCTAAGATAATGCTTTCCCTTCTCTATATTTTTCTCTACGCCATTTTTTCCCTCTAAATAGTTCACTCCCAACTTAACATGCGCTTCTATGTTGCCTGACTGCGCATCGTTTTCTAGCTGACCCAACTCATTATTATTTTTTTCAAAAACAACCACATTATTTTTTATGCAATAATCAATTCTTTGCTGTGCCCTCTTGTTGCCATGTTCTAATGCTAAACCATAAAATCGTATTGCTTCATCATAATTTATCTGGGTAGCTAAACCTCGTTCCGCATGAATACCCAAACTATAATACGCCTCATTATTCCCATTTTTTAATGCTTGTTCAGACCAATATAATGCTTTTTGAAAATCTTGTATTTTTCCCTCACCTGTCCTATAAGCTATCGCTAAATGCTCTTGAGCGTAAGGATTACCTTTTTTAGCACCAGCTTCAAACAACTGCCCAGCTTTTACCGGATCCTTTTTAACTCCTATTCCTTTTTTATAAAAAAAAGCTAAATTATTCAAAGCTACAGAATCTCCTGTTTTTGCAGCAGAACGTAAAAGACTTAGGGCTTCTTGCACATTCTGTTTTCCATTTTTTCCTAATAAATATAAAACCGACAAATTAATCTGAGCCTTAACGTTTTTTTCACTTGCAGAGAATTTATAAAAACGCATAGCTTCTGTTAAATCTTGAGGTACCACTTCCCCTGAATGGTAAAGTACAGCAATTTTAAATTGAGCTACCGAATCACCATCATAAGCTTTTTTTAAGCATTTTTTTAAAATTTCCTTTTTTGCCTCTGATTGTTCTAAAGCGTCAATTGTCTTTAATTTTTTTTCAAGATCAAAAACATCATCTATTTTTTTTGAAAACACCAGTCCTACTGAGGCGAAAAAAATAAAGTACATTAAAAATTTTTGAATTTTCATGATTCTCCAAAATTTGTCAATTAAATAGCAAAATAGCAAAAAGATTGCAACAATTAATATCACTCATTCGTTGTACGCGGAACTTGATTTTTGTTTCCAAAAATCCATCCCATAATACCCAAAACTTTTCCAGGAATGCCTCCCATCAATTGCCCAGCAACACTCATTCCAGTTTGAACCATCATCCACCATACTCTGTTTTCTCTTTCTTGCTGTTGCATACGGTGCCCTTTTTGTGAAAGCTCATAGGATTCTTTGTGTGCTTTTTGTTGATGCGCAAAGCTTCTTTGTGCCAACGCATGCGATTCGCGATGTGCATATTTTTGATGCGCGAATGATTCTTTTTGCAACTGATAACTTTTCTCTTGCGACGCTTGTTGATTCCATGCATTTTTTTCATTCATAGCTGTTTGCACAACATTCAACCCAAAGCCTGCTACCGGCATGTAGGGGCTCAGGCCTTCAGCGATTTCTTTTTTGTTGTCCCATGCGTCAACTATCGCGGTTACTAAAGGGCCATGGGGACGGATGTTGTGCAACGCGCGATCAATATCACGGTACGTAACAACATAGCTTTGTGGATTGCGGTCAAACGCAAATTGAATTGCTTTGATCATCATATCTTCGAGCTCACGGCCACTGAGACCATGCGCTTTTGCAGCCAAGCGATTAAGCATAGAAGCATTAATACGGTTATTCACGCCTTTTAAATAAAAGTTAATAATATTTTTGCGCCCCGTGCTGTCCGGCAAAGGAATTTCTAGAATATGATTTTTAAAACGCGTTTTGAGCGGAGGCGGCATTTTGCTTTCATTGGTAGTACCAATAAACAAAATATCATCTCGCTTAGCACATTCATCAAGCGCCAACCAAAGTGCCGTTGCCGTTTCTTTGTCGGCTTGTTGTTCACGGTCAAAGCGGTCGGTCAGAGCATTGATTTCATCAACAATAATCACGTAAGGCTTGTTCAACCCTAATACTGCTTTAACAACTTGGGTAATGCCTTCGGCACCGGAAAATTGAAATTTTGTTAACAGTTGCGGTGCACGAATTAAAATGTAAGGCCGTCCGGAAAGAAAGGCGATACCTTTTGCAATCGTCGTTTTTCCAACGCCCGACGGGCCGGTCATTAATAATTTTTTAGGCTTGATATGGCTGGGGCATTTGTCAGATGCAAGTCTGTTGATGATATTTTTTATTTCTTTTGCAACCTGGCGCGGCGTGTTTTTTAAAATTTGCTCAATCAGTTTTTCAAAATCCACAGGTATATTATTTGGATCTCCCGTTTCATGCAAAGCAAAAATGGCTTGCATGTCAGGCTCTTGATTGTTCTGGGACAAATTATTTAATACTTCCTGCGTAAGATTTGTCTGATCGATACCAAACACTTCTTCATTACTAAAGTAGTTTGAATCATCTGCTAGAGAAGAAAAAAATATAAACAAACTATAAAAAAGTATGTGTCTTTTTTGCATGCTGATTTATCCTTTAAAGTGTCCACCAAAAAGTTTTGGTAACAGGGTAACGAATCTTTAAATCTTGTACAGAATTCATTATTGTTATTTATTGTTATTTCAAGCTCTGGGCATAGTTATATAATTCACTATAAAAATTCCAAAGTCGTTTTTTTGATTCTTCAGTAAGATTTGGAAAAACTTTTACCATTTTTTCAATACCTTGTTTAATTAATTCTGCAAAAAAATCTGCGTCATCTTTTGTTTTAAGATAATTAGAAAAGTCTAAACTTGCTCCACCTGTAGCGCCATATAATTTATCAATCAACCACTGTAATGATTCAGATAATTTGATTTCTTCAATTTCTATGATTTCTAAAATCTGATCATATAAAGATTGAAAAGTACCACTTCTTATATGTAAAATAGGCTTATTTTTAAGAAATAATATTAATGACATTTTGTCCTAAAAATACATTGACTTACTTGGATTTTTAACATGAACCACAACAATTTTTTCTAATTCTAATTTTGTTAACTTATGACCTAATTTTTTAATAAGCTCTGCATAATCTTTTTCAGATAATTCAGAAACATTCAAAATAATATGTTCTTCCGCGTTGTTTTTAAGGGTATCTTTAATTGCTAGATCTACAAATTCTTCAACGCTAAAAATCTCTCGCCCATTTATGGCATATGAATGAGGAGTTTTTACATCCCAACATCGTTTAGATATAACCTCAATAAAATCTTCAGCTTCATGATTTGCTCTTTCCAATAAAGGTAGCAATTTCTGCTCCTCACAGGCAATTGCTGCCATTGCTTCCCGTATACTATTGGCATCTATTTTACCTTTAGCAGCATCGTATTTAAACTTTTCCCATCGAGGATTGCCATTGATTTTTTTTAATCCTTCGGCAATTTCTTCAAGCTTTTCAAGGGTTTTTATATTTTTAACAAGTCCTTTTTCACTGGTATTGAATAGTGAAACTGCTTCATCAACAATATCTTTGCCATGCTGAATTTTCAATCTAGCTTTTACAAGTTCGAATTCTTTTATAACGCGTTCTAGAGTTCTCGGAAGGGGTGCATTCTCTTCTTTTAATTTTTTTTCTTGTTCTAATGCAATTTCGATTAATTGATCACGAACATCATCAGGAATAAGTTTACCCGATTCAATAAGTACATTTATGATTTTTTCTATTTCTTCACGGTGCTCGGCCAAACCAGCAGTATCACCTTCAAGAATAGTATCAATGTCAAGCTCTTTCTTTGAACCTGAATCACCCGGTGCAACATCAACAGTAGATTCTTCTTGTTGTACAACCTCTGGATCTCTCATAGATGGTTGCGTTTGTGTACCATAATTACAGCCTTTTTTCGGCTCCTGTTCTTGCGTAACTTCACAAGCAGGTCGGTCAGGAATTTCTTGAACACCTTGGATACAAGCACCTTTTGGTTCTATTTCTTGATCAACAATGCACGGTGGCTTTTGAATTTCTTGCTCTTTAATAGACCCAGTGCCGCAGGGACGATTTTTCTGTTCCTCGGCAATTTCTTGTCTCGTTTTTTCTTGCGCACGCAAGGACAAAAAGTTGTTGTAAAATGTAATGCCATTAGGTAAATTTTTGATCTCTTGTTTTGTTTGTTCTGAAAGTTGTGCCCACGCAGGGTCATTGGCGAATTCGCGGCGGATGCCGTAGGCATCAAATTTTTGATTATAAAAATAAGCAAAGATTTCATCAGCAACAGAACTCTGCGCATCCTGTGCAATCGCTTTGGCTGCCTCAAAATCCTGCATTTGGCAGGTTTCTATAAGCGCCATAATTTTTTGGTTAGTGGTATTGCCAACAACTTTTTTTGCAAGATTCAACCATTGCAGATAAAACGTGGAATAAAACCACGAATAGATTTTATTAACGGCCCAGTACCAACCTTTGTAATCTGCCGCATCAACCAACAGATGAAATTGTTGCATATCAAGGTACTTGCCAAGCTCATGGTGCCATTGATCGCCGTACTGATTTTTGAAATATTCAACAATAGGCCGCAATGCTTCCACGATTGATTTTGGTTTGGCAACAAGCTCTCCGGTTGTATGATCAAAAAACAACGGCGCTAGCCAATAACGAATCTGTTTAATTTCATAATCAAACGGTGCTTGAAGCCTTGTTGTTGCAAAAAATGTTTTGAGCGCTGCTATTTTGCCGAAAGTAGCACAATCAATTGCCGCTTGAATAAGTATTCGTATTTCATACTCGCGCTGTGCATCAATCTGCTGGCGATATTCCGGATTGTGTTCATAGCGATACAACAAGCGATATTCTTCTAATTCTTGCGGCGTTGGGCCACGCATGTGTGGGTGATGATTAAAGCTTATTTGCCCATACAAATGCTGTGTTTCGTTGCCATACTCCCAGCGCACAAAATCTTGGCCAGTAATAATGCGCCCGGCGTGCATATCATGGTACGGTGAAGTATTAAGGCGCACTTGCGTAATCGGTGCAATGCCCGCTTTGAATGGATTGGCAACTACCGAATGCACTACCTTTTTTTGCTCTGGTGAAAGTGGCGCACCTAATTGTTGCTGCATTGCTTGCGCAACTAAATCATGAATAGCAAAATGTTTGAAGGTATAAGTTTTTGGTGCCGTTTGCGGAGCATTTGAGTTTGTTGTATTGCTATTATTTGTTGATGCATACGTTGGCGTTGCTTGAGTCGGTTGTTTGTGAACCGTTGGCTGCTGATACCATTTATCAATGTGCACTTTCGCAACATAGGCTGCGGCACTTACTAACGCAACAACCGTTTGGGCACTCAAAACTACTTGTTGCATAACCGGCGCTGCCACGGCCATTGGTTCAACTTTGCGCGTCGATAGTACGTCATGCAGAAAAATAACAACCAAAGATAAGCATAAAATTCTTTTGAAGCGGTTCACTCAAATTCCTTTTTGGGCTTAGCGGTACCGTTATGTAAAAAATGCTTCAGTAACTATATATGATAATCTCTGAATATGCAAGGTTCAAAAAAGACGCCATTTTTCATTTTTTACAAGAGTCCGGCGACTTGGTATACTATAGATAAACAAATCCTTTAAATTAGAAAAAACAAATGACCTTTAAAAAAGACCTTAAAACATTCTCCCCCGACAAAATCCGAAATTTCTCGATCATCGCCCATATTGACCATGGGAAATCAACCCTTTCTGACAGACTCCTGGAAACGACCGGAACTCTGAATGAACGAACCAAGAAGGACCAATTTTTGGATAAACTTCAGGTTGAACAGGAGCGCGGCATCACCGTCAAAGCCCAAACTGCTACCATGGTGTACAACTTTGAAGGGAACGACTATCTTTTAAACCTTATTGATACCCCGGGGCATGTTGATTTCACCTACGAAGTTTCACGTTCTTTGTATGCCTGCCAAGGCGCATTATTAGTGGTGGATGCATCTCAGGGCGTTGAAGCACAAACCATGGCAAATTTTTTCCTTGCTTTTGAACAAGGACTTACGATTATTCCGGTCATCAATAAAGTCGATTTACCTACTGCCGACGTTGAAAAAGTTAAAGGAGAAATGAAAAAATTATTTGATTTTTCCGACGATGAATTTATCCTGGCTTCGGCAAAAACTGGCATAGGCATCCATGATATTTTACAAGCAGTGATCAAACGCATTCCGCACCCAGAAGGTTCTGATGAAAAACCATTAAAAGCCCTACTTTTTGACTCATGGTTTGACGAATATAAAGGAGTTATGTGTCTTATTGCATTGCAAGATGGCACTTTACAGAAAGGTGATTCAATTACACTGGCCTATACCAACGAAAACTATGAAGTGCTTGAACTTGGTTTAATGTACCCCAACGAAACACCAACCGATGCTTTATATGCCGGGCAAGTTGGTTATTTAGTTGCTGGTATGAAAACAGTTAAGGAAGCGCATGTTGGTGACACTATTTATCACACAAAGCAATCGGTCAAACCGTTTCCTGGTTTCAAACCGGCAAAACCGATGGTTTTTGCAGGCATTTATCCGGTCGACAATTCTGAGTTTGAGCAATTACGTACTGCTATTGAAAAGTTAACCTTAAATGATGCCAGTGTTTCTGTTGAAAAAAAATCATCAACAGCACTCGGTCTTGGCTTTCGTTGCGGTTTTTTAGGATTATTGCACATGGAAGTTTTCAAACAGCGCTTGGAACAAGAATATGATGTTACGGCAATCGTAACCGCACCGAGCGTGCTTTATAAAATCAAGAAAAAACATAGTGATGAACTTTTGAATGTTGAAAATCCTTCTGATTTTCCAGATCCCAACGTTATTGAAGAGATTTTTGAGCCAATGATCAATGCTACTATTTTAATGCCCAAAGAATATTTGGGTGCCGTATTGAAACTCTGCCAAGAAAAACGTGGCGAGCAAAAAGACATGAGTTTTTTAACAGAAGAACGCGTTATTCTTCAGTATCTTTTACCTCTTACCGAAGTTGCTACCGATTTTTATGATCAATTAAAATCGATTACCTCAGGTTATGCAAGTTTTGACTATGAACAAGCAGGATATCAACCTTCAAATTTAGTAAAAATGGATATTCTCTTAAATGGAAAAGCTGTTGATGCTCTTTCTATGATTGTTCACGAAGACAATGCTTATCACCTCGGCCGTGAATTGGTTGAGCGCTTAAAAAAAGTTATCAAACGCCAATTATTTGAAGTAGTCATCCAAGCTGCTATTGGCTCAAAAATTATAGCTCGCGAATCTATTTCCCCTATGAAAAAAAATGTTACGGCAAAATGTTATGGTGGTGACATTACACGCAAAAGAAAACTATGGGACAAACAAAAAGAAGGAAAAAAGAAGATGAAACAACTTGGTTCCGTAGAAGTACCTCATGATGCGTTTTTAGCCATTTTGAAAAAAACTGAATAAAGCAATTCTTGAAAAGTAATGCCATCAATGACTACACTAATGAACAAACAATATTACCTTGGTATCATCTATCATGGGAAGATGTACCACATACTCTTTTTTTAATAAACTGTATAAAAACCAACCGGTAGCTTCAGAAAAAAGTGGCTAAACTAACTGGAGAAATAATGGCCGACGCCCAAAAACCAGAACATAGAAAATACACAGGAAATATTTTTGTTTACTATGCTTTTGATGTCGGTGATGATATCAATCTTGAACAGATAGAAAATTTACCTGAAATTATCACTCGTCCACTCAAAGTTTCAAAACATTTTAAAGGCTATCATATACCACTTTCTATAGAACTTCCGCATCCCCACAGCAGTTCACGCTGCATAAGTACAAAGCTATATAATTTTGGGGTATTTTCTCTTTGTTATAAAATACCCTTTAATCAAACACTATCTGACTTACGGGCCACGCTCAATGACATTGATGCTGAATTTAGAGAACAAAGTGTTGAAGATGCACAACTAATTTTTAAAAAATTACGAAATTTTATTAAGCAAGCACGCTTTTTTCATTTACGCACTTCCTATGTAGTTATACAAGTTGATCAACAACCAGATATAGTATCAACTGAATTAAAAAAAGATTTCGGTAATATAATTGCTTCACTAGTACGCTTTGAAACAGAAACGCTCTCTGAATATCAAAAAAATGAAATTTTAGAATCAGCAATCGGTTACTACCGGGGCGATTTAATTATTATCGATATTGACAGCGCATTTGTCTACGATGATGAATATGACGAGATTTTAGATCTTTTTGAATTTGCTAATATTCAACATGTTGAATTGCAATATTACGATCGCGTTTTGGATATGTTGTTGAACAAAGTATATCAACGCGAAGTAAGCGGCCCTCCGCTGAAAGCATACATTCCTTTGTTGGGAATGTTTACCAAGGATCCTGTAAGCTCTTTAGGGCTTTTGCGCGTCGAAATTTCTGTCATTATTGAGCGCCTTGAAAGCACCTTAAAAGCTACCGCAGAAGCATACATCGAAGAAACATACACTTTATTAGCGCAAAAACTTGATCTTAAGGGCTGGAAAGAATCAGTTACGAGTAAGCTGGAAATTATCAAAGATATTTATCAAGTACACCAAAATAAAATCGATGTAAATCGCGAGGACCTTTTGTCATTACTGGTGATTATACTAATCGCAATCGAGTTAGTAGTAGGTATTTTGAGTTATTTAAAACACTGATGTTAAAAAAAAATGAGGATTAGTATGAAAAAAATATTTTTAGCGCTCCTGTGCACCATAAATTTGACGTTATCTGCAGCCGAACAATCTGATATTAAAAAGTTGGAGGATCATCTCTATTTGTTTCAAAATAAGCTTAATACCCTAGGATCATTATTGAATCCTAAACCAACACCAGCATACACACCAACACCATCCCCAACAGGAACATATAAGATTTTATTTTTAAGCGCGGTACCATCCTATGATACTCTACGTGTCCAAGATTTTGTTCAACATTTTAATGTTCAAAACTATAAAGTTATGGATTGGCAGAGCTCTGAGAATGTGTCCGCAGATAAGATAGTTGGTGTATATACATGGGGAAACAGATATCAAGGTCTAGAGTATTTCAAACAAGGTCTGAACTCAAATAATATAAAAGGTAAACCATTTTTGCTTTTGATTCTAAGTGCACTACCAGACATAAAAACCTGGGAATATGACCTAAACCAACTTACAGAATTTTTGAAAACTGCAGGTCCAAGTAGTACAGAGGCGCTAGTCATAAAATATACAGACAATTGGAAAACTGAACCTGACAATACAGCACCATTTGAGAAACTGAAACAGTTTTTGAAGTAATGAGATTTAACGATCAAGGTACAGATCTTAAGAAGCTCTCATTGATCAACCTGCAAATATAAAAACATGATTAACTTTTTTAATGATAGCAGCACAGAGAGGCTCTTCCCCGGGATAACCTCTCATTTTTTCAGGGAAAAAGAGATTCAGAATCCTTAATGCTATGCAATGCCCAATTGACAAATATAAATTAAAATAATATTATTTTATATAATTGTTTATTTTAAAAATAATAATAATGCTCTTAAAATGGAGTTTCTCATGAATAAACGAATCTTTATCTTCCTGTCCCTGGCTGCAACCCTGTCTGGCTCAGTTTTTACTATGGAGCCTGAAATGAGCTCTACTCTGCCAGAAGAGCGCCAAAGCGTCACAATAAATTTTTTTAACGATACCAGTACCTTTGAAATCTTTCCAAACGATCTGGCATTTCTCAAAAAATCAATCACTATTTCTGATATGCTTGATGATCTTCAAGATACGGCGCAAGAGATCATCACTCTTTTTCTCTCTCAAGACATATTCGTTAATACTATAATCCCTTTATTAAAAACTGATGATAGCATTACACAAAAAACTATTCTCGCACCTAAAACCGTCCCAGAGCTGACAGCTCTTATTAATGCTTTAAACTACCTTAATATTCCCTCGCTCTTGGATCTTGCTGTTACTGAGTGCGCAGACAAAATGCAAACACCTGAATTTCTTGAAACATTTCAACACAATCAATACTGCATTGCTCAATTAGAAATACCAAGCGACATGCAAAAACTATTGGTAGACCGCCTAAAAACAAGTCCTGCCTTGATAAAAACAATGTTGAGCAAAGAACCAGTAAGGCTCAACAATCATACAAAATATATCACCTCAGTTGCCTTCAGCCCCCACGGAACCCTCCTTGCTAGCGCTTCATCGGACAATACCGTCTGCGTATATGATTGCTCTGATCCTAACAATATTACCCTTATTAAAAAGCTCACTGATCATACATACCTTGTCAAATCAATTGCCTTCAGCCCCAACAGCAACCTCCTTGCTAGCGCTTCATGGGACAAGACCGTCTGCGTATATGATTGCTCTGATCCTAAGAATATTACTCCTATTAAAACGCTCACTGATCATACAGACTGGGTCAACTCCGTTGCATTCAGCCCCCACGGAAACCTCCTTGCTAGCGCTTCATCGGACAATACCGTTTGTCTCTATGATTGTTCTGATCCTAACAATATTACCCTTATTAAAAAGCTCACTGATCATACATACCTTGTCACCTCAGTTGCCTTCAGCCCCCACGGCAACCTCCTTGCTAGCGCTTCAACTGATAACACCGTTTGTCTCTATGATTGCTCTGATCCTAACAATATTACCCTTATTAAAAAGCTCAACAATCATACACACTATGTCACCTCAGTTGCCTTCAGCCCCCACGGAACCCTCCTTGCTAGCGCTTCATTCGACAATACCGTCTGCGTATATGATTGCTCTGATCCTAAGAATATTACCCCTATTAAAACACTCAACAACCAGGTCAACTCAGTTTCATTCAGCCCCCACGGAAACCTCCTTGCTAGCGCTTCAGATGATAAGACTGTCTGCGTATATGATTGCTCTGATCCTAAGAATATTACCCTTATTACAACGCTCAAGAATCATACAAACAGTGTCTACTCAGTTGCCTTCAGCCCCCACGGAAACTTCCTTGCTAGCGCTTCATTGGATAATACCGTTTGTCTGTATTACTCCGGCAGCAACATTAATCTTTCATTAGAACAACTACTCCTGATTATACTCTGTCAGAAAACTAAAAACTCATTAGATGTAACACAATCGGGGATTAAAGAGATTTTTGAAACGTTGCCACCAGAGATACAAGATGAAATTCAGCCAACACCCATAAATTCTCAGCAAGTTCCAAAGAAAAAAAACTATGAAAGATTTATAGGCTACTCCAAGAAGGAAAATAACAACTTTATCTGATTATTTTAAGCACTACTGCGCTACGCTCACTTTTGCCGGCCGTAAGACTTCATCATTCAAGTAATGTGCTTTAAGGTATGCACAAAGTTATAGTAGCTTTATTAAAATTTGATTAAATTGCGCTCACACGGTTCTTTGGCTATCATCCCCTTGGCTAATGCTCCATAATGCTTATTTTGACAAAACTATTGTTTTACCCCCTTCCGCTCTGATAAACTCAAAGAAGCTATGGTATATTCAGATGAAAGCTTTCAAGGTTAAAAGTATTAATACCTTGAAGCCAAAACTATAAAAGAAAGGAATTATTATGAAAACCATTGTTAAAAATACAAGCTTGGTGCTTGGCGTATTACTTATCGCTTGCACTGCTCTGAAGGGAGCAGAGAAAAACTTTGAAAGAGTTAACATCATAATGCAAGGCGACCAAAAAGAAGCAATACAGGCAATCAGTAAAGATTTATCCCTAATAAAAGCTACCGACCAATTCGGAAACACTCTTCTTCATACGGCAGCTGCAAAAGGCTACAAGGAAGCAGTTGAATTCCTTATTAAAAATAAAGCTAATTTTAATGCTCTAAATAACAAGAATCAGACCCCATTAATGGAGGCAATTAATGGTACAGCTCTTCCTTCTATTGTTAAACTTCTTTTACAAAGCGGTGCTCAGGTAAATCTTCAAGATAAAGATGGCAACACAGCGCTTATTCTTACAGCTATCGCGGATAATATTTTCGAAGATGAACAATATGGTGAAATAGCACAAGAGCTTTTAGATCATGGAGCAGATAAAACCATTAAAAATAAAAATGGCGAGACTGCCCTTTCTTTGAATAGCCCCAATACAAAAGAGCTATTAAAATAATCCAAGATTGATTATTAAAAAGCCCCGAGTTTTCGGGGCTTTTAATTTTACTGCGCTACGCTCACTTTTGCCGGCCGTAAGACTTCATCATTCAAGTAATAACCTTTTTGCAATATTTCAACGATTTCACCAGGCTGATGTGTGTCTGACTCCACTTGCATCACCGCTTCATGCAACTCCGGATTGAAAGTTCTTGTTTCTTCAATTTCAGAAATACCATGCTTTTGCAAAAATTTATAAAGCTCTTTGGCAATCATCGCAAAACCACGTAACCATTCTTGTTGCGATTCTTGATCTTTCATTTCCAGTGCACGGTCAAAGTTGTCCACAATATTTAATATTTCACGTAAAAAATCAGCTTTTATTGTTTTTGTTATGTTAGCTTGATCTTTTTCTAAGCGCTTTTTATAGTTTTGAAAATCAGCTGCCGCACGCAAATATTTGTCTTTCCACTCTGCAACTTCTTGCTGGCATTGTTGTAAAGCTTGCGAATTTGACGGCTCCTTTTCTTGGCCCACAGCTTGCATTGATTGCTCTTGTTGTTGCTCGTTTTGTATATTTTTTTCTGTTTGGTTATCCATACATTGGTCCTTGATTAAATATTTCTGCAATAATGGTTTTTTTTAGTATAAACAAAAGGGTAAAAAGTGACAACTGAACGACTTTTTTATACAGTTGTTGTACATGATTAAAAAAAAGGAACTTTATGAAAATCTTAAAAATCTTAGTTGCTACCCTTCTTTTAGCTTCAACAACCTATACTATTGATAATCCTCACTTTTACCGCGCTGTCTATTTTTGGGGCGAACCACGTTTGGAATTCCCATGGCTTGCCAGCTATGATATTTCTTTGGGCGGTGGCAACACTAAAACTGCACGCAATGGAGATGGTAAAAAAACACCGCTTTTAAATATTTTTGGTCCCCACAATATGCACCATCTTGGCAATAAGGTACCAAATTTGAACCCTGCAAGTCCTATAGATTCTATTTTAATCAACTTAAATCAAATTCCCGACCGCGAAAATTTTGGACAACTCATTTTTTCCGGCAAATTTCAAATTTTTGAAGTTTATTTAAATCTCTATCAAAATTTGGTCAACGGCTTTTTCTTACAAGCAAATATCCCAGTGCGCAAATTAAAAATTTACCATATTGCTTACCAGGACCTTTCACCGGATGACAACCTGTTTCCTAACAAAAATACGCCCATTTGGCTGGATTTTCTGCACAATTTTAATCAAATATTAAGTTCATTCAATATTTCACTCAAAGGCGCAAATCATACCGATGTGGGGGATTTATCTATTTTGGGTGGCTGGACGTTAAATCATGAAGAAACTGAGATTTTTGACTACTTGGATGTAAATGCAAAAATAGGCTTTCTGTTTCCAACGGGCAAACGTAAAAATCAAAACCATCCCTTTGATTTACCGCAAGGGTACGACGGTTTTTTTGGCGTTCCGGTAAAATTTGATATTTCTACAGGTGCTTTTGATTGGCTTACCTTCGGCTTTCATTTAGGCGCATTATTTTTTATTGAGCGATCAAAAACTATTGCAATGCGCACAGCAGCCAATCAAAACGGCTTCATTAAACTCACGCAAGGCAAAGCAACCGTTGATCAAGGAACCATCTGGGATTATACCGCTTATATTAAAGCTGATCATATTATGAAGGGACTTTCCATATATACGGGCTATTCCTATAACAAAAAAGATCATGACTGCATCGGACCACAAAACACCGACGTATTCGAACCCCTTATTGTAAATAGCGACCGAGCATTTAAAAGCTGGCGCATGCATACTTTCAATTTTATTGTGGAATATGATTTAGCAAAAAAAATTACCGATGTTGGTATACGATTAGCGTTTTTTTATAATCGCGTGATTGGTGGGCAACGCATATTTAATACACAAGTTTCAGCAGCAAATATGGGTATTGATGTTGTATATTGTTTTTAGCTTTCTATATATTCTTGATTTTTAGCCAACAATCGCATTAAAACATCATTCGTTTCTTGCAACAAACTATAAAGTTCATCTTTAAATTTCGATCGTTCTGCAGGAAAATTTTGCGTAAGTACTAAGCTTTTTTCAGCAATATGCTGTATAACTTCTAGCAGATACTCAATATCCTCTGGCAAATAATTACGCGACTCCTTTTCATGAGCACAAAGCATATGGGCAGCTGCATGTAATTTTAAAAATTGCGTTTTTAAATAATTGCTTTCTACGGCATATGCTAAAGAATCTTGGTGAGCAATTAATAAATCCAAATCACTCCAAAGTTCCTTGCTTGCCGCTTCAAAACGATAAAAAAAAGTTTGCGGGTAGAGATAATCCAATGAAAAAAGATACGCTTCATTAATTTCCTGAGTATATGATGAAAAAATCGCGAGAAAATTCAAATTCAATTTCAAGACAAGAGCTCTCGTTAATTTTTTCACGTTTTCCCCTTGATTACCATAACATTTTTTAGGTCCTTCTACTTTTTTATTCTTTCATATTTTATTTCTATTTGTCAATCAAAAAATTATAAATTTGTATTTTTGCTACAAAAATGGGTTTTGGGGTTTAATAAAAAAAAGTGTTACTGGGGCAAAATTTTTCTAAGCAGCTGATTAATATAAGCATCCCAAAGAAGGGCAGCCAAAACAAAAGGATATGTTTTTTCTTTATCTACAACCATATTTGCCGCTAAAAACTCTTGCGCAATAAGTTCTGGTTTTTTTTTCGTTTGATTTACGCTAAATATGGTTGGATAGGTAATACCACTTTTTTCATGAATGTACTCACAACCAAGAAAAAAGGTACTATCATAAAAACTTTTACGTACATTACTAGTTTTTACTGGTTCTCCATGTAATGAATTTAATTCAAAACCCCTCTTTGCAGTTGTATTCGCTTTAAAAAAATAACCCAAACCACAAAAAGTTCCTATTTCATCAGCCGAAAATTTCTTTAGGTTTTTATGAGAATTCTCGGTGCTATTTTTCAAGAATGCTAGATCTTCTTTATAGGTCTTATGTTCTGTTAATTTTTCAAACATGTTCTTGAAAGTATCTATGGGTGTTTCTGAATGGTTAAGAAATTCATGTAACCCCTTATTTTCAATCTGTTCTTTAATTTCTTGCATCGAGGAAAGAATTGGATGATCATGGTGTGCATATTGCCAGCCCATGTTCAATCTTTTTTTCAGTTGTATTTTCACATATTCTTCATCAATTTGGTCAAAAGAATACACCGAACTGCATTGGTTTTGCAACGTTAGATTAATATTTTTTTCCATTGCAGACAAACAAAAACTTATGAAACATTGAAAGATACTAATTAAAAAAAAATTTAGCATAAAAACACCCAAAATTTGTATAAAACTCTCCTTTTTAAATTCCTAAAAACCTACACAAAGCACCATTATTAAATTGAGAGCGATTTTTTTCGCTTAGAATGGTAAATCGTCCGGAAATGGTGGTTCATCTTTGAATGAAAGTTCACCGGTTCGTTGACTTTCTTGTCCAGTAGGAAGACCATCATCATAATCAAACTCTTCAGATTCTTCTTTCTTCGATTTTATTTTTTTTGACTTTGATGGCTTGGGCGTTGAAGATTGCGCACCGAAAAACTCTTTTTCTAGTTCATCACTTACGCTATTCGACTTTCCCTTTTCACCACCTTCTTCTTCAGCTACGCCCATAGATAAAAAGACAACGCGATCAGCAACAATCGAATGCTTACTACGTTTTTGCCCTTCGGGTGAATCCCAAGTATCAAATTTCAAACGTCCTTCAATTAATACAGGTCTACCTTTTTGTAAATATTGTTTACAGCTTTCCGCTTGCGGTCCAAAAACATCCACATCCACAAAGCACACTTCTTGCACCATGGAACCCGTTTGTTTATTGCGGTATTGGCGGTTAGAAGCAAGACCTAACTGGCATACGCCTTGACCTGAAGGCAATTGCTTGTATTCTGGATCACGGGTTAAATTGCCGATCATCACTACTCGATTATAGCCAGCCATGAAAAATCCTTTCTGGAATAAAAATCATTGTATTTACGTAATTATTTTAGAGTACACAACCTGCAACATTTAGGCAAAAAAAATTATTCCATGCACCGACAGACCGAAGAAAACGCCTGCTGTATTTTTTTTTGACAATCCTGGATAACCTCTAAAAGATTCGCAACGGCTGCATCAGTTTCCTGTAATTTTTGGCTCGTTGCTTTGACAAAAAAACTTTCAGGATCTTGTTCTAACAGTTCTTTAGTTTTTTGAATGCATCTTTTTTGCATGTGTGCTTGGCAGGTAATCATATCAGCTGATTTTTGTACAATTTCCCCGAAATTTTGCCCAATATTTTCTTTAATTTTTGTAGATGAAATTCTTCGTTTCTTTGGAATTACAAATGATTCAGCACTATACATTGTTGTTGCAATAAAAATTACTAGACTCAAATTAACGTAATGGTTGAAGTTTTGCATAGCCAATCCTTGCATAAAAAATAGTAGGGAGATTTTTACTTATTAAAATCACTGCTTAACATATACCTAAAACCCATCCAAAGATAATGAACGAGCGAAGCCATGGCACATAAAATCATAACCCCCAGCATGGTGTAGTAAGTTTTAATCGGAACCCAAGAAAAGAAATAACAGGCAAACAGCCAGGTAATAAAGGCGATTTGGATAAACATAGCCGTCTTGCCAAGCCAGGAAGGGTTAATTTCAAGACTGCCCGTTTTATAATAAACCACAAGCGCACCGCCAATTAATATCAGTTCTTTGATAAAAACGATCAAAACAAACCAGAGCGGAATATGAAACAACGGCGATTGAGCAAAAGCCAGAGTAAAAAAAACCGAGAGCACTAAGAATTTATCAGCTATTGGATCAAGAGCTGCACCTAGCTGTGTTTTTTCATTGCAAAAACGAGCCAAGGTCCCATCAAGCATATCAGTTCCTGCTGCAATTAAAAAAAGAATGCAGGCAAGGCTCCACTGATGCAGCACCATAGCGCCCACCACAAAAAGTGCTAAAACTATGCGGGAAAGCGTTAACAGGGTAGGCACCGTAAAGCGTTTTTCACGGGAAGGAAGATGGGCAAAAAAAGAAGAAATATAGTTTATCATTCCTTGAATCCAGAGGGTAAAGAGGTACGCCAGTATTAGATTACTCGAGGACCGATATTTTTCAACTATTAACCTTGGAAAGTACAAAAACCATGGGTAAATACTTGCTTATTAGAGGTTTTTATTGCTATTTTGAAATTATAGTTATAGTTAAAATAATTTATCTTAAAAAATTAAAGGAACCAGCATGAAAAAAGGAATTTTTGTAACAACAGTCTTAGTACTATCCAGTATAGTTCTTAACTCTGAATGTTATACGTTTCACTTTACCAATAACACCAAAGAAACACTTATTATTAAAGGTATAAATCTTGATAACGTGCACGATCGTTATGTCGATACGCAGGTATATCCAGGAGAAACTATTCAATGGAGCACGCAGTCAGGAAGTTTTTATCCAAACTTAGCATTTCAAATTCAAGATGAAGGACGAGCTACGCTACACACAACAACGCCAGAATTGAAAGGCGATGCACATATTATTTTGCATAAAGAAGGTGACAAGATAAAAGCAACACTTAAAAATTAACTAAACTTGTTGAATTATACCACTTCCTAAGCAAACCTTTCCATCATAAAAAGCTGCAAATTGACCGGGCGCGATTCCTTGATCGCGTTCGGCTAATTTAATTTCAAGTACATTGTTATCAAGATAAGAAACAGCACATGTATACAGTTGTGCTCCATGGCGCAGCTTTACAGAAAGTTCAGTCTTTTCAGGGCGCTTACCAGCAATCCAATTGCAATCAACAACCTTGAAAAAATCGCGAGATTTTTCAGCAGAATAATAATTACGGGAAATGTAGACAATGTTTTCTTTGCAGTCTTTATCGACTACGTACCAAGGACCCCCGCCTAAGCGAATACCTTTGCGTTGTCCTATGGTATAAAACCAAAATCCTTTGTGCTTGCCCATAACCATATTAGTTTCAAGTTCAACCAAATTGCCTTCTTTTTGGCCCAGGTGGTATTTCAAAAACTCATCAAACTTAAGCTTGCCTAAAAAGCAAATACCTTGGCTGTCTTTACGATCTTTGGTTGGCAAATTATATTCTTGGGCCAGCGCTCGAACTTGGGCTTTATCAAGGTGGCCAATAGGAAACAACAAACGAGAAAGTTGTTCTTGGGAAAGAAAAGAAAGAAAATAGGTTTGATCTTTCACCTGATCAGGCGTCATGCACAGTTGTGCTTTGCCTGCAGAATCATACGAAATATGGGCATAATGGCCAGAAGCAATTTTGTCGTAGTTGGTGTCCAGGTAATCCAGGAAAGCCCCGAATTTGATTTGTTGATTACACAAAACATCCGGGTTTGGTGTTTTACCGCTTTTGGCCTGGGCAATAGTGTAGCTTACAACCCTATCCCAGTATTCTTTTTGCAAAGAAACTACCTTCAGGGGGACATCAAGCTGCTGACAAACTGCTTGTGCATATTCAAGGTCGGTTTGCCAGGGACAATCACCCAAATAAGCAAGCTCATCTTCCAGCCAAATTTTAAGGTAATAGGCAGTGAGATCATGCCCTTGGTCCTTAAGAAGTTTAAGAGCCAGCGAGCTATCAACCCCGCCAGAAACTAATACTGCAATTTTCATACAACAAATTCCATTATTTTTGTTTATTTCCTAGTATAGCCTGTTTTCAGCCTGAAACCAAGCAGAAATTGGAGTCATCCCAAGAAAATCCTTGATTTCTAGCTCTTCTCAGTGATATTATTTCAAATAGATAATAAGAGGTCTTGAAGTTGGGAGATATTAGGATGAAATTCATACGTTTAATGGCGCTTTTATTTTTAACAAATCTATCATTAACGGCGGCAGAAGAACCAAGTTTTTTTGGAAGATTTTTAAAACTTTTTAGTGAAGAAGAACCTACTGTTAACCAAACAGGCTATCAACTTCCAAGTATGACAGAAATGCCTTTGAAAGAAGAAGAAGCAATTGAGCTAAAAGACCTTGAGATATCTGAACCTCCAAAAAAAGATCGCTTAAATTTCGAAGAAGTTAGAATGCTACAAGAGAAAATCAAAAAAGAAAACACACGCAAGCGTTCTAAACCAATAACCATAACAACCCCAACACAAAAAGAGAGCGGAACTTGCGAACTCGAAAATAGCCCTTATAACAACCTTGAAGAAATTAGCGAAAAAGAAATAGAAATAAATAATTACACTCCTCTTCACCTTGAAATTCTTTTAAGCAATCAAAAATTTGGCTCTCGTACAATTTATTTAGCACCCGATAAGACTGAAAAAATAACCATACAGGATAATGCCATTGGCTTTTCAGCATTTCCACGATGGAGTCTGTCTGTTAATTATGTAACAAATAAACGAGCAAGAAGTTCAATGCTCGAAAATGACAACTTACAACTTCTCAAGACAAAACTAAAGATTCAAGTTAATATTTACATTGATACACAAGGAACTTTAAGAATAGAAACTCCTTAAATTTTCAGGTTTGTACATTTTTAAAATTTTTTACTATTCTTAAGAAACTACAATAACTTTTTAAACGAATGTTTTTTATGAATAGTATCGAAGATTTAAAACAGGCATTTTTCTCTTTTATTGCAAAAAAATTTAATATTTCTCAAGAACATATAGAGAATTTGGCCTTTGATATAAACACAGACGAACAAAAACAATCATTTGGCGATATTGCAACCAATGCTGCAATGATTCTAGCAAAACAGTTGGGAAAAAATCCACGTCAGATTGCGCAAGAAATTGCAGATCATTTTAAACATACCGTAGTGCAACGCATAGAAATTGCCGGCCCAGGTTTTATAAATATTTTTCTTACTAACACAGCATTCAAAGCTCTTGCATGCGATTTGTTTGCACATCCGCAAACATTCTTTACACCTTCTTCTGCCCTACCAAAATATCGTTATTCATTAGAATTTGTCAGTGCTAATCCTACGGGACCATTGCATTTAGGCCATGGACGCGGTGGCATTATTGGCGATGTTTTATGCAATATTTTACGCTTTTTGGGAAATAAGGTTACCAAAGAATATTATATCAATGATGCAGGCTCACAAATTCAAAAATTAGGTGCCTCGTTCAAAATTCGTTGCCAACAAGAATTAGGATTCACTGCTCAAATTCCTGAAGAAGGATACCACGGCGAGTACTTGATAGATTTAGCAAAAAAATGCATAAAAGAACATGGCAAAAACATACTAGAAAAGGAAGATTCTTTTTTTGAAAATTATGCAAAAGAACACATGCTTGAACATATCAAGCAAACATTGCGCACATACGGTATCGAATTTGATCTCTGGTTTTCCGAAAAAAAATTGCATGACGATGGTTCTGTTACTAAAGCAATCGATATTTTAATTGAACGCGGCTATACCTATGAAAAAGACGGTGCTTTGTGGTTTAAAGCAACTGAATTTAACGACGACAAAGATCGTGTTTTGCGCAAACAAAATGGCGAACTAACCTACATTGCCGGCGATGTTGCCTACACAGAAAATAAATTTGAACGTGATGATCGTGCGATTATGATACTCGGCCAAGATCATCATAGTTATGTTGTACGCCTAAAAGGCATTGCCCAAGCACTTGGTTTTAATCCCAATTATTTGGATGTAATTTTGTATCAATTGGTTACACTCAAAGAATCAGGACAACTTTTACGTATGTCCAAACGTGCTGGGACCATGGTCACCTTGCATGACGTTATTGAAACCGTTGGTAAAGATGTTGCGCGTTTTTTCTTTTTAAATCGTAAAGCTGATGCACACCTTGATTTTGATCTTGATTTAGCTCTCAAAAAAACTGAAGAAAATCCTGTCTACTATATCCAGTATGCCTATGTACGTACCAAAAGCATTTTAGAAAAAGCTCTAGAAAAAGACGAACTTGAATGCATTGATGGTAATGACGCCATCGGCATTGAAGAGAGCGAACACGTATTACTAAAAAAAATTATTTCACTCAAACAGTTACTTGCAAACATTGGCACTAATCATCAAACCCATTTATTGACGTATTATGTACTTGAGCTGGCAAAATCGTTCCATGCTTATTATGCTAAACATAAAGTTATTGAAATGGACAATATTCCACAAAGCCGTGCTCGGTTGTTGATGGTGACATTATTAAAAAATACTTTTGAATTATGTTTGGATTTATTAGGACTCGATAAACCGGAAAAAATGTAACATGTTTTTTGAACTTGCTTACACAAATTTTTTCAATCCACCGATTCTGTTTTTCTTTCTTGGTATGATTGCCACTTTTTTGAAAGTAGATTTGAATATTCCAAATCCACTGCCAAAATTTATTGCTTTGTATTTACTAATTGCAATCGGCTTTGAAGGTGGTGCTCAATTAAGCATGGTTGGCTTGGATAATTACACTTTTGTCACCCTGCTTGCCTGCATTACATCTGCAGTCATTGTAAGTATCTACAGCTTTTTTATTTTACGCACAAAACTAGATGTCTACAATGCAGCAGCAATAAGCGCTTCCTACGGATCCGTAAGCGCTGTAACCTTCATTACTGCAACCAATTTACTAAAAACTATCAGTGTTCCCTTTAGTGGAACCATGGTTGCCGCGTTAGCTTTAATGGAATCACCAGCGATTATTGTTAGCTTGCTCTTAGTTCAATGGTTTGTACAAGAAGCTAAAAATTCTGAACATAATTCAATACTTCGCGAAGCATTTTTAAACAGTTCAGTTTTTTTACTCTTTGGTTCCTTGTTAATAGGTTTTGTTTCAGAACCTTCAACCCGATTGGCTTTAAAACCATTTTTGCACGACATTTTCAAAGGCATGCTATGCCTCTTTTTACTTGATATGGGTTTATTGGCAGCTCGACGCATGAGTGAAATTTACCAAAAAGGAATTTTTTTGGTAAATTTTGCGCTAGGAATGCCCCTACTTAATGCATGTTTTGCACTATGCATTGGATCACTAATAAATTTCTCAATCGGTGATTTATTTTTATTCACCGTACTTTCTGCCAGTGCCTCTTATATTGCAGTACCTGCGGCAATGCGCTTGGCAATTCCACAAGCGAACCCGAGCTTATATATTTCTATGGCATTAGGCATAACCTTCCCCTTCAATATTTTGATTGGGTTGCCTCTATATTTACAAATTATAAAATATATTAAAGGAGTCTCATGACCCCTGCAAAAAAGGTGGAAATTATTGTCGAAGCAGTCAGTCAACCAAAAATAATTGCACTGCTGGCAAAATTAAACATTCAAGGCTATAGCATCATCAAAGAAGTTTCTGGCAGCGGTTCTCATGGAACCTACGATGCTGAAGAAATTTCTGATCTTTTTAAAAATGTCTATTTTATGGTAATTTGCTCAGACCAAGAAGCTCACACTCTTTTAGAAGCAACCCGATCATTGATTAAAAAATATGGCGGTATTGCTTTTACCTCTGAAGTTCAACTGTTAAAAAAATAATATCTTTAGGAGAGTAATGAAAGTAGTACAATACTTGCTGATATTGTTGCTTCTCTTTAAGCCAGTTACTCCAATGGAACCCGAACAAAATAACTTTTATGCAATTGAATTAGGGTTAAAAAAAGGATCACCTTACGGAAAAGGCTGTGAAAGCTTTAAAAAAAATAAAATCATTAATTGTAAAGCGCAACAATATCAAACACTCGCAACTGACAAGTTTGATGTCTTTCAACAAAACTGTATCGATGATTTTAATCAAAAATTTTGCTTAGATAATGAAAAAGAAAACAAAGACCTTCTTCTTGCTGGTGCAGCTGGTGGAGCAGGAACCATAATAAATTGGGTCTCGCAACAAACACCCAGTATACAAAATCGTGTTAAAGGCCTAGTGGTTGAAGCGGTCGCTGTTGATAATGAATTCGCCATCCATTATGGAGAACAAAAATGTAATCTTGCAACCTATCTTCCATTTGCCCGCCTTTGGATTCCTCTTCTTGCAAAAACTCATTATCCTACCTACAATCCATTTGGCACACAACCAATCGAAGTTATAAAAGATTTACCAAAAGACCTACCTGTAATTATTATGCATGCTAAAGAGGACCCCGTTAGTCCAATTAACGGCGCACTCAAACTTTATGTACAACTTAAAAAAAATGGAAATCCTACCTATTTATTTCTGACCGACACCAAAGAACATCTCAATATTTTAGATCATGATACTGAAAAAAAACAAAAATTAGCCGCTCTACAATCAATATATAAAAACCATCAAATTCCTTGTTGTACTAAAGATCTTCTAGAGAATAAAATCAAAACACCTGATCTTGCTGAGTATCAACCAACTATTGAAACTATAGAAAAAAGAATTCATAAGAGCACATTTTATCCAAAAATACTACGTAATACGGTAGACATTAGTGCCATATTAGCTATTTTTTTGGGTTGTTATATTTCTTATAGTAATTTACTATTTTTTGATTAGCATCGTATAAAAAGTTCTCTTTTCTTTTAATTGGCGATTTTTTCTATTTATGGCAGACTAGAAAGTATCGAAATACATCTTAAAAATCTCCCAAGGAGCTTTTAATGGCAAAAATAGACAAAGATCTCATTCAAGAATTACGCACAAGAACCGGTTGCGGCATGATGGACTGCAAAAAAGCGCTTGAACAAACAGGCGGTGATATGGAAAAAGCCATAGAAGAATTAAGAAAAAAAGGTGCTGCAATTGCTCAAAAACGCGCGGAAAACAAAACTGCTGAAGGCCTGGTGGAAGCTTATATTCACCCTGGCAACCAAGTAGGGGTGTTGGTTGAATTGAACTGTGAAACTGACTTTGTTGCACGCACTGAAGACATGAAACAATTCGCAAAAGATGTTGCTATGCACATTGCAGCATTAAAACCTCTCTATTTAAAGCCTGACGAAGTCGATCAAAAGTTTGTAGAGCATGAACGCCGTATCATAAAAGAACAATTGGCTAATTCCGGCAAACCTGAAAAAATGATTGAGCAAATCGCTGAAGGAAAATTGAAAAAGACATTAGCTGAAATCTGTCTTTTAGAGCAACCCTTTGTTAAAAATGATCAATTGACGGTCAACGATGCACTTAAAGAACTCATTGCAAAACTTGGTGAAAACATCATTATTAAACGTTTCTGTCGTTTTGATATTAAAGCATAATTTATTGGATTATGGCCAAAAAAATTGTTCTCCTTAAGCTTACCGGTGAAATTCTTGCTCGGAATCATCAGAACCTTGAAGCAGACACCGTTATTGCAATTGCTGATCAGATAAAAAAACTCGCTGATACTCATTATTTTGGGATAGTTATCGGCGGAGGAAATTTTTTTCGTGGTACCAAACAAGGCAATGCGTTGGGCATAACACCTTCGGTTGGTCACCAAGTTGGCATGCTTGCTACGATGATGAATGGCTTGATTGTCAAAGATCTTTTTGAACAACATGAGTTACCATCGTCACTTTTTTGCGCTGTTCCTTCCCCTGAAATTGGTGCCCCAATTTCTCAGCAGGGCGTAAAAACAGCACTGGCCAAAGGACATTGTTTAATTTTTAGTGGTGGCACGGGAAACCCCTTTTTTTCAACGGATACTACTGCAGTATTACGCGGACTACAGATCGACGCTCATGAAATTTGGAAAGGAACGCTAGTAAACGGAATTTATGATGCTGATCCTAAAAAAAATGCGCATGCGCAGCGTCTTCCTTTCGTTACCTACCAAAAAATACTCAATGATCAACTTGGCATCATGGATGCTACAGCCATAGCACTTGCTCAACAACATAATTTACCAATTCGCGTCTTTAATATTTTTGAAAATGAAGCACTCCTTAAAGCAGCTCATAACGATTCATTTTCAAGTATAGTACACGCTTAACAAAATAGAGGATATCTATGATTGATTTACGATTAACCGATCAAAATCAAAAAGAAGTTGAAAAAAAAATTCATGAAGAAATGGATAAAACGATTAAGCATTTTGAACGCGAACTGATAACCATCCGGACAGGACGCGCTCATCCTTCATTAGTTGAAGACATTCAAGTTATGTGCTATGGAAGCACACCCATGCGCATTAGGGAAATTGGTTCAATTGCGACACCCGAAGCACGCCAAATTACTATTACACCTTGGGATAAAGCTGTTTTGGCAGAAATTGAAAAGGCAATTACACAATCAGATCTTGGCGTTAAGCCAGTGAACGATGGTACTATCATTCGAATCACCCTCCCTGAAATGTCTACACAACGTAGGGAAGAATTAGGCAAAATATTGAGCAAAAAACTTGAAGATGCAAAAGTTGCAATCCGCAATGCGCGCAAAGAATTTAATAATTTGATACGTGATGCAAAACAAGCAAAGCATATTTCTGAAGACCATGAACGCCGCTTAAAAGAAGACGTTTTGCAAAAAATTACTGATGATTATATTGCTAAATGTGATAAAATGGCAGAACGAAAAAAAAGCGAGATCATGACTGTCTAAATTAACTTTATTTTTTCAATAACTATGTTAAACTTACCTAAGAGTTATACCTAACATTGAAAAAATTGGGCCGCTAGCTCAATTGGTAGAGCAACAGACTCTTAATCTGTGGGTTATTGGTTCGATTCCAATGCGGCCCACCATCAATAAATGTACTATGAGCTAGGGCAACTGGAACCTTAGGACTAAAAAAAAGGTAGTCTTTGAAAAAAAATGTGCAAGAGTGGCGGAATTGGTAGACGCACTGGATTTAGGATCCAGCGCCCGAGAGGGCATGGGGGTTCGAGTCCCTTCTCTTGCACCAAAAAAAGGAGAATTAGGTAATGACTCATCAAGTAAACCCTTTATCATGCGACATTCAAGAAATAGATAATACTTTTTGCCGTATTTGTCTCCTGGTTCCATCTTCTTATATTACTAAACTCTATGATGAAGTTTCACACGCTCAAAAGATGCATATTGAAACGCTTGGCTTCAGTAAAAATAATACCCCTGTGAGCTACATCCAGGAATATTATAAAAATAATATTATTGAGCATATAAAAGAATTTACTTTTAAATACTTTATAATCAATTCTTTATTTGAACATTTATTCGATAAAAAAGTTAGATCATTTGGCGAACCACGTCTTTCTCATATAACGGTTGAACCCAATCATGATGCTACTTTTGAGTTTGAAGTTTCTCTTTCAAAACCTATCGATTTCCTTGAATGGAAAAATTTTGCTTTTAAAGCTCCTAAACGAAAAAATTACAAAGATATTGATCGCCAAGTAGAAACCTTTATTAAACAAGAACAACAATTAGAAAAAGAACAAGCTTCTGATACAATTGCTGTTGGCGATTGGATAAGCTTTGACATTGGGCTTTGCTCTGAAAATAATCAACCACTCATTGATAATCATCTTGAAAAAGTTTGGTTAAAAATTGGCAATGAAGAAGCAGATATGCCATTTCAGGATCTTTTTATAGGAAAAAAAGTAGGTGATGCTTTTTGCACGCGAGCTCAATGTTTACAGGATTATTTTAGCAATCAATTAAAAACTAATTATAATTTTTTCATAAAAATTGAAGAAGTTGTTCATAACAATTATTTTTCATTTGCAGATTTTAAACATCATTTTCGTTTAAAAACAAACAAAGAGGTACAGGGAAAATTAATTGAAATTTTTTCCTATCGCAATGATTTTTCTCAACGCAGAAATATTGTTGAAGAATCTCTAAAATTATTAGTAACAAAACATCATGTAGAAGCGCCAAATCATCTTGTATTACGTCAGCAAAAAATTGTTTTAGAATCAGTACAATCAAATCCTGATTATCAAGTCTATAAAACGCAACCAAATTTCAAAGATTTTATTCGACAATTGGCTACAAAACAAGTTAAAGAAACAATTCTCATAGATCAACTTAGTTTCCACGAAAATATTAAAGTAACAAACCCTGACATTAAAGGTTATCTGAATTTATTAAAACGACCTCGCACCAAAGAATTTGTTTATTTCACGCCACCCCCCACCAAAATTGAGGGGCAAGAAATGCCTATTCCTGCAGCTTTATTAAAACGCTGTTGTATACGAGAAAAAACATTAAATCACGCAATTTACCATCTTACTAGGAAATAACAAATGCCCGAAGTAATACACAATCTTATCATAATCGGTTCTGGTCCGGCCGGGTTAACCGCTGGTATTTATGCGGCTCGTTCAAATTTACAACCGATCATCATTGAAGGGTTAAACCCTGGCGGACAATTAATGGGAACTACCGCAGTTGAAAATTGGCCAGGCAACAAAAGTATATTGGGTCCAACCTTGATGCTACAAATGCGTGAGCATGCTCAGCATGTTGGCTGCACTTTTAAATCAGGAGAAATTGTAAGCGTCAATTTTCAGCAACGCCCATTGAGCATAACAACCAATAAAAATGAAGTACTAAAAGCTCGCTCGATTATCATTGCAACGGGAGCAACACCAAAACGCTTAAAAGTTCCTGGTGAAGATGATTTTTGGGGTCGTGGGGTGACATCATGTGCCACCTGCGATGGAGCCTTTTACAAAAATAAACCTGTTGTTATCGTTGGTGGTGGTGATACCGCGATGGAAGATGCATCTTTTATGCTACGCTATACCAATGATATTACTATTGTCCAAATCGGAGATGCTTTAACAGCTTCCGCCGCAATGCAACAACGCGTTCTCAATAAACCAGAAATAAAAATAATATATCAAAGCACGGTCACAGCAATACATGGAGATGCTCATGGAATTAGCGAAGTAACCATCAAAAATATAAATACTGGCAAGGAGCAAAAAATAAAAACCAACGCTGTTTTTGTAGCGATCGGATTATATCCAAATACCACTCCTTTTAAAGGACAACTTGACTTAGCAAGTAATGGCTATCTGATAGTAAAAAATCACACACAAACTTCGGTTCATGGTGTTTTTGCTGCTGGCGATGTTGCTGATTACCGATATCGTCAAGCAATTACCTCTGCAGGAGCTGGCTGTATGGCGGCTTTAGATGCACTGCACTTTTTAGAAAATAATTGAAGATTTAAAAAAGATATTCTATAATTTACGTTAAAAATTAACATAAATCACGACATAAAATACAGCAAAATAAGGATTCAATCATAACTAGCATAACTTTTCTAAAAACAATTATATGTGCATTTTTAATTGCAGGCACCTATACCTTTGGAAAACTTTTGTCCAACATTGGAGGACCAGAAGTTATCGCAATGGTAAGATTTGGCATAACTTCTTTATGTTTGTTGCCATTACTCGACAGGCATGCATTAAAAAAAATTTCCTTAAAAAATATTGTAACTTTGATTCTGGCAAGCTTTTTTGGAATGTTTTTATATAGTTATTTCTTGTTCTCGGCAGTTAAGTATACTTCTTCAGTAAACATTGCTCTAGTCAATGCTACAATGCCAATTTTGACGCTCTTCATTTCCTGCATCCTCTACTCTTCGCTTCCTACGCCCCATCAGCTTTCTTCTTTTGTTTTATCCTTCATCGGGGTTACTTTTGTCATCACCAAAGGAATATTCGATAAAAGCATTTTAACAACAAGCTATGGTGAATTTCTTATGCTTATCGGTGCATTTACCTGGGTAATTTATGGATTTTTAATAAAAAATCTCATGCACAGCATTTCACCTCTCTTAGTAACTTTCTTAACATGCTTTTCAGGTTTTGCTTTATTGCTGTTTTACACACTCTATAATCACCATATACATCTTGTTGGGTCATTGACTAATACTCATTGGATTGTTTTGCTCTACATAGGTATTTTAGGCACTGCAGTAACCTTTTGGCTTTATGCCGATATTATTAGAGAAATTGGCCCTAAAAAAACTAATCTTTTCATCTTTAGCATAGTTCCTCTTGCAGCCATGCTCCTTGCTTATATGTTATTTGGTACCATAATGAACTTTTGGCAAATTTTAGGCGCATGCTGCGTTGGAAGTGCTCTTGCCTTACAAGCAAAATAATGGGTCTTTTTTTTAAATCAACTTTTTTTTGATATTTTTTTTCTATTCTTTATACTTGTAATAATTTGAACCCCAAAAAAAAGATCTGAATCAATGAAAAGAACCATATTCTTACAGAGCTTATTGCTCCTTTTCCTTTCTAATCAACATTTACAAAATTACGCAACCGAAATTCGTGACGCTTTTGCAGGAAGAGAATGGGAATTTCTGCAACATGAAATTACCAAAAAATATAATGAAAAGAGAAATTGTTTTAGCAATCATTTAAAACGTCTTGCATCGTTTTTTGCGCCAATACTTATTGGTAGCAGCATCATTGCATACACCCAAAAAAATATACCCGGTGAACCCAAATTGCCCAATTATAACGAACCATTCTATGAGATAAAAAAACAACAATATGACGAAACACGGAAAATAATAAAAACTTTACAGAAAGAAACCGAACCCGCTGTCGCACTTACCCTTATCACGGCCTTTGTTTCAGCAATTGCAGGACCAATCTGGTGTGATTACAGTCAGAACAGCAATGCAGCTTTTGAAACCTATGAAGAATTTATAAAAAGCTGGCCAAAAAATAGACCATTTACGCCGGAAAGCTTGCATCAATCTTTTGATGAACTTTACATGTTGTATCAAAAATATGGCAGCTCATCAGAAGCCTATTACAAAAAATATCTTGCCATCAAAGATGTTGTTTCACAAGCGCTGTATAACCGCTTTCCCCCACCAGTGGTTATTTATAATTCTGCACCAGTATTTTACTATTATTAAGGAGCCTCCATGCAATTACACAAGCTTTCACTTATTATTCTTCTTTTAAGCACAACTAATATCTTTTGTAATGAACAAGTTTTCAATGAACCATTTAAAGGCAAAGAGTGGGATTTTTTAGCCTATAAGTTAGTCTACAGACCCGATGGAAAATTCATCGCTAAAGTCCTTACAACAGCCGCATCCGCTGCAATAATACTTCCAGTGGTAACATATAGGGCCACTGGAAACGTATAATACTTATATTGCTAAAGACTATTATTCAACATTTTACTCACAAGGTTGGGCTGTAGTAACTGCTATGTATTCTGGATTGTTAAGCATACCTGGCGCCTTCATTTACTTTGCTCAGAAAGAAAATGGTAAAAATATCTTACGTTTTATTCAACAATGGCCTATAAATAAACCCTTTACTCCAGAAAATTTTCATTCAGCTTTCGATCTGCTTTATGAAATTCATGAAAACGAAGGTAGATCACCGTATTTTTGTAAAAAAACTGAAGAGATGTTTAAAATAGTTCATCGTGAACTCTACAACCACTTTGGTGATAATTTATATAAATAAAGTTCATGTTTTTCACTTATGGAGGCCAAGATGCTTCCATAGCCTAAAAGAGAGTCTTTTAAATTTGAAAATGGCTTTTTTTTGGGCTATACTACCAATATCAATATGTTGAATTTTAGCTAAACTATAGAGGCACAAACATGTCTATAACCTACAAACCTAGTCGTAGAAAACGTAATCGCAAACATGGCTTTCGTAAACGAATGGCAAGCCACAAAGGCCGTAAAGTTCTAGCGCGCCGTCGCGCACGAGGAAGAAAACGCCTTGCGGTTAGTGCACGCAAAACCCGCTAAAAATGGCTTCCCTGGTTCGAACTCTCAGTTCATTTACAAAAACTGAAGTAAAAACGCTTTTTGACACTTCTCATACTGTTTTAAAAAAAGAAGGCCTTATTATTCGATTAGCACCCAGAACCAAGGATTTTAGCCGCATCTTAATTGTCATTCCAAAAGCCAGCGGCAAGGCAGCGCAACGAAACCGTATACGCAGACGCATAAAAAGCATTTTTTATGAAGAACGCTTGTTTGAACGCAACCAAGATTGTATAGTATTGGTTGGCAGGCAAGCGATCGCTCTTTCCTTTTCTGACCTAAAAAATTTGATGCTCCAGGCTTATAGTGTTTCCTAAGCTACCAAACTTCACTGACCATTTTACTCAGTTCACTACGTTCACTGCTTTCTAAAAATACCATCCCAAAAAGTCGCTTACCTTTAAATTTATTGGCTGCTACAATGAGTCCGTTACTACTAAAATCTAGGTAAGGTGAATCGATCTGATACGGGTCGCCTGCCAAAATTATCTTACTGCCTTCACCAACACGACTGATCAGTGTTTTGACTTCATGCGGCGTTAAATTTTGAACTTCATCAATCAAAATATACTGGTACGGAATTGATCGCCCACGCATATAGGTTATGGCTTCTAAACTTATTTTTCCTTTTTTGATCAACTCCTCTAATGCATCAACTTTTCGCTCGGGAGGTTTGCCCTTTTTTTTGTTTCGGTCACCTCGTTTACCAGTGTAAGCTGGTGATTCATAGGCACTTACGTCTCGGCGTCCATAGTTAATGGTATGAACAATGAAATCCATATTGTCATAAATTGGTTGCATCCAGCTATGCAATTTTTCTTCAATGGTACCTGGCAAATATCCTATATCAGGGCCTAAGGGAATAACGGGCCGTGAAACCAACATTTTTTCATACAGTTCTGAAGTAAGCACCTGGTACATACCTGCCAAAAGTGCTAAAAATGTCTTTCCTGTACCTGCTGGACCAACAAGACTTACGAGTTGAATCGAATCATCCAACAATAAATCAAGCGCCATAAGCTGCTGGGGATTACGGGCCTGCAGAGGCCATTTTAAATTCGGTTCAAACACCGAAATAAAATTTTTAGGGCCTAGGTAACGAAAAACTTTATAATTGTAGGGATTGCTGCGGCTTGATGCCAAAACATATTCATTTAAGGTCATTTCACGTTCCTGCGCAAAATCTTCAAGTTCAGGAGGAAATTCAGCTTTTAATGAATTTGCTGGTACTTGAATATGCACCCATCCCTGATAAAATCTTTCAGGAGTTACGTGACCTTTTAAATAATCTTCGGCTTGTATTCCTAAAACATCAGCTTTTACGCGCGCATTTAGATCCTTCGAGATAAAAATTACTTCGTAGCCTTGTTTTTTTAAATCAAGGGCAGTAAGTAAAATCATGTTGTCTGCAATATCTAAACTTAATGAAACCGGTAGATCACCAGTATTGGATGGAACAAACAAAACTTTAACCAACGCACCGTTATCCAAACGCACTCCTTCACGCAAAGAACCTCGTGTGCGAAATGCATCTAAATGGCGTATTGTTTGTCGCGCATTATGCCCTCGATCAGATGTTTCTCCCTTGAACGTATCCAGTTCTTCCAATACCATAATGGGAATACCTATTTGAGCACCCTTAAAACTAAAAAGAGCCTCTGGATCATGAACTAACACATTAGTATCTAGTAAATACAGTCGATTTGATGCCATACTACCCTCATTACAGTGATTTTCAATATTCGTTACCTATTATCCTTGGTATACTAAACCACAAATCTTCTTGCAAGAAATGGAATATAAAAACTCATTTTACCTTAAAACCTATTAAAAATTTCCAAGAGCGCTATACTTTTAATTGCCAGAAAATATTAAATCTTTTGCTAAAGGATTTTCATGAACGATAAAGAATTGGAAAAACTCCGCCACTCAGCAGCTCATTTATTAGCTCAAGCTGTTAAAGAACTCTATCCAACTACTTTATTGACCATCGGGCCCGCAACCTCTGAAGGCTTTTTTTATGATTTTTTGCCGGAAGTAAATTTTAGCATTGAAGATTTACCAAAAATCGAAAAAAAAATGCAGGAGATCGTGCAAAAAAATCTCCCTTTAACGCACCGACAAATCAGTAAAAAAGAAGCACTCAAAATATTCTCTGATAATAAATTTAAGCAAGAATTAATTGAAAACCTGCCTGGTGACACAGTAGGTCTTTCAGAGCAAGGAGATTTTCAAGATCTTTGTAAAGGTGGTCATATTGAATCGACAGGGCAACTCAAATATGTAAAGCTATTGGCCATTTCTGGTGCCTATTGGCGCGCTGATAAAACAAAAGATGCTTTACAACGCATTAGTGGAACAGCTTTTTTTACTGAAAAAGAATTAAAAGACTATCTTAAACGTAAAGAAGAAGCTGCTCAATATGATCATCGAAAACTAGGCAAAGAATTGGATTTATTTTCTTTCCACCTTGAAGGTCCAGGTTTTCCCTTTTTTCACCCAAAAGGCAAAATTATTCTCAATCTCCTTATTAATTATCTAAGGAATCTACAGCAAGAACATGGTTATAAAGAAATAGAAACACCTTTGATTCTCAGCGATCAACTCTGGCGCCAATCTGGTCATTATCAACATTACAAAAATAATATGTATTTTTTGGCTATTGATGATGCACCTTATGCCCTCAAACCTATGAATTGCCCTGGAGCATTTCTTTTTTATAATGAAAAGCCACATTCCTACCGAGAACTTCCTTTGCGCCTTGCTGAGTTTGGCAAGGTTCATCGCCATGAACTTTCAGGGGTTCTTCACGGCCTTATGCGCGTACGTGCTTTTACCATTGATGATGCCCATCTAATTTGCACAATCAACCAATTAGAAGAAGAAATTCAAAAAACGATCCATTTAACCTTAAAAGCATATAAAGATTTCGGCTTTGAATCAGTAAAGATTGGCCTTTCAACCAAACCTGAAAATGCCATGGGTTCGGATGAAGAATGGCAAAAAGCTGAACAAGCACTAGCCAATGCCTTAACAAATTCTGGGATGGATTTCGTGATTCAAGAAGGCGAAGGCGCTTTTTATGGACCTAAAATTGAATTTAAGATCCTTGATTCTATGGGCAGAGAATGGCAAACAGGAACAATCCAGGTAGATTTTTTCTTACCAGAGCGTTTTGATTTGACTTACATTGCTTCAAGCGGCCAAAAAGAACGCCCCGTTGTCGTTCACAGAGCCATATATGGCTCCTTGGAGCGTTTCTTGGGAATTTTGCTTGAGCATTATAAAGGAAAACTTCCGTTCTGGCTTGCGCCGGTGCAAATCAAGGTGATGACCATTACTGATGATCAAAATGAATATGCTGAATCAATCCTAAAAAAGCTTAAAGATCACGGTTTGCGCGCTGATTTTGAAAAAAATTCAGATCAAATTTCTGCCAAAATTAAAGCTGCTCAACTAGAAAAAATTCCTTGGATGCTCGTTGTTGGTGCCAAAGAACAAGAAAATAACACCGTAACGCTGCGTTACATGGACGGAAAACAAGAATTTGGCTTACTTCTAGATCAAGTACTTGTAAAAGCAAAAAATCAGTCAATTTAACCATATTTTTTAACTAAAACGGATTCTAGGTTCATCCAAATTAACTCTTTTGCAAATTTTTTATTATTTTTTTATCAAATTTTTTTTAAAAAAGAATTAAAATTGATAAAAAAAATCAATTTTTTTATATCCTGAAAAAATTTACATTAACAACCTGTAAATCAACGATTTGCAAAAAAATCGATAGTACCATTTTTCGATTTTTTAAAAAAATACGAAAATTGGTATGTATAAATTGTTGACTTTATAAAATTACAACAAGTAATATAAAAGTAAGGATGAAGAATTGATTTTAATAACGAATCCTTACTAAAAAAAGGAGAAGACAATGGCAAAACGCAAAAAAGCTGTAGCGAAAAAAACAGTAGCTAAGCGCCGCGTAAAAAAAGCAGCTAAACGTAAAGTTGCAAAAAAAGCAACTAAACGTAAAGTCGCTAAAAAAGCTGTAGCTAAGCGCCGTATTAAAAAGGCTGCTAAGCGTAAAGCAGTTAAGCGTAAAGTTGCTAAAAAAGCAGCTAAAAGACGCTAATCAGCTCATTAAGTTGATATAAAAAACGCTGTATTTTATAATGCAGCGTTTTTTTATGTTTTTATTCATTAACGGTAATTTTTAACGCCCACCCTGGAACAAAGCTCATAAACAGCACATTGTGAACAATACGGGGAAATTGGCACACAGATATTTTGACCCCACATGACCAACAATCTATTCCATTCAATCCAGTATTCTTTTGGTAAAATTTTCTTTAAGGCAACCTCGGTTTCCTCGGGTGTTTTGGTGTTAACCAAACCAAGTCTATTGGAAATTCTATGAACATGAATGTCTACACAAATAGCAGGAATATCAAAAGCTTCGCCCATAACTAAATTGGCAGTTTTCTGTCCAACGCCAGGTAATTTTAAAAGTTCATCAACGGCACTAGGAACTTTTCCCTTGTATTGTTCAATAAGCCTTCTGGAAACCTCATGGAGCGTATGAGCCTTTTTTTTATAAAAACCAACCGTATAAATTCTCTGTTCAAGTTCAGACTGAGGAATATTAAGAAGATCTTGTGGCGTTTTGATCTGTTCAAATAGTTTTAAGCAAACGGGCAAGGTTGCAGTATCCTTAGCTCTTAAGCTCAAAAGACAACTGATAAGAATCAGGAATGGATTTTTGCCAAAACGGTCAATAATAATTGAGACCATTGGTTTTTGCATATGAACGGTATTTTGTCTTAACATCTGGATGATTTTAAGAACTCGATTACGTTTTAACAAATCCAATGGTCTCTCACATATAGTACTATCGTGGTTTTTTAGAGTTTGTAAAAATCTCTAAATTTTGATAGCATTAAAGTTCTGGAGCTATTTTTAGCTCGCTGGTGGCGCTACAGAAGCTATAATTATCACTAATGTTATCAAAAGTCCACTAAGCTTAACGATAGAAAATTTCATAATTCCTCCTTCGGAAAAAAGGGACAAAAACATAAGTACATTTTGTTAGGTAAAGTATACAAGTTTCAGAATTTAATAGCAAGAATATGGCAAATTTATTAGAATTTTTTTTAGAAGTAATTAGTAGTTTTCACTTTCTGCTCATAGTACATTCTATTTCTTTTCTTTTGAAAAGCGCACTGCTTGTTGCAGTAATTTTGCATGGACTCCGTTCTCCAAAAATTCAACGTCCGTGGTTTTTTTTATTAACTATCCTCATTGCAGCAATTTTTTCCGATAGTTCATGGGTTGCTTCCATGTCACATAAATTATTTTTTTCTGAGGCGAATTATAAACCAATTTTATTTTTGGTCCGCTTAGCATGGGGTTGGTTTGTTATTCAGTATTTATCACTGAGTTTATTTTTAGAAAGCCTGATTCAAAAGCATCATATAGTTAAACCTTATCAAAAACTTTTTATTGGTATTGCAGCAGTCTTTTGTACAATTTTCTTTTATTTAGCCTTTTTTGAATTTTTTTCTGCAAACCGCAGACCGACAATAGAATTTTATATTTTACAATGTTCTTCGATATTTGCTTTTATTATTTTGGTACCTAGTTTCTATGCGATTATAAAAGCAATACGTTCTAATACTCTTCCTAAAATTCTTAAAAAGCAGCTTAAGATATTAATTCCTGGATTGATTGGGCCATTTATTTTATCAGATTTCTTGCAATATTATCCATTCTCCTTTACCCCAGGATATATTGTCAGTAATTATGCTGTCGTTGGTATTTCTACCAGTCTATTAACTATAGCTTTGTACTTTTGTGCACGTAAAATGATAGGTCTCCGGTTCCTAAATTTCCACAACCACGTACAGTCATCGACAACTTTTAATTTTATTGATGATTTCAAAGACGTACTTGAACAATTAGGGTATGTCAGCAACATGAAAGAACTTGGTCATATTACCCAAGCATTTTTTAAAGGTGCTTTTAATATTCAACCAAGCAGAGTCACGTTATTTTTACGCAAATTACAGACGTCAAAAGCCCATGAAGAAGAATCCCCTATTAGTTCAATTGAAACCCATGTAGAAAGCTTTATCAATCGCCATGAAACTGACAGTTGCAAGCTTGCTCCAGTTTTACGCCAAAGCAAAATTTTAATTACTGATGAAATTACCTTCAGTGCTTTTTATGATGAAACACAAATAACACGTGAACTTGTACAATTTTTAGAGCAAATTAATGCTGATGTGTTTCTGCCTATTTATGAAAAAAATATGATTATTGCCTACGTTATTATTGAGCGAGATGCACGATTAAATGATTTTTATAGTAATGTTGAACGAGACGAAATGGTCGTATTTGCAAGTTATTTAGGCAACATCATCAATCTTTTACAAAATAGTAATTTGCATGCCATCATTCAAAAAGACAAAGAACTACGAGAAGAACTGTATCGCAAGCATCAAGAAATCAATCAATACAAAGAAAGTATTCGTTCTTTTTTACATGATAGTAAACAGCGAAAAATTGGCATTCTTTTTTATAAAAATCGACAATTTATTTTTGGTAATCAAGCAGCAAAAGAACTAATCAAATTAAATCTTAATGCCCATGAAGGGCATCCGCTTTCAAAAGCATTACATCGAGTCGTACAACAAGTACAAGATTACAAAACTGGTCAAACTAGTTTTACAAAAGATCTTGATGGAAATCGCTTAGTACTTTCTGCGCTACCAAACTTAGAAAAAAGTAATATCATTATCGCTGTCTATTATCCTGAAATCTCAGACATTTTGAAAAATCAAATTGATCTTTTAAAAGATCCAACGCAATGGGATTATCTTTTGTATTTAGACACAACACAATCAGGAAAATTAATAAATCAACTTATTCCTGGTTCAGGAGAGCATCTTTTGAACTTCAAAATTGAACTATTAAAAACAGCTTTGAGCAAAAAAGCACTGCTTATTGAAATTCCTGATCAAGACCTTATTGCAATGGTTGAATTATTACATCATATTAGTTTACGTGAAAGTCTTCACATTTTAAAATTACAAGCACCCGAAAAAAATTTTGAAACTGCAATCAAATTATTTGGCATGAATAGCATTTACAATATGAATCAAGGACAAGCAATTCTCGATAAATTAAATAACACGGGAACATTATTTATTCAAAATATTCATTTTCTTGATCTTGAAACGCAGCAGTATCTGGCAGAATTTATTCGTTATGGATTTTATCGTGTATTTAAAAGTGATCAAAAAGTTTCAAGTAATGTGCGCATAATTTGTTCAACAATACAAAATTTACCAATGCTAGTCCAAGAAGGTAAATTCTCCCGCATGTTATTCAATGAGTTAAACCAAACAACACTTTCGATGCCGCCGCTTCTTTCATTGCCAAAAGAAGAATTGAATGAACTAGCCGAAGGCTATACTGAACAAGCAGTGCAAAGCCAAGCATTTAAAAATTTGCTAGAGCTCACCGAAAAAGAAAAAAATAAGCTCATTAATAGTTGCCCAGTAAGTTTGCAAGAATTTAAAACGCGCGTACAACAGTTACTTGTTAAAAAATCTCAGAAAAATAATATTTACGAAGAAACGCTCTTTGACCCCGCTTACAATATTAATGATCCAGAACTGGTACAAGCAGCTCGTCTTGGCAAAAAGGCACTCAAAGACCCTAAAACACTTGCAATGCTCATGCGTAAATTCAAAAATCAAAACAAGGTTGCAACCTTCTTGGGCGTCAATCGCTCTTCCGTCAACCGCCGCTGCAAAGATTATAATATTTCAGTATAAAAAAAGAACCCATGATTTTAAAATTTCATGAGCTCCTTTTTAAGATAAAATTACCCTTTTCAATTTATCTAGAAAAATATTTTGCAGTAATCTCATCTTCAATAATATCTTGTAAATAGTAAAGACGATCAACCTGATCCTTGGCTAACGTATATGCTTTGTCATAACATTCAGGAAAAAAGACAGAAAGTAATGTCCTATCCAAGAATCTATAAAATTTAATAAACTTTTCTAACTTTGTAATTTCAAAAGCAATATCTTCTTGGAAAAACAACAATGGTTCAGCAATGCCATCAACATCTGTTATCTCTTTATAGTATTCATTAACTGAATTTCGTAAAGATTTTTTAACTTCATCAATTGGCATGTCATAGAGAATTTCCAAAGGCATTTCGCTTTTCCAATGCGCCCAGTTACCTTTAATCTTTACCACTTTGCTTAGTGTATACAGCTTCCAAAGAATATAACCATAAACACTCACTGCTCCGGCTGCCAACAATCCATAACCAATCGTTTTGGCGTCTAACTTGAAAACAGTATTATTTTTTTTAAAAAGACGCTCAACATCTTCAGCAAACTTCTTGTCTTCCTCAGATGGCATTACTACTTTAGAAATACTTGGTTGATCATTGCTTGAACTAGACTCTCGTGTTATATAAATTTCTTGTTCAGAATATTCAGGTAAGTTATTAGGATCGAAGCCTGTATATCTCAAAACCGTAGTAACTTCTTGGTCATATTGCGGCATAAGATGAAAAAGAGGTCGTTCATCAGGTACCATTTGGACAGTGGTAATTTCTACAATTGGGTTTTTCGGGTCATTATCTATAATTTCTTTAGTGCAAGAGATTGTCTGAGGTTCACGGGCATAAAAACTATTCGTGCTAAATAAAAAAAGAAGGGACAATAAAATTAAAAACATGTTAATCCTTCACTTCAAAAGCTTTAGATTGAATTTTTTTCTTGTTAAAAATTTGGGCAATTTCTTTTTCAGTCGATTCATCAACAACATCAAGTCCTTGCTTTAAAATAAAATATCCTAACACAGGTCCTACACCGGGAAGCATAATTGACAATGCTGTCCCTCCCCCAATAAATAGCAATCCTTTACAAAGACCATTTCTTTTTTGAATACTTGAAGCTTCACCTTTACATTCATTAATAAGGTTATTCAAAAATAAAGCTTGTTCATCTCGTGTTTTTGGAAAGAACTTCTGTTCTTCTGGAGATAAATTATTCCAAATATCTATCCATTCTTTTTCAGAAAAACGATCTAAAAATTTAGTATAATCTTGAATACTATTTAACGAACGCCACAAATGCCTTTTTCGCTGAAATTCTTTCAAATTTCTAAAATTCTCTATGAACCTGGTATTTGAAAGATCCTTCATGCAACTATCGAGTAATTCACCATGAAAATGAGCACACTCACAAGGCTGATTTTTTTTTGTAAATTTACTTCTTTCGAAGCTTGGAGAAGTAGTAGCTAAAACAATCTCACTTCCTGATAACAATGCTAGTAATAAAGCTATAGACTTACTTTTCATAAAAACTCCTTAGCGGTGAAAGATTAATATTCATTTTTTTGCCCCTAATAAACTTAGCCATGCCCCACTAGAAATAAAGTTTATAACTCTACCTTCAAGGCTATGATCGTATATAACCCAATCTAATGAATCTTTTTGCATCTTATTACCTGTCTTCTGCAACGCATAGCTATCCTTCTGCAAGTCATGGCTTTCTTTATGGCTTTGTTTTTGGAAGGCAAAGCTTTCTTTGCTCAAGTCATGCGCTTGTTGTTGCAAGGTATGACCTTTCTTGCTTAAGCTATAATTATCTTTAGCTAATTCATGGCCGAGTTTGCCCAGCTCATGTTGCGCCAAGAAGTTAGCTTCATTCATAATTGCTTGCACAACGTTCAAGCCAAAACCAGCAACGGTAATGTAAGGACCTGCTTCTTTGACAATCTCTTTTTTGTTATCCCAGATTTTTTTGATAGTTGTAATCACTTTACCGTACGGCCGAACATCAGCTAATGCTGCTTCAAGATCGCAGATGCGTACTTTTGTTTTGACCGAATTGCGATCGTATGCACGCTCAATAGCCTTATTGACCATATCCTCAAGCTCACGAGCAGACATGCCATCAGTTTTTTCACTTAAATCATTAAGCATTTCATTCGTTACCCCATTGCGCACCTGCTTTAAATAAAAACGAATAATGCGCTTGCGGGCATAGAAATCCGGCAACGGAATTTCAAACATATCGTTGGCAAAACGGGTTTTAAGCTGATCGGGAATATTTTTTATCTCGTTTGCAATCCCTATAAAATAAATATCTTCCCGCTCGGCGCATTCATCAAGTGCAAGCCACAGCGCCATTGCCGTTTCTTTGTCTGCCTGATGCTCGTCATTAAAGCGGTCAAACAAGGCATTAATTTCATCAACAATAATTACATAGGGTCGGTTGAGGGCAAGAACTTCTTTTATTGCGGATGTAATATTTTCGGCACCCGAATGCTGAAACCGCGTGAGCAATTGCGGTGCACGAATTAAAACATGGTGACGACCGGCCAATGTTGCAATACCTTTTGCAAGCGTTGTTTTACCAACCCCTGAAGGACCAACCATGAGCATTTTTTTCGGCTTGATATGGATAGGGCATTCGGCATCGCATAAGCGCCGTATAATGCGGCGAATTTTTACACTCACCTCTTTGGGATAATTGCGCAATATTTCAGCCAAGGTTGCCAATAAAATTTCGTACCGCGCTTGATCTTTTTCTTGTTTATTTTCAGCTTTGTTAGCAGAAGAAGACTCTTTGTATTGATTATAGTTGGGGGTGGTAAAAAGCTCTTTTCTTTGCTCGTCGGGAGAAAGATAACCCAAGACTCCATTGTCATCAATAGCAAAAATAGCTGCATTAAAAATGCATAAAAAAAAGCCTAAAAGGATACAGGTTTTTAACATTTTTTTCATAAATTTTCAGTCTTTTTTTTCATCAAAGATTAACAATTTTTTAAGCAAATTACGCGTTAAAAAAAATTTTATTAAACTTACCACAACCTGCACCTAATGTAAATATTTAAAAAATTATTTGCATCTATTTTTTCATTTGGCATACTTAATGAGAATTTAAAAAACCATACTAAGGGTCCACATGAAAAAAACATATCTATTTTTGTTCCTATTGTTCTCAACTCAAATTTTTTCTGAACCAGAAATGGATTTTATTTATCTTTTGAATGAAAAAAAACTTCGATGTTCAAACCTACATGGTTGTAATCTTGATGAATGCATCAAAGAAATCAAAGATAAGTTTGAATATAAGGAAAACATGGAAGCATTAGATAAAGGCCAACTTGAAGGACATTTAAAAAGAACATTACAATCTTATACTGACTATCAAACTTTATTTGATCAATTTTCTGAAGAAGAATGGATAGAAAAAATATACAATAAATTGAGTCCTGATATACAAAATTCTATGCCAAAAACAAGAGAAGATCAAAGAAAATTCATCGAAAACATGAAAGGAAACGCTATATATAATATTTTACCTAGCAAAGAAACAAGTAAGTTGATTGGTATTGGAATCTTAATTGGATTTGGAATCGGCATGTATGCAGGGCCTTATGCTAAAAAGCTTTATCATAAGGCTACTGGTATTCCAGAAGTAACACCATAATTATATTTTTTTAAACTTCTATATTCTTTCCAAGAAGGAAAACTATGCTGCTTTTAATCTTTTCAATAGCTCTTATTTATAATACTGTTACCTTAACAGAGCAACAACAAATCCCTGTAGTTCTTCCGCATAATATAAAGCCGGGAGATGATCTTTCTAAATACACATTATCAAAAATATCAAAAAAAGAATTTTTAGAAAAAGGTTACAATACAGAAAAAGCCACATTGACCCGAGAGCAAAAGAAAATCATTAATGAAAAAATTGAAAACTTTAAAAAATCACCTCTACCAGCAAATCCAATAAATCCTACAAATAATTTAGACGCCGAGAATAAAAATTTAATTACTAATCCTGGTTCAGCTCAAATTAGTTATTACCAACTTTTTAAGAATTCATTACATGACTGCAAAACATTTATAGAAACGTATCAAAATGCTCTGCTTGGAGCGGCAGCCTTCTCAATTTATGCCTGTACGCTCTGGCATCTTCATCGCTTGAGCAACATTGTTTATAAAACAAGCAAATGGCTTTCTTGGAAAGATGAAATTCCTCTTGAAGCACTACGAGATATGAAACACCAAAAAATACATACTGCATTATTAGAAGCTATACATGAAGAATATGGAGCGCAAAAAGATTCTCTTTCTGATCCTATTTTGTTGTTTAAAAAAGCAACTACACATGACATAGCCGAATTGGAAAGATTTACTCATTTTTATCGCTTTTTAAAACGCACGTGGCTCTCTTACCTTTTTCCAAGTTACGAAAAACTTTACCAAGAAGCGCAAGAAAAAATAGATAGATTGATGTTTTTAGAAGAACTTTTTGAAGATTCGTTAAAA
>JAGVLQ010000001.1 GCA_020054235.1 Candidatus Babeliales bacterium
AATCGTTCAAAAACTTCTTAATGCTGGAGCAAATCCAGAAAATATTGATAAAGAAGGTAAAACGCCGATTCACTGGGCAGCAGGAAATGATAAAATTGAAGTTTTGAAACTTCTTTTGCCAAAAATTAAAAATATAAATCTTCAGGATAAAGAAGGTCGAACACCTTTATATTGGGCTACTTTAAAGAATGTATTTTATGCTTTACAGTATTTAACTACGCAACGAGCAGATCTTAAGATACCTACATTTGAGGATACAACTCCTCTGATGAGTGCTGCAGAAAAAAATCTTGTCCAAGTAGTTGAATATTTGCTAACGGAGGGTGCTCAAATAAACGCTCAGAACAAGAAGGGTCAAACGGCAGTTACCTTTGCTCTTTCTACTGTGAGTCCAGATGCGCTGGAAAAATTGTTATTATACAAACCAAATCTGAACTTTGAGGACAGCTCGAAGAATCGTTTTCCATTAAACTTGCTCGTATTTATGCATGAAGGTTCAAAAGTTGAAAATAGTTCCTTTGCGTTCTCTCATAAACAGGTGGTTGAATTTACAAAAAAATTTAAAGAGCTTGGAGCAGATTTAAAAAATTGTAATGCGTATGGCCAGTCGGCCTATGCTTTTGCAAACAAAAACGTTGTTTATAAATCAAAAGAAGAAAAAATGGAACTTCTGAACCTTTTAAAAATTAAATAATTAACGTGAATTTGACTTAAGAGAGTCCACTTAAAATTCTATATAATCGATTGATTCATCTTTGTTAAAAATCCTTAGATCGAATTTGCGTTAATGAGAGAATGCCATGGAATTATTGAACAACATATGCTATTAGAGCCATGCGCAGTTATTCGCAATATTCAATCGATATTATGGTGCGCTTCTGGGCCAAAAAACAAAATGCAGTGGTGATGTATAATTGTTTGCAGGAAAAGATTGATAACTATGCAAGTGTGTGCAATGTTTTGATTGGATTGCAACAAGATGTATAATTTTTTTAACTAATTTGCCCGTCTTGTTTTTGTTGTACAAAACAAATGAGAATATAAAATTTCTTATTTTGTTGATCTTGATACTGTACAAGTTGTTTAATTCGTTTACTATCAGATCCTTTAATTGGTTGTTCTTGCCTAAATTTGAGCGCTTTTTTTGACGAGCTTTTTTTATCTTTATTGCAGTGTGTTGGGCTAAAAAATAATAAAGAAAAGAAAGAGACATATGCAACTCGCTTCATTTAAATCGTCTCCTTATGAAGATTGTTAATCTATTTTTTCAATATGAGATATTTTTTGAATTTTATCAATTATTGTTTTTTTTTGTTTTTTTATTGTTAATTCGATTGCACTGTCATCAAAAATATCGTCATGTTTTAATTTTTTATTATTCATTTTAAGAATTAGATAAATTATTTCTAAATAAAATTTTATAAAAGGAATTTCAGGCTTTTTTTGTTTATTTTTAATTTTTTCATAGGCTTCAATAAATTTTTGGCAATTATTTTTTTGCCCGCAATCAAGTAAGTCCTGAATATTTGCTCCGTTTTGAACAAGTAGAGCTATAATACTTTCAGGAGCATTTCCTCTTATAGCTCTAGTTAAAGGCATTTCATTATAATTCGCAATATTAGGATTTGCACCATTTGTTAAAAGAATTGCAATTTCATTTGTATAATCTTCATAAGTCTCGATTACCGTTAGATAATCTACAAAAGTATTACGACTTATATCCAGAAGATACATTAAGGGAGTACGCTTACATGCGTCTATGATATTAGGATCGGCGCCATGTTTAAAAAGCAGCTGCATTACTTTAGTATGATGGTTTTTTGCAGCATAAAATAATGGAGTTTGTTTGCATTTATTTCTTATATTAGCGCTAATACCTTTTTTAAGAAGCTGCTTCATGGTTTTAACGTCTCCTTGCTTAGCAGAAGAAAATAAACGTTTATTTTCTTCTATGCAAAAAAGGTTCAGGGTGACAAAAAAAACGGTAATAAGTTTTTTCATTATTTGTGCAGAACAATCATTGCTTTTTTTTGTTTTTTTTCAATTGCCCAAGTTGGGCCAAGAATATGTTTCTTGCCTTCAGCCTTTTCAAAAAACCGCAAAATTTCATCAAGAAAAGCTTTAGTTGGTGTAAATGGCACTTGTGCTTGAATAAGCCAATACAGAAGAATTCTTCTTTGCATAAAAGGATCAATTTTTTTAAATTTTTCAAGACAAAGTTGTATCTTTTCATCTTTGAATTGAGCAATTGCATTAAAAGTAGCGGTGGTTAATTGTTGTAAATAATTTTCTGTTTCTTGTAGTACATTCAATGTGCGTAAAAAATTTGCATCAAATCGTTGGTCGCATTCTTGCAAAGCAGGCAGAACTTTCAAGCGAATCCGATTGCGCAAAAAAGATTCTGAAATATTTGATGGATCAGTCAGGTAAGAAATTTTGTTTTCTTGTAAATAAGCAACAATATCTTGTTTGTTAGTTTCTAAAAGAGGTCGAATATAAAAACTTTCTCGGGGTTTCATGCTAGTAAGACCTGAAAGCGTTGTGCCACGAATTAAGCGAATAAAAAAGGTTTCTTCTTGATCTTGCAGATGATGGCCGAGTGCAATACAATCGGCATCATTGTTTTCGCGTACTTGTTGTAAAAAATAACGCCGCATTCTACGACCAATTTCTTCTTTAGATCCCTTTTTTTGCAATACAGGTGGCAATTCAGATGCGGTCGTGGAGACAAAAGGAATACCAAGTTTAGCGCAAAGGTTATGACAAAATTTTACATCTTGAGCAGAATCAGTGCGCCATTGATGATCAAGGTGGGCAGCAATTAAAGAAAAGTTTTTTTCTTTTTTCAAATCATGTAAAAGATACAATAAAAAGACTGAATCTGGCCCGCCGGACAAACCGATTACAATTTTGCTGCTGTTTGGCAGTAGATTATGCTGCTCGATAAATTGAAGGATCTTAAGAATAAAAGGCTTATTTGTAATAGTTTCAGGAGATTTGTTTTTCATAAATAACCTCCGTTCATCCTGAGCCTGTCGAAGGATGTATATTTTTCTGATTGCTTAATTTCTTAATTTTATTCCAGTCACCAACAATTAATGCTTCTTTCTTTTTTCTTGACCAACCTTTAATTTTTCTTTCGATAACAAAAGCCTCATTTCTCGTTTGAAATTTTTCAAGAAACACAATTTCTATGGGGCGTCGTCTAGAGGTGTAATCAGAGCAAACGCCAAGTTTATGTTCTGCTATTCGTTTTTCTATGTTATCGGTATGGCCGACATAGTAAGAGCCATCAGAACATTTGAGTATGTAAACATAAAAGTAATTCATTTTAAATTAAAAATTAAAAGTTTTTACATCCTTCGACAAGCTCAGGATGAGCGGAGTGAGTCCTGTGCTTGCCTTTAGTCCTGAGATATTCGAAGGGTCAGGATGAACGGAGTGAATCAGTTTGAATCATCATCCTGCTTGTGTGTAATCTGCGCGCACCGCAATATTAAATTCAACCTCTGCGCTATCAAGTGACTCATTTTTATAAATTTCAAAATCATAGGTATAGGCACGAGGAATTGGTGATTTCCAAACTTCTTGCCAAGTTTTTTTTATGATTTCAGGTAGAGTTCCTTTTTTTGAAAAAACCGCATACGTTTGCTCAGGAATTTCAATGCCAACCATGCCTTGTGGTATATTATTAATAATATATTGAACTTGTGCACCCAAAATCAAAGAGTAACCTTCTCCTTGCGGGCCATAGTTTGTGTAAACAGCTATTGTTTCCTGAGGGTGCAGTTTGTTGGGAATTTGATGTTTTACGTTGTTTTTTCTAAAAGTTTCCCAAAATTGACCAATTTGATAGAGTGCCTGATTGGGTTCGGCAACTTGTAACTTAACGCCAATTACATTAATGGGATCGCGTTTAATTATTTTGTAATCCATACTTTCAACCTTACACATCAAGATTTTTTACAAATTGACCGTTTTCCTCAATGTATTTGCGACGTCCTTCAACATCATCGCCCATTAAGGTTGTAAACCAAGCGTCAGCTTCAATGGCATCTTCAATAGTAACTTTTAAAAGTGTTCTTGTATTTTGATCCATTGAAGTTTCCCACAACTGTTCTGGGTTCATTTCACCAAGACCTTTGTAGCGTTGAATGGTCATAAATGGTTTGCTAATTTCGCTGATTGCGCGAATTAATCTCATAATTCCTTGATCAGTAATTGCTCGTTCTTTGCCAATGATTTGCAAACTCCAAGGTTTATCTTCGACTATCTCTAGCGGTTTGATCAATTCTAATAAAACTGAAAGATCTTTTGAGGTGAAAAATTCTTGTTCAATTTTCCATTCCCGGGTTAAGCGCTTGAATTTGACGAAGGGAGGTTGTACCGTTAATAACGTATCTGTTTCTGTTTTGTCGCTAATAACTGTTTCAAAAGGCTTGCCTTCTTCTAGAAGAATTTCATCATAATCAGTAAAATGTTTTTTAAGGTTTTCTAAAAGAATTTGATTGCCATCTTTTTCTTTCCATGGGTAATGCCGTGCAAAGATAACAAGTTGATACAAATTTTCATACGTAATGCGATACGCATGAGCGGCATCTTTCAGGCGGTTTTCAAAAATTTGTAAATCTTTTAAAATTTTGTGCCAAACTTTATTTTCCAATTCTTTTGTACTGCTTGCCAAAGATGTTTGTTCTTGGGCCCATTCATATAAGAATTCGGTAAATGATTTTTCATCTTTCAGGTATTGTTCTTTTTTACCAATTTTAATTTTATACAAGGGAGGTTGAGCTATATAGAGATAGCCTTTGTCAATAAGAGGTTTCATGTACCTGAAGAATAATGTCAAAAGAAGTGTTCTGATATGTGATCCGTCTACATCAGCATCGGTCATTAATATGACTTTATGATAACGTGCTTTTTCAACATCGAATTCTTTGTCGCCAATACCGCAACCAATAGCAGAAATTAATGATCGAATTTCTTCATTGCTCAGCATTTTATCGAGGCGAGCTTTTTCTACGTTGAGTATCTTACCTTTGAGTGGTAAAATTGCCTGTGTAAAACGATCACGCCCTTGTTTTGCAGAGCCACCCGCAGAGTCACCTTCAACAATAAACAGCTCAGTATTTTTAGGATCTTCATCCGAACAGTCAGCTAGTTTTCCTGGGAGAACCATGCCTTCTAAGACGGTTTTTCTTCGCGTCAAATCACGTGCTTTTTTTGCGGCTTCTCGTGCACGACGTGCAAGTTCGGCTTTTTGCAAAACAGCTTTAACAATCTGTGGATTTTCTTCAAAATACGTGTCCAATGCTGCAAAGGTCCATGAATCTACAATGCCTTTGACGTCGCTGTTGCCAAGTTTTGTTTTGGTTTGTCCTTCAAATTGAGGCTCTGGAACTTTCATATTAATAACAGCAACTAATCCTTCTCGAACGTCTTCGCTGGAAAAACTGTCACCACTTTTTAAGATATTAAATTGAAGTGCTTTTTTGTTGCAGATTTTGGTTAGAGCGGTTTTAAAACCTGAAACATGGGTGCCGCCTTCAATCGTGTTAATATTATTGACAAATGAATAGAGTTGCTCACCATAGCCATCATTATATTGCAAGGCAATTTCCAAAATATACTGTTCATTTTGTTGTTCAAAATGGATAACTTCAGGGAAAACGGCTTTCTTTTTTGCATTAATATGCTCAACAAATGAAACGATGCCACCTTCAAAATAGAATTTATGTTCTTTATTATTGATTTCATCAGCAATGTTGATTGAGAGTTTTTTATTTAAAAAGGCAAGTTCGCGTAAGCGCGCTGATAAAACTTCAAAATTAAAAACGGTAGTTTCTGTAAATATTTCTGGATCAGGATAAAAACGAATAAACGTGCCACGTTTTGAAGATTTGCCAACAATTTCAAGTGGTTTTTGAGGTTTTCCACGTTCATATCTTTGTTTGTAGGCATTGCCATTACGATAAATTTCGAGATCCAATATCCGCGACAAGGCATTAACAACCGAAACACCTACGCCATGGAGACCGCCAGAATATTTGTATGATTCTTTATCAAACTTACCACCAGCATGAAGTTTTGTAAGTACAACTTCTGCTGCAGAAATTCCTTCTGTTGGGTGAATATCAGTAGGTATGCCTCGGCCATTATCTTCTACGGAACATGAACCATCAGCATGTAAAATAACATCTATTTTTGAGCAGTGTCCTGCAAGGGCTTCGTCAACGGAGTTGTCGACAATTTCATAGACTAAATGATGCAAGCCATTTGGGCCTACTGAACCGATATACATGGCAGGACGTTTTCTGACGGCATCGAGGCCTTCAATTACTTGAATAGATCGGGCACCATATGAGTTGTCTTTGGGATCGTTTGTCATAGTAATAATATCTCCTTGTCGGGAGAAAAAAGGGTTTAATTTATGTTGGCTAAATCTTTTTTCAAGAACTATACTATACCTACAAAAAAGTATAACGTAAATGGAAGATTTTGCCAAATTCAATCTTGTATCTTCCGATTAATTCGATTAAAACAAAATTTATAAAGTGCGAAAATAATACTATGTGGCGATATTTTTGTTCTATGATATTTTTCTTAGTAATTTTTGTTGTTTTGTTTTGTGGGTTGTACTTTTTCCCCACAAAAACTGTGAGTTTGATAGGTGAAAAAAAGAAATTGAATGTTGTTTGTACAATTAGCATGATCACCGATGTTGTTAAAGCTTTAGGGCAAGACCACATTATAGTAACAGGGTTGATGGGGCCCGGCATTGATCCACATCTTTATAAAGCGCGCGAAGGAGATGTTCATAAATTGGCAGACGCCGATTTAATTTTTTTTAATGGCCTACACTTAGAAGGCAAAATGGGAGATGTGCTCCATGCTATGAACAAAAAGATAGTGACAAAAGCCGTAGCTGAAGTTATTCCAGCTACACTCTTGATAGAAGGTGATTTTCGAGGAACTTTCGATCCACATGTTTGGCATGATGTTTCTCTGTGGTTGCTCATTGTTCAGGAGATACAAGATGTGCTTATTAAGCACGATCCTGAGCATGCAGCGGATTATCTAATAAATGCTAAAAATTATAAGCGGCATTTGCAAGATCTTGATAACTATATAAAAGAACAAATACAACGATTAAAACCAGAACAACGTATTTTGGTAACAGCTCATGATGCATTTCATTATTTTGGAAAAGCGTATGGTTTTACGGTTGTTGGATTACAAGGTATTAGTACCGATGCAGAAATAAGTACTAATGATATACAAAAGCTTGCAGATTATATCGTTGAAAAAAAAGTTCAGGCCATTTTTCTGGAATCTTCAATTCCAGAACGTAATATTCAAGCTGTGCAAAAAGCAGTTCAAGCGCGAAATTGGGATGTGGTAATTGGGCCAGAATTGTTTTCTGATGCTTTGGGGGATGAGCAATCTCATGCAGAAACTTATCTTAAGATGGTTAAACACAACGTTGATGCAATCGTAAAAACTTTACATAAAGAGTAGAAGATGAATAAACAAAAAAATGTTGCGATTGCTGTTCAGCACTTAACGGTAAATTATAGAGAGTCAGTAGTATTGTTTGATCTTTCTGTTGCTATTCCCCAGGGTGTTTTTCTTGGTGTGATTGGACCAAATGGTGCAGGAAAAACCACCTTCTTAAAGGCTCTACTTGGTCTCATAAAGCCTCTGAGTGGTTCAATAACTATTTTTGGAAAATCTTTGAAAGAAAATTTGACTGCAGTTGCTTATGTTCCTCAGCGTACGAGTGTTGATTGGGATTTTCCTATTAATGCTTTGGATATTGTATTAATGGGGTTGTATCCTGTTATTGGTTGGTTTAAGCGGCCCCAAAAGAAACATGTCGATGCAGCTCTTGAAGCGTTAGGTCAGCTAAATTTAGCAGAATTAGCATACAAACCTATTGGACAACTTTCAGGTGGTCAACAGCAACGAGTTTTTCTTGCAAGAGCATTAGTTCAAAATGCTGAAATATTTCTGCTTGATGAACCTTTTATTGGTGTTGATATGATGACCGAAAAAATTATTATACAACTTTTGAAAAAACTATGCAGTGAAGGAAAAACGATTATTGTGGTACATCATGATCTACAAACGTTATCAGAATATTTCGATTGGTTATTGCTTTTGAATAAGAAGTGTGTAGCATTTGGATCAGTTGATCAGGTTTTAAAACCAGAGTATATGTGTGCTGCTTATGGCGAGCGGACGTTGTTTGTGCCAAAAAAATAATCCAAAGTGCTTTGTTCATGATGAATTTTATTGTTACTTTAATGAATGATTATACCGTACGCTTAGTGATGTTGGGGACAGCTATTTTGGGTATGACTACAGGAATTGTGGGTTGTTTTGCTTTTTTGCGTCGTCAAAGTTTGCTTGGAGATGCAATTTCACATGCTTCGCTTCCTGGTATTGCAATTATGTTTCTTATGACTCATAGTACAAGCCCTTATATTTTATTAATTGGTGGAGCATGCGCTGGGGCAATTGGAACGCTGCTTGTTATGGTTATTACACATAAAACTACTATCAAACAGGATACGGCACTCGGCATTATTTTATCAGTTTTTTTTGGATTGGGTTTAGTTTTGTTGACCTATATTCAAAAAAAATCAATTGCGCATCAAGCTGTTTTGAATAAATTCTTATTTGGTAATGCCTCAACATTATTATTGGAAGATGTCATCATGATTGCATGGATAAGCAGTTTGCTTCTATTCATACTATTTTTGTTTTGGAAAGAATTTAAATTGTTAGCTTTTGATCATAGTTATGCATACTGCATAGGATACAAGGTTTTTTTGCTTGATTGTTTGGTAACCGCATTATTGGTTTTTGCTATTGTTATTGGCTTGCAAACTGTTGGTGTTGTTCTTATGAGTACTATGTTTATCGCTCCTGCTGCTGCAGCGCGTCAATGGACATCTCGTTTTGGATTGATGTTTGTATTAGCAGGACTATTTGGTGCATTTTCTGGGATTATGGGTTCTGTTATTAGCAGTTACGGTGAGCATATTCCAACGGGTCCAGTAATTATTGTAATTATGAGTTTTTGGGTTTTGCTGTCGTTAGTGTTTGCACCACACAAAGGCATCCTCTGGTATTACTCTACAAAAAAATTGCCCAAGGATTTTTATGATTAGTATTCAGTTGCAAATTATTGTGATTGCCTGTCTTGTTTCTATCGTTTGCGTTCTGCCAGGTGTTTTTTTAGTATTGCGTGGTGTTGCTTTGATGAGTGATGCAATAAGTCATGCAATTTTATTAGGTATTGCGGTAATGTTTTTAATAGTACAAAGACTTGATTCTCCATTGCTTATTTTGGGAGCAAGTTTGGCAGGTATTTTGACGGTTGTATGCACGGAATGGCTTATTTTTTTGAAATCTCTCAAAAAAGACGCCGCAATTGGTATAGTGTTTCCTTTGTTTTTTTCAATCGGTGTTTTATTGATTACAAAATATGCGCGAAACGTACATTTAGATACGGATATGATTTTATTAGGTGAAATTAGTTTTGCTCCTTTTAATCGATTAGAGTTTTATGGTTATGATTGTGGACCTTATGCTCTGTGGTTGTTGTTAGGTATCCTGATACTCAATGGATTATTTATAACAGTATTTTATAAAGAGCTTACCTTGATTACTTTTGATCAAGAATATGCTAAAATCATCGGTTCTTACCCAACATTTTTTTATTATGCACTTATGACATTAACGAGTATCACAGCGGTTGCAGCATTTGATATAGTAGGTGCTATTGTTGTAGTAGCACTTATGATTACACCGCCAGCTACTGCCTATTTGGTAACGAATACGGTATCAAATATGTATAGGTTTAGCTTGGTATTTGGTATTTTATCCGCAATCATAGGATATTTTTTTGCACATGCTTTAGATGTCTCTATTGCAGGCAGTATTGCGACAGTTACGGGTATTTTTTTCTTAATGTGCTTGTTTTTTAGTCCAATTAAGGGTATTTTTGCATACATTCTTGTGCAAAGAATTAATAGGGTTCAGATTTGTAAAAAAATTGTTTTGAGTTATTTAGCAGAACAACAAAACACGCAAGAGAATTATTTTTTGTGCTCATCTGAGATTATTGCACAGATATTTAATTGGGAAAAAAAAATTGTTCAACATGTGGTTGAACAGGCATTAAAAGATGGTTTTATAGATAAAAAAGGTAACATGATTTTTTTAACAAAAAAGGGATATGAATACACAAAACTCTAAAATAGATTTATTTTTTATGGAAATTGCTTTCAAGCAGGCTCAAAAGGCTTTTGCTAATGATGAGGTACCAATTGGTGCTCTTGTGGTTGATGGCAAAGGTAATATTCTTGGCAAGGGATATAACCAAGTTGAAAAAAAGAAACAACAAGCAGCACATGCTGAAATTATTGCCATTTCTCGTGCAAATAAAAAAAAGAATGATTGGCGCTTGGATGATTGTACCTTATATGTAACTCTTGAGCCCTGTATAATGTGTATGGGTCTTATTAGATTAAGCCGAATATCTTGTGTAGTTTATGCTGCTGATTCGAAGTTGTTTGGTTATCAACTTGACAACAAAGGTCAATATTCGTTATACAAAAAAGACATTGAGATCAAAAAGGGTATTTTAGCAGAAGCATCTGCAGAAATTTTAAAAAAATTTTTTAAACAAAAAAGGATGTTACGTGGTTGAAGCAAAAAAAACTATGGAAAATTTAGAATCAATAAAGAAAAAATTACTTGCAAGAAAAAGTGAATTGGAAGAACAGCTTTCCGAACTTTATAAAGCAAAAGAAATGCCTATGCAAGTACAAGATCCTGGTGATCATGCCCAATCGCTGTTCCAGGAAACCTTAAATATTTCACTGCAGGATACTGAACTTGGTGAATATAATATGATTCGTCAGGCTCTAAAGATGATCGATGAAGGTACCTACGGGATATGTATGGACTGTGAGCAGCCTATTTCAGAAAAGCGCCTGAAGTCTTATCCAAATGCGACCAGATGCTTGGTCTGCCAGGAGCTTTTGGAAGAACAGCTTCCTGAAAGGTTCTAAGTTTTGCAAATGTAGCTACACGAGCATTTTGACAAATTATGCTATTTTAGTATTCTGAACGGTAATAAACAAATTAATCTTAATGTTATTTTTCTAAAGGATTTTTAATCAATGATAAAGAAAAAAGCCGCATCCGAAGCTAAAGCAGCTTCCAAAAAACAAGCTACCTTGGCCCATGCTGTAGGTCGTCGCAAAACCTCTGTTGCACGTGTTTTTGTTCGCAGGGGAACGGGTAAAATTGTTGTAAATAACCAAGATTATATGGGTTATTTCGATACAGAAGTGGAACGTCTTAAGGCTGGGAAGCCATTTCAAGTTATTCCTGTAGCAATGAATTTCGACGTAGAGGCATCTGTTGAAGGTGGAGGCAAAAAAGGACAGGCAGACGCTGTAAAACTTGGTGTTGCACGGGCTTTGCTCTCATTGGATGAAGGGCTTCGACCTTCTCTGCGCGAACATGAGCTTTTGACGGTTGATTCACGACAAAAAGAGCGTAAAAAGTATGGTCAAAAGGGTGCTCGTCGTAAATTCCAGTTTGTAAAACGTTAATTATTGCTTTACCTGATGTGCTGAACCAAAAAAAGGATGAGTTCGCCTATGTGTGGTGTAGTCGGTTATGTTGGTAAAGGGTATTGTAGAAATTACATTCTAGAGGGTCTTGGTCGCCTTGAATATCGAGGTTATGACTCCTCTGGTTTTGCCTGTATCGATCCTCAAACAAAGCGACTGGCGTATCACAGGGCTGAAGGGCAACTTATTAACTTAATCCACAAGTTAGAGGGGCTTCCTATTGATGGACATATTGGTATTGGGCACACCAGGTGGGCAACGCATGGTGGTATTTCTGAGAAAAATGCCCACCCTCAATTTGATTGTACCGAATCAATAGCTGTAGTACATAATGGAATCATTGAAAATCATCATCATCTAAAAACTGAGCTCTTAGCTAAAAATCATATTTTTCTTTCTGATACTGATACTGAAGTTGTTGCGCATGTTTGCGAACAGTTTTTTAAAGAAAGTTCATCTATTAATGAGGCAATTTTATCAATTACTCAGAAATTATCAGGGGCATATGCTTTTGTAGCAATGTTTCAAAATCAATCTGATCAGCTCATAGCTGTTCGTAAAGGTTCTCCTTTATGCATAGGCATAGGTAAAGAGCAGATGTTTGTTGCATCTGATCCGTTGGCATTTGCAGGGTTTACGGATACCGTTCTTTTTCTTCCGGATGAAAGCTATGCGCTTGTTAATGAAAGCAACATTCAACTTTTTGATTTTAAGGGAAAAAAAATTGAACCTACACTTACCACTCTTGATATTCAATGGTCAAATGATGGGAAAAATGGTTTTAAGCATTATATGCTCAAAGAGATTTATGAACAAAAAAGTGGCATTCAAGCAACCCTTTCTCATTTAAGATCAAATGAAAAGGATATTTGGGGTCAGTTAGGATTAACGAATGAATATGTTCAAAATCTTAAAGTGCTTTCAATAGTTGCAGCAGGAACTTCGTGGCATGCAGGTAGAATTGCTCAATTTTTTTTTGAAAAATTATGTTTGTTGCCAACGCATGTAATGCTTGCATCAGAATTTAGGTACATGCCTTATTTTGCGCAACAAAATAACCTTTCAATTTTTATTTCTCAATCTGGGGAAACGGTAGATACTCTTGAATGTCTTTATCTTACAAAAAGTATGAAGGCTCCGTCCCTGGCACTTACGAATGTTGCTACGAGTGCCTTGGCCCGTGAAGCTGGAGGTGCGCTAATTACTCATGCAGGGCGAGAAATTGCTGTTGCATCAACCAAAGCATTTTCTACACAGTTGACTGCATTATTTTGGTTTGCACATAAAATGGCATTAGAAAAAAGATTAATTAGTTATAGGCAGATGGAACATGCATGTGATGATCTTTTGATTGCGGCAGAAGTTTTAGAAAATTCTATTGAAAAATATTTTACAAAAATTAGTAAGGAGCTTGCTCCTTTTTATGCTCAGTTTAAACGGTTTATTTTTTTGGGGCGAAATATTAGTTATCCTTTTGCTATGGAAGCTGCTCTGAAATTAAAGGAAATTTCTTATATCTTTTCGCAATGCTATCCGGCCGGTGAGCTTAAGCATGGTCCTATTGCTTTGCTTGATAAAGAAACGCCGGTGATTCTTTTTTCAAATTTAGATGAACAAATATATCAAAAAGTTCTTTCGAATGCTCAAGAAGTAAAAGCTCGTGGGGCTCATTTATTAACATTTGTTTTTGAAGGTCAAGAAGAGCTTGCATCATTGGCTGATCATACTTTTATTATTCCTCGAGTAAATCCTCTTTTAGGGCCCCTTGCTATGACAGGGCTGATGCAATTTTTTGTCTATGAAATTGCCGATGTGTTAGGTTGTCCTATCGATAAACCTCGTAACTTAGCAAAATCTGTTACGGTTGAATAGCATTTGATCATGTGTATTCTATACTCTTGCAATTTTTTTCATGAATTATCCAAGCTTACTTAAAAACTAATTGGATGGAACAATGAAAAAAAAGATTTTAGTTTTATGTGCTACGCAACGAGATATTCGTGAACTTGCACGTAAAATCTTTGATCAGTATACAATAATATTTGAAGAAACAAGCCGTAACTGGCTTGAGCAACTGTGCCAAACACCTGATAAGCTAGATTTGATTGATAAAAAAATCAGCGCAGCAATAGAATATATTTGCAGCTTTGTCCGAAATAATGCTATTGATGCTATTGTAAGTACTTGCGATTATCCAGCAAATATTATGCGCGCTGCAATTAATGAAAGATTACAACTTTTAGGGCCCTCATTAAAATCTATTTTTATGCATGAGCATAAGTATTATTCACGATTGCTTCAAATGCAGATTGTTCCTCATGCAGTTCCTTTTTTTACCTTAATTAATTCTCAAGAAATTATTCGGCTAAAAAAAATCATATTTCCTCAAATACTTAAGCCGGTCAAATCCAATTTCAGTAAAAATACAATTGTGGTATATGATACGAAAGAGTTTTTTTCAATAGTACCAAAAATTCCTTTATCTTCTTATTATTTGAGGCCCTTTAATTATTTTTTAAAATATTTTTCCGACTTTGAATATGATGGAGGATTTATTTTGGCGGAAAATTTTATTCAAGGATATCAAACAACTGTTGAAGGATTTGTAATTAATGGGAATGTGACTATTTTAGGTGTTGTTGATTCAGTTTTTTTTCCTAATACTATCAGTTTTAAACGCTTTGAGTATCCTTCTAATCTGGAGCACAGTGTACAAGAACGCATGATGAACATTGCAAAAAAGGTAATTTTAGCAAGTGAATTGAACTATTCATTATTTAATGTTGAATGTATTTATAATCCAAAAACTGACGAAGTCTTTATTATAGAAATAAATCCCCGTTTAAGTTCTCAATTTGCAGATTTATTTGATCGAGTTGATGGGTTTAATACCTACCAAATTATGATTGATTTGGCTTTAGGTAACGTGCCAAAAATACAAAGAAACAATGGAAAATTTAATGTAGCAGCAAGCTGTGTATTGCGTTTTTTTGAAGATAAACATGTAGTGAAAATACCTTCGGCAAGCAACATAAAAAAAATTAAAGAACTTTTTCCTGATGTTGAAATAGAGATTTATGCCCAACCAGGCAAAAAACTTTCTCATGAAGAGCAAGATGCTATAAGCTTTCGTTATGGCTTAATTAATATGGGGGCTTTTGATCGTCAAGATCTTTTTAATAGATTTGAAATTTGTAAGGCTTTGTTAGATTTTAGATTTAAACACGATGAACAGTAACCCTTTGTTTGAGATATTCTTTTTTGGGCGGGGTATTAGATGATAAGAAAAATACAAACAAAAATACAAGGCTTGAAGCTAAATATACGGTAAGTCTATGTCTATTTTTTCTACACATGGTTATTGGGTGAATGGATTAAACATATTCTATTTTTGATACTACTCCTCGAAATTCTTTTGTCAAGATTTTAATTTTTTATTGGTTTTTATTTCCATTTGTATCCATTGTATGGTATTTGTTTGTCAAACGCATTCGATCTTAGTGTGATAAAAAGTGTTTATGTATTTGCTATAGTTATTTCCTCAATTTCAGCTTTATCTTCTGGTGTATAAAGTGATTTGAGGAGGGTAATACTATCAGCCCTAGTTTTCATTTTTTCTGGGTAAGCTTTTTGGGCCATATCAAACATTTCAAGTAATCTGAGAGTGCTCAAAATTGAATAATCACTAGAAATAATGTCTCTCTTTTTTTCATACCAACTTTTTTCTTGTTCTTTCTTGGAGTCTTCCTTTTTTGTTGTATCTTTCAGCATAGGATTGTCTGCTTCTTGGTCTTGTTTGATAGCATTTTTTAAGGCGCTTTCACGGCCAAACATGGTATTGTACCAGATTGTTTCTTGAGAAGGCGGCATTTTAGCTTCGATGAGAAAATCTGGGGTGATGCCTTTGCCTTGCACGCAACTGCCATCTGGTAGGCAATAAACACCAGCAGTTAGTGCAATGGCGCAATTGTTGCAAATTGGTATTACTTCTTGCCAAGTTCCTTTACCATAAGTTTTGTTACCCACAATATAAACATGTTGGCCAGTCACATCTTTTTTTGCCTTATCTGCATGTACTTGCAGTGCACCAGGTAAAATTTCTGCGGCAGATGCAGTAAAGTTATTAACCAGAATAAAAATAGGAATAGAGCGATTTAATATAGGATCCTTTTTGGTATAGAAACGGTCAATTTCCTTGTCTTGCCGTCCTTTTGTAATAACAACGAGGCTGTTTTTAGGTAAAAAGAGGCTTGCAATATCAATTGCTGCATCAAGGAGTCCTCCCGTGTTATTGCGTAAATCAATAATAAGACCCTTGGTATTTTGCTGAGATTGTATTTTTTGAATTACTTGGGTTAGCTGATTGATAGAGTTTTCAGTAAACATATTAAAGCAAATATAATAAGCGTCATGACCTTTAAAATGATAACATAATGCGTTTGGCTCTTTGACTACATCTCGCGTGATATCAAAAGGTAACATGCGTGTTGTGTCACTGCGGAGAACTTTTACATGAACTTTTGTATTCCGCTTGCCTTTTAGTTTTGAAACAATTTCATCAACGGCCATTCCTTTAACTGGTTCGCCTTCAACTTCTACAATTTTGTCTTGCGCTTTGATTCCAACTTTATCAGCAGGGCCACCAGGTATTGTTTCAACAATTCTCAAGAATTCATCATCTGCATCCTTGGTGTTATCAACAATAATTCCTATGCCTCCGGTTAGTTCGCCTTTAACACTTTGAATAATATCTTCATAACCCTTTTGATCTAAAAAATATGAATGCGGGTCAAAGCTTTTAACGAATGATTTGATCATGTTAATCATGGGTTTTTCAGGATCTGCAAGGTAATTGACGTGCTTTGTATGGATCAAATGAACAGTTTCTGAAAAAGGTTGAGACCATTTGTAAAATGTTTTATCAAAATTTATTGATGGATTTTGTGGCGTTTGGTTTGAAGTTGATTGATGTATAAAAAGAATAAGGATAATTGTAGTGATAATGCTGAATATTTTTTTCATTAATTGCACTCCTCATAGCAAATAAGATATAGTTAAAAAGCAAATAACATTTTTGCTTTTATTCTTTAATGATTTCTCGAGTCTTATCGTAATCATAAAGAGATAGAAGGGATGATTACAATGGATGTGAAAAAATCTTGATATATTTTTATGAACTAAAAGATAAAATTCATGAATAAACTTATCAAGCAATATATTTTTCAAGTATTTTTTTTAAGCGAAGTTTTGCTTATACTTTTAGTATATATTTTTGGTAGATATGGATTGCCAGCTTTGTGGTCTTTAAAAAAAGAAAATAAACTAATATCTCAAGAAATTGCTCATTTATCCCAAGAAGTTGCAAGGTTAGAAAATAAATGCAAAGAATGGCAAGATTATCCATTTTATAAAGAAAAAATAGCGCGAGAGCATTTGCAAATGGCTCGTGATGGAGATTATATTTTTTATATTTTCAAGCAAAAGGAAGAGTTATGACGTACAAATTATCCCCCTTGCCATATGCTTATGATGCATTAGAGCCATATATAGATGCAAGAACTATGGAAATTCATTATACCAAACACCACCAGGGTTATGTTAATAATTTAAATGTTGCTGTTCAAGAATATAAAGAATTTCAAAATCGTGATTTGAGAGAATTGTTAAAAGATTTGAATGCATTACCTGATCCAATTCGAACTGCAATCCGTAACTATGGCGGTGGTGATTTTAATCATACCATGTTTTGGTCTCTTATGAAAAAAAATGGTGGTGGTCAGCCAAATGGTAAACTTGGTCAAGCAATACATAAAGTATTTCAAAATTTTGATCATTTCCAAGATGAATTTAATGCTGTTGCAAAAAGTGTTTTTGGTAGTGGTTGGGCATGGTTGTGTCTTGATGCAAACGGAAAACTTTTGATAATTTCATCATATAATCAAGATAATCCCATTTCAAAAGGATATCATCCTATTTTAGGGCTTGATGTATGGGAACATGCTTATTATTTAAAATATGAAAATCGCCGACCAGATTATATTAATGCGTGGTGGCATGTGATTAATTGGGATCAAGCAGAAGAAAATTATCGTGCTCTTATAGAAAAATAAACTAGGCGGGAATTCGCAGGTTTTATCCGTCGTCTTCTACATATACTTTCGCGTATGCAGAACCAAGCTTCAAACTACTTCTCCGCCTTCTATAACCTATTCTATCAGAATAAAAAGCTCCAGTTCAAGGGTTTCGAAGTATTTTTTAAAATTTTGCTTTTTACAGGTTCAAATAGGCCTGGACTTTAACTTAGGGCTTGTTATTTATGGTCGACAGGCCTTGGGTTGGCTTTTCAGCCTTCAAAATGCTGATATTTCCTGAAGGCTCAAGATAGGCATATTCAACTTCCCCTAAGTTTTTTATTCCCTTGATACGCAAAAAAGAATAAAGTTCGTTTAGTGCTATGCTTTGTTGATCAAGTGCTTTAAAAATAGGTTCGCCATTTTTAACAATGAGAACGGGATTTCCGACTATAAAACTTTCAATCCATTTATTTTTATCAATTAATTTAGAAAGCAATCGTTCAAGGAGCACAATAGTTGATATTACAACCATTGCTTGAATAAGTGGCACATGAGTATAGAACATGGGGTCTCCAACGGATGTGCCAAGAGCAATAATAATAATGATATCAAACGATGATAATTGGCCCATGCTTCGCTTATCCATGAGCCGGATATTTAAGATTGTATAAAAATACATAAAGCTTGTACGAAAAATAATTTCTAAAATTGGACACAGATTAATAGATTCGCCAATAAAAATTTTATACAAATCTAGCGTACACATTTCTATATTTTCCTAATGTTTAAAGTTATTTTCAAGGCTTATATTAGATTTTTTTTTAAAGGTAATTCAAGTTTTTTAAGAAAGTTCTCGAGGCTTTACCTTTTTCTTTTTTATGATCACTGGTTTTTATTATAGTTTAAACAAAGCATAAAAGAGGGAAAATTGATGTATAAAAATAATATTCAAGATAAATGTTCTAAACTAGAAACACAACAAGTAATAAATGAATTTAAAACTAATAGCCAAACAGGCCTTACTGATGCAGAAATAAAAATACGTTTGCAAGCATTTGGCCTTAACAAGCTTGGAGAAAAAAATTTTTTTTGGTTTGCTATTCTTTTTAAACAACTTATTAATCCATTTAATGTTCTTTTTTTTATTATCAGTGCTTTTTCCTTTTTAGTACATGAATTTCAAAATGGGGCGGTAATTTTGATATGTGTTTTAATTAATGCCTTAAGTGGTTTTTATCAAGAATATCGAGCAGCTCTTAATTTAGAATCATTAAAAATGTATCTTGCCCATATGGTAACTATTTTACGTAATGGTCAAGAATTAGAAATTGATGCAACACAAATAGTACCTGGTGATATCATATTGTTAGTTCCGGGTGATATTTTGCCAGCCGATATCCGTTTAATTCAAACAGAAAACTTTACGTTGGATGAATCTGCTTTAACTGGCGAATCAAATCCAGTAAAAAAAGATTCTGGAGTAATAAAAATTGAACAACCTACCATTTTTTTAGCAACCAATATTGGTTTTGCAGGCACATCAGTTTTGAGCGGGAAATCTAAAGGAATTGTTATTGCAACCGGCAAGCAAACCATGATGGGATCTATATATGGGCTTACGATTGGATCACTGCAGAAAAGTTATTTGGCAAAGCAACTTTCGCAACTTTCTTTTATGTTATTTTTTCTAGTTTTTGGAACACTGGCCCTAACCTTTATAATTAATTTTTTTCTTAAGGGTGAAAGTTTTCCTTTGTTCAATTTTTTCATTTTTTCTACAGCCCTTGCCATCACTGCAATTCCAGAAGCATTGCCGGTAGTTGTCACCTTTGCTTTATCAAAAGGTGTAAATATTTTGGCTCAAAAAAAAGTGATTATAAAAAGATTGTCTGCGATAGAAGACTTAGGACGCATTGATATACTATGTACCGATAAAACGGGCACCTTAACAGAAAATATTTTGGCAGTTGCTAACATTAATGCGCAAAATACAGCAGAAATAATTTTTAATGCAGCTTTGGCATCAGAAACTTCCTTTAAAAATCTAGAAAAGTTAACCAAAGGATTTGATAGTGCTTTATGGAACTATTTGAAGGAGGATCAAAAGAAAGAACTTGAATATTATAAAAAAGTAAAAGAAATTCCTTTTGAGTCTTCTAGGAAGCGAAATACTGTTTTACTAAAAAAACAAGATTCTTCAAGTCAAATACTTATTACACGAGGGATGCCGGAAGAAGTGCTGAATCGATCTACCTTTGACGCACACAAAAAACAAGAATATCTTTCATGGGCTCAGCAAGAGGGCACATTAGGACGGCGTGTTTTGGCAATTGCAAAAAAAGAAATAGTGGGTGATATTTCTAGTTTTGAAGAAGTTGAAACAAATTTTATGTTTATAGGTATCATCTCTTTTAGCGATCCTTTGAAGAAAACAGCACTTGAGGCCATAAAAAAAAGCAAAGTATTAGGAGTTGGTATTAAAATTTTAAGTGGAGATAGCAAAGAGGTTTGTTTTACCGTTGCTCAACAAGCAGCCTTAATTACCTCTCAACAAGAAATTCTCACGGGTTATGCATTTGCTAGCATGGATGAATCGCAAAAAAAACAAGCAGTTGATAGTTGCACTGTTTTTGCTCGTATTGACCCTGAACAAAAATTTGAAATTATTCAGCTTTTACAAGAAAAGGGTTATTACGTTGGCTATGTAGGCGATGGTATCAATGATGCTCCCGCTTTAAAAGTTGCTAATGTAGCATTAGCAGTTCCCAATGCTACTGATATTGCTCGAGAAGCCGCTGATATAATTTTGATTAAAAAAAGTCTTTTAGCGATTATAAATGGCATTGAAGAAGGGCGCACCATTATTGCTAATATTTTCAAATATATTAAAACAACCTTGTCTGCAAGTTTTGGTAATTTTTTTTCCCTAGCATTCTCAACATTTTTTTTACATTATCTTCCTATGCTGCCAATTCAATTGTTAATGGTGAATTTGATCAGTGATTTTCCTATGATTGCTATTTCAACCGATAATGTTGATTCCTTTGAAATAAAAAAATTAAAGAAGAATTATTTAAAAGAATTGATACTTGTAGCACTTCTATTTGGTTCTGTAAGTTCTATTTTTGATTTTATATTTCTTGGGCTTTTTAAAGGATATGGTCAAAAAACATTACATACCGGTTGGTTTATTTTTAGTATTTTGACAGAATTGGTTTTTATATTTTCTATAAGAACGAATGGGATTTTTTATAAGACAAAACGGCCGTCTTTTTGGTTGGCATTTTTAGCATTTTTTGCAGCTTGTTTGAGCATAAGTTTGGCTTATATAAAAAAATTTGAATCTTTTTTTCAATTGGTACCCCTTACACTTTACCAACTTTCTTTGCTTGCTATTTTATTGATTTTTTATTTTACCACTACAGAAATAGTCAAAAATTATTATTATTCTGAAAAGTTGAACGTTTAAATTGATCTTAGATTAGAGGTTGACTCTTGTTATTTCTGGTTCTGATCTTTTATAGTAAAAGAAAAAACGGGAGTAACCAGAATGAAGAAATTAATCTCTACTGAAAAAATTTTAATCTTGTTTTATATCATTTTTTTTCCCCAAACACCAATTCATCCATTTTCCTTTGATTTTCAATCTCTAGTTCCAAATTTTAATTTTAGTTCTGTTAAATCTTACTTTTTAGGTGAATCTCATGTTGAAAAAGGCCGACCTTTTATAATGGCAGAGGCTCAAGTAGGTGAGAAAAAAAGTCTGACTGCTCTACAGCAGTACTTGTATGATGAGACTAGAAAAAAATTATTAGGCAAAGAAGAGCTTGAAAAAAAAGATGATGATGAAAAAAAGGAATCGATTAGCGCACAGCTTTGGAATGTTACCAAACAAGACCTTAATAATCTCTGGCAAGTTGTAAGCTATGAAAAATTCAAAGAAACGTATCTTAAATTATATCCGGAACAAACTGCAGGTATGAGAGCAAGCATTGAAAAGGGCCAACAATTAACCTCCAAAGGCGAAATTGATCCCTTTCAAGATTATGAAGGTAGATTTCTAAGCGCACGTCTGGATAAGGTTCAAGAAAATATTCAGAAATTTCTTGACTATAAAATAACGAATAAAAAAGAAGTTCCTCGTATTGGTATAGCCTTAAGTGGTGGTGGCTATCGAGCTATGATTTTGACAGCAGGGTACTTAAAAGCGCTTGAAGATTTAGGATTACTTGATTCAGCATTGTATATAGCAGCCCTTTCTGGTTCGACATGGTATGTAGGCCCTTGGGTGTATCAACAACACACAAAAACATCAATATCTGATTTTAATCAAATGCTTATTGAAAAAATCAAAAAAAATCATCTTGATTTACTCCAAGACCCGCGAAAAGATTTTAATGTAGAAAAATTTGCTTCCCAGGTTATTTGGCCAAAAGTATTATTTGAGCAACCAATTGCCTCTATTGATATTTATGGAGGCGCTTTGAGTCATTATCTTTTAGCTGATTTGGCTGATAGGCGTTTAACGGCGCGTCTTTCAGCTCAACATGCTAATGTGATGCAAGAAACGATGCCAACTCCTTTTCCAATTTATACAGCAGTTGCTGAAGCTGCTGCTGACGATCATAATTATGATTGGTATGAATTTAACCCGTGGCGCATTTGGAACTTAGAACATGATTGTTCATTCCAATCTTATGCTTTTGGTAGAAAATTTAAAAATGGTCAATCAGTGCAGCAGCAAAATAATTATCCTCCAGAGCAGAGTTTTGGTTTTTTAATGGGTATTTTTGGCTCAGCTTTTACGGTTAATCTTAATGATATTGTAAGAATCTTATTTGGGATTGATTTAAAAACTGAAAAAGATTATCCAACAAAACTTGCACAATGGTTTGGTAAATCAATCGACTGGGCAAAAAAAGGAATTATACAGTTGCCAAATTATTTTAATATGGCAAAAAAAGGTGATTATATAGGTATCTTTAATGATGTAAAAGATAATTTGCTGCAAATACAAGGAACTATTTTTCTTTCTTTCTTGCAAATTGTTTCAGATATTGTAATCAAAAAAGCTACTGATAAAACAATAATGATTGGTAACAAAGAAATAATAGTTGGTTCAACGCGGTTTGTCCCTGCTCAAGTTTATAATCCTTTCAATGGCTATGAGGGCGTTGATGAAAAATTACAAGAACAAGAAGTATTAACGTTTGTTGATGCAGGCATAGATTACAATATTCCATTGCGACCATTATTGAGACCTGAGCGAGATCTTGACCTTATTATCATTGGTGATGCATCAGGTGATGTTCCCAAAGGTACAGGAGAACTTCAAAAAGCACTTGCTGATATCAAGCGCGTCTATGATATAGATTATACAAAAGATGCCGCAATGAGTTCTAAAACTATGATGGTGTACCGTCCTCAACAAAAGTCATATTCATATGCTCAACAAAAAAAACTTGCTCATGTTGAACCGCCAATACTCGTCTATTTTAACTATCTTAAAGACGATGCCTTAATAAAAGAAGCAGAGAAAAGCCCAGAACTTAATACAATAGTTAAGGAAAATAACCTTGCTGCATTTAGTGAGAATTGTTTGATTGGTTATTGTAGTACTTTTAATTTTAACTATTCTGTTGAGGAATTTAAACAACTAAGTGGTATTGGTGAACTTAATATTCGTGCTCATGAAAAAGATCTCAAAAAACTTGTTGGACAAGCTCGTGCACGCGCAGTAGAAGAAGAAGGCTTTGGTGGATAAATGTATGAAAAAAGGATATTTTTCTGCTTTTTTTCTCTTTTTTCTGGTGCAACATGAAGTTTATGCATTACAAAATTGCAATGGTTTTTTGCAATTGTGTGATCGTCGATACAATGAAGTTACGTTTCCAACAACCCACAATGGCTTGTCTGATAAACCACCAACGATTACGAGTGGTGCCTCTATTGTTTCTGTACAAAATCAGGATAAAGCTTTTATTGAGCAGTTAAAAGCTGGAATTCGTGCAACAAAATTACCTTTACATTGGGAAAACAATATTTTAAAAGTATGTCATGGCTTTCCAGAAGAAAAATTTCCTGTTTGGGTGCCGCAAGCACTCAATCGACCTTGCCAGATTGATCCTGCAACAGAATCTCTTTTGGATGTGCTTAAAATATTAAAAAAATTTCTTGATGAAAACCCTCGAGAAATTTTTACGTTTTTTTTAGAAGGTGCTACTGGAGATCATGCAAAGCTTGCCGAAATTTTTGCCAAAGCAGGTTTTAATGAAAATAACGTGCATGCTCAATTGTTACATGAGCAATGGCCAACGTTGGGACAAATGATTAATAACAATAAGCGCTTGGTTGTTTTTGTTTCTTTGCCTGATTCAAAAAGTTCTTCAAAAATTCCGTGGCTTCATCTAATGGATGAATTTGTCTGGCAAACAGATTTTAAATTTGGTGATATAAAGGAATTGAAAAAAGACATACAAAATCCCAAGATTCGCGAAGGCGCTAGTCAAACCATATTTGATAAGCGTCTTGAACAACCTGACAATAAAATTTCCGTGGTCCAACATTTTATTACGCCCATTTATAAAAAGGTTCAATGGGGAAGAATCGTTCCTATCGGTGGCACTATTCAAGAAGCTAAAATAGCAAATAGTCGACCTATCTTAATGAAACGCTTAGAAGCATTGGAAAAAAAGGCGCACGTGCCACTTAATTTTATTTGGGTAGACTTTTTTGAGTACGGTGATCTTTTTGATGTGATTAATGAACTCAATAAAGTTGGTAAATATTCTCCTGCACCAGCACCGAGTGAACTATCAAAAGAGCAGGTGCAAGCAGATTTAGAACCCCTTACAAAAAGCCTTGCGTTGTTGCACGATGAACTTGCAAATTTAAGTATTCTTTTGTCTTAAGTTCTAGGCAAGAGCTCAAATAATATTTATAGTAAATAAAGAACACGGGGGACCTTACATGAATAATAAAAAATCTTTTCTTTATCTAGTAGTAGTACTTTTTATTTTTAAACATCTTCAAAGTCAGCCAGTATGCAATGGTTTTGCAGAGCTTTGCGACCGTCGTTATAATGAAGTTACTTTTCCTGCAACACATAATGCACAGTCCTATAAAGGTGCAAGTGGTTGGACAGGTTGGCTGGTTTCAGTACAAAATCAAGATAAATCAATCACGGAACAATTGAATGCTGGCATACGCGCCATGAAAATTCCTTTACATTTAGAAGCAACAAAAAAAGGTAATATTGTAACCGCCTGTCATGGTTTGCAAGCAGGAGACTTGCGTAGTAAAGCGCCACGTTTTACACCGCAATTTGTTATCGAAGCAATTGAAAGGCATCCTTCATATTATGATAAAGGGGCGCAGCCTTTTAAAGATTTAGTAAAAGAAGTAAAAATATTTTTAGATGCGCATCCAAATGAAGTATTTACCTTTTTTTTAGAAGATCAAACTTTGCATCACGAAATGATTATTCAAGCATTTAATGATGCTGGTATGAACCCGGAAACGTATATGCATATCCAAAATAAAAGAGATAAATGGCCAATGTTGGGCCAAATGATTGAAAGTGGCAAGCGGGTAGTTGTTTTTATTAATAATAAAGGTGTGACGGGAACCTCCGCGTCGTGGTTGCATCAATTTGATGATTTTGTGTGGCAAACAGAATATAGTTTTGGCGATGTGCAAGATTTAAAAGATGATACAAAAGACCCTGGGCTTCGTAATAGTACGAGCAAAGTAAATTACAATAATCGTTTTATGGCGCCGCAGAATAAAATCTCTGTCGTGCAGCATTTTGTCACACCGAGTGTTAAAAGTTATACACTCTATTTAGGTGGTAAAAAATCAGAGGCGCAAAAAGCAAATTCACGTGATGTTTTATTTCCGCGATTAAAAGCTGTCTATGCAAAAGCAAAATCACCGCTCAATTTTATTTGGGTTGATTTTTTTGAGTACGGCGATCTTTTTGATATTGTTAATCAGCTTAATGGCGTCGGTACTTATAAAGATAAAAATCAGTGGGTTAAATTATAGAAGCCTTTATTTTTTATAAAAACACAGCATACTAAAAAACAAATTAGCATATTTTACAAGGAATTTTTTGTAATGCATTATATACAGGGCAGTAAATATTTATGGCAGGTACCGATTACCAATCAATCATTGATTGCTCAATTAGCAAGTACCTATAACCTTTCGTATCCTATTGCCCAAACAATTTTATCTCGTGGCTATGAAAGTAAAGAAGCGATTGATTCTTATCTGTTTAGCTCTTTTGAAAAAGATGTAGCCCATCCTAGTTTGCTAAAAGATGCACAAAAGGCTGTTGAGCGCATTGCTTTTGCCATAAAACATAATCAAAAAATATTAATTTTTGGTGATTATGATGTTGATGGTATTACTTCATCAGCCTTGATGATGCTGTGTTTAAAGCCGCTGGGTGCTAATATAAATTTTTATTTGCCGCATCGGGTAAAGGATGGCTATGGCCTTTCGACCAAAATTGTCGAGCGTGCTGCTGATAATGATTACAAATTAATTATTACTGTTGATAACGGTATTACCGCTTTTGAGCCGGCATTAAAAGCAAAGCAGCGTGGTGTTGACTTAATAATTACTGACCACCATCGACCGCATGAAGCCGTGCCAGAAGCTTTTGCGATTATCAACCCTAATCAATTTGATTGTCCGTATCCCTTTAAAAGTTTGGCAGGTGTTGGGGTTACTTTTAAGTTGCTTTCGCTTTTATATGAATTTTTTGAAATGCAAATGCCATCAAAAGCAATTGAACTTTTATTGCTTGGAACTATAGCTGATGTGGTTCCGCTACTTGGTGAAAATCGTTATTGGGTCCGTTATGGATTGCAATATGTTAATCAGATGGAGAGTTTTGCTTTTAAAGTGCTTAAAAAAAATGGTAATGTTGCAAAACCAAAAATGTCAGCAACAGATATTGGTTATTCTATTGCACCACAAATTAATGCCCTTGGCAGGTTAGAAGATCCACGCCAAGGCGTGAAATTTTTGATTGGCTCCGATACGCAGGAAATTGAACAAGTTGGTACCGTGTTGTTTGAATTAAATCAAGCGCGCAAGGAGATAGAGCGATCTATTTATGCTGATGTTGTTTTACAAATTGAGACAAAAAAAATTGATCTTGAAAAAGAAAATATTATTCTTGCAGCAAGCGACAAGTGGCCTCCTGGGGTGATTGGGTTAGTAGCTTCACGTCTTGTTAGTGCCTATGGGAAACCGACATTGCTGTTTCATATTACAGACAAAGGGCAAGCAAAAGGTTCATGTCGCTCAATTCCGGCATTTAATATGTTTGATGCACTGAGTAGTGCTTCCGAAATGCTTGATTAATTTGGAGGGCATTCTCAAGCAGCAGGTCTGGCATTGTCAGCCGATAAGTTAGGTGAACTAAAATATCATTTAGAAGAATTAGTTGCGCAACAACTAAAGCCGGAAGATTTACAGCAAAAAATTATTCTTGATGCGGAAGTTTCTTTGCCTGATGTTACCCAAAAGATTATTGCTGATTTGCATCATCTTGAACCATTTGGGAATGCAAACCCTCAGCCTGCGTTTTATGTAAAAGGCGCAACGTTGGTGCAAGATCCATTATTGCTCAAAGATGCCCATGTAAAATGTTCTATTTTTGCCGATGGCGTTATTAAGCCAGTAGTATTTTTTAATCGGCCAGAATTATTTGAACAATTGAAAACACAAAAAGAAGAGCCTTTTGATGTAGCTGTTCATATTTCAGAAAATCATTGGAATGGACGAACGAATATTGAATTTATTGGTATAGATGTTGCATTTGAAAAACAACCATAACTAAAAAAATTATTATGATTATTACTATTGATGGTCCAACGGGGAGCGGTAAATCAACTGCTGCGCGAGGATTAGCTGAACGCTTAAATTTTTATTGTCTTAGCAGTGGATTTTTATATAGAGCCTTGGCTTATATTTTACTCAAGCATTTTGGTTATACAAAAGAGGATCTTTATAAGGCTTCTAAAAATGATATTCAACAGGCACTTGATCCTAAAAAATTTAAGTATGAAATGTCTACAAAAAATTGTGGATTAGTGATTTTTTCTAAAGAAAATATTACCTCATTTTTAAAATCGGAAGAAGTTTCACAAGGAGCATCTATTATTGCTATCAATAAATTTGTTCGTCAAAAACTTACTGATTTGCAGCGCGAATTAGCTAAAAATAAAAATTTTATTTTAGAAGGGCGTGATTCAGGTTCTGTTGTTTTTAATGATGCTGATGTTAAATTTTATTTGACGGCTGAACTTGGTGAGCGTGCTAAGCGTTGGCAAAATCTCCAAAAAATGCGCGGTGAAGAAATTAGTTTTGAGGAAGCAAAAAAACAAGTTAAAGAGCGAGATACCCGAGATCAAGAACGGGAAGTCTCGCCTTTAATTATTCCAGAACATGCTATTATTATTGACAATACCTATCTCACTCAAACAGAAACCGTTGATAATATGATAAGTAGTATAAAAAAGCAAAGTACAAGCTTTTAATACATATTTTCTCGTAAGGTCTGGTACATTTCTAAAAAGCTCAACCATTGTGATTCTCGTGCCCAAACAGTGGTGCGATATGAGGTATCAATTTCTTTTTGATCAAAATAAATAGAAAGACCATGTGATTGTGGATAATTTGGACCACTGACGTAATCAATAATAGATTTGCAGATAATGTTTAATCCTTCTTCTAGAAGAGTATGGAGATTTTTTTTGACGGAATAATCGAAAGTTAAATAATCAATTCTCTGCAAGAGATTCGTATAAAAATGGAACATATCAATATATTTTTCATCGAAGGTAGTACAATTTTCTAAACTATCTTGGATAATCTTAAAACCTCTGCCTGTTGGATCTTGTAAAATAAGTTTTAATGTTTGAGCAATACGATTTGTATTTTGTGTTAAAATATCAATTTTATGTAAATTTATACCCGATAGTGTATAATCATTTGCTATGCCATTATATTCTTTGTCATAGGCTTGAACCATCATTTTTACCAGTTGAGAAGTATTTACAGGACGTTTTGCGATATTTTTGAGTAGGTGATCATACCCCCATCCCGTTCCTGGTATTGTTTCTTGTGAAGCAACCATGTAATCAGCATAATTTTTAATCGCATAAGAAATTTCAAGGTCAGCCATCAAGCAAGCATCAAATGCAACAATATCAATTTTTTTACCAAGCATATTTACGGTTTCTTGGAGCGCTTCTTGTAAATCATTATCTGTTAAATAGTTGCCAGTCGTATCATCATAGCAAACACTTCTTGCGCATGTTCTATTAAGAGAGCCTGAACCATGGTTCCAAAATACAATAATAAATTGTTCTGAAGGGAAATGTTTAATTGCCCACTTGCAAGCAGAAATTACTGTTTTTGGATCGCCGCTGTCTTTCTTTTTGTCCTTTCCGTGCTGGGTGATATACCCTTTATGAATAACCAATTTACGGGATACTTTTGGTTGTCCGGGAAATTTAGTATTTAAATATACAAGACAATTGACATTTTTATTTGAACCGACTTTTTGCATTTCTTGCAAATCATCGGCAATGAATTCATTGAGATTATTATCACCTGCTATATAAACAAGAAAGGTAACGGTTTTTTTTGAATACCAGTTAAAAAAATTTAAAAAATCCCATACCGAAGCTGATGAATTTGAAAATACAAGACAGAACATAGTTAATAAAAGAATATTTTTTCTTTTCATTCGATCTCCCAACTTTTGACTTACTTTCATACTATTTCGCGATGACATGAGCCTTGTCAAGAGATTTGATTATACAAGAAATAAATATTCAATTATTTTTAACTAATTATTTTTTTTGGTGCGTTTTTTTCGTCTAATTTTTTTTGGTCCATGGGTAAATGGATTATTGACTAGAGCATTTTCTAGTACTTGGTCCATATTTTCTACAAAGACAACCTTGAGATTTGTTTTAACTTCTTTGTCCATTTCACGAATATCGTCTTCATTTTCTTTAGGAACCAAGACAGTTTTTATGCCGTGTTGTTGAGCTGCCAAAAGTTTTTCTTTCAAACCACCGACAGCAAGCACACGGCCGCGTAACGTAATTTCACCAGTCATAGCAACTTCAGAACGCGTAGGATTTTTAGTTAATGCCGAAACTAATGCAACACACATAGTAATACCGGCAGAAGGGCCATCTTTTGGCGTAGCCCCTTCAGGAAGGTGAACGTGAATATCCTTATTTGAGTGAAAAGAATTATTAATATTCAAAACCTTTGCCCGGGAACGAATATAGCTGAGTGCTGCTTGAGCAGATTCTTGCATTACTTCACCAAGTTGTCCTGTTAAGGTTACATTGCCTTTACCACTCAAAATTGTCGATTCAATTTCGAGGATGTCGCCACCAGATTCTGTCCATGCAAGACCAGTTGCAAGACCAAATCGTTCTTTTGATTGATCAAGTGAAGTCTTTTTATATTTAGGAAAACCAAGCCATTCTTGAATGAGATCTTTTGTAATTTCAATGCTTGTTTTCTTTTTATCTTTGAGTAATTCTTGAATTGATTTGCGAATAAGTTTATTAATTAAACGTTCAAGTTGCCGCACACCAGCTTCACGGGTATATTGTGAAACAATAAGCTCAAGAAGTTCGTCAGAAAGTTTAAACTTCTGTGGTTCAAAATCGTGTTCTTTTAAACTTTTTGGTAATAAAAATTTACGAGCAATAGTAATTTTTTCTTCGTCGATATAGCCGGGAAGGGTGATAATTTCCATACGATCATACAGAGGCAATGGAATGCCATCGATCATATTGGCGGTTGCAACAAACATGACTTTAGAAAGATCGTATTCAACTTCTAGAAAGTGATCAACAAAAAATTTGTTTTGTTCTGGATCAAGTACTTCAAGAAGGGCAGCTGCTGGATCACCATGAATGTCACGTGTCATTTTGTCGATTTCATCGAGTAAAATAACAGGATTCATTGTTTTTGCTTTACGCATAGCTTGAATAATTTTACCTGGTAACGCACCAATATACGTTCTTCGGTGACCACGGATTTCAGCTTCGTCACGAATACCACCAAGTGAAATTCGAACAAATTCACGACCAAGACTTTCTGCAATTGATTGGCCAAGAGAAGTTTTACCAACGCCTGGTGGACCAACTAAACAAATAATTGGTGAACGCTCAAGAGATTTTGAGTATTTTTTTGCAGCAATAAATTCAATGATGCGTTCTTTTGCTTTTGAAAGGCCAGCATGTTTTTTATTTAAAATGGCTTCAGCTTGAACAATGCTTATGCGATCTTTGCTTTGCTCATTCCAAGGCAATGAAGTGATCCAATCAACATAATTGCGTGAAACTACCGCTTCTGCTGAAAGAGGAGGCATTTGTTCAAGGCGTTTGAGTTCCTTTTCAACTTTTTCATTTGCTTCTTCGGGAAGATTTAAAGATTTAACTTTGTTGCGAATTTGTACAATTTCTGATTGATGATCTTCTCGACCAAGTTCTTTTTGAATAGCTTTAATTTGTTCCGTTAAATAATATTCTCGTTGATTTTTTTCAACCTGATTTTGTACGCGACCCTTGATTCTTTGTTCTGTTTCCAGAATTTCAATTTCTTGCGTTAAAAATTTACTAAGCTTTAATAAGCGTTCTTTAAGATCAACGGTTTCTAGGATTTCTTGGCGTTCATAAAATGAAAGGTTTAAATGGACAGCAAGAGTATCTGCTATAGTGTCCATATCCTGTACATCTTTGACTAAGGTCATTAAATCATGAGGAACTTTGTCATTAAATTTGGCATAATCTTCATAGAGTTTTTTTACATTACGCCATAATGCTTGGAGATCGGTTGAATTTTCTACGTGTGTTGATAAATCCTCATAATGAATATTTATAAAGCCATCCTGGTTTTCACTTTTAATTATTCGTGCTCGAGAAATACCCTCAACAAGAATTTTTAAAGCACCATTGGGCATGCGCATTATTTGTAAGATGGTTGCGCGAGTACCATATTCAAAAACATCTTTTTCCGTTGGGTTTTCTACATCAGCATTTTTTTGTGTAGAAATAAAGAGAATTTTATCGTGACGAAGTGCTTCTTCAACTGCTCTTATTGACATAGTTCTGCCAACAATAATAGGCAAAATACTTTTAGGTAAAATAATAACATTTTTTAAGGGCAGTAAAGGTAAAGTGTTAGCCAGGGGCGTTTGTTGCCGTGGAATATTTTTTGTTATTTCAGAATCCATTTTTTTGCCTTCTTTTCTATTTGAATTTTTTAATTTATAAACTATAATATTATTTTTTCAGCTTGAAACAATGGCTTAAGAAGTATTAACCTTAAGAATTGTTGCTAATCTTTTCTTCTCTGTTTATTATAAATCTATCAAATCTATCGATATTCGTAAATGTGTCTTTAGGAAAATTGCTAGCATTTTAGGGCATTTTTTACTAAAGTATCTAGGTGCTAGGTATATTAAATAATTTTCGGTTAACAATAAATTTTGAATTTTTTGAGGGGAGGGTTAATTTTTTTACAAATGATTAATGTTTTGTTATAGTTACGGTAGCAACACACTTATTTAGTTAGGTACATGTTTTCTAATTGTTTTTTTATACGAAGGAATCCTTATGTTAAAACGTCTTGCTTCAACGATATGGGGTAATTTTGAGAGTAAAGAAGAGCTTCAGAAGTTTTTCTTTTTAGGGGCTATTTTCGGATTAATTATTGGTTCTTATTGGGCTTTTAGGCCTATCAAAGACAGTATTTTTGCCGCAATTGTAGGGGTTGATTATCAGCCTGTAGCAAAAATGCTTTCTTTATGCATTATCATTCCTTTAGTTATTCTTTATAGTAAGCTTATCGATTCGTTTCCGCGCAATAAAGTTTTTTATGTTCTTACGATTTCTTATGGTCTAATGGCCTTAGGGTTTGCTTACTATTTAGGGCATCCTCAATATGGTCTGCCAAATACCGTAACTAACCCTTATAGATATGTTGGGTGGTTATGGTATGTTTTTGTTGAAAGCTTTGGATCTCTTATTGTTGCGCTTTTTTGGGCGATTACTGCTGATATAACTTCAGAAGAGTCTGCAAAGAGAGGTTTTCCTGTTATTGCCCTTCTTGGACAAATGGGTAATATTTTTGGGCCTTGGCTTTTAAATGCTAAACGATTAGGTTTTATTAATAGTAGTCCCGTCATAGGTATTGTTGGTATTTTCTGTTTTATCATGGCTGGATTGATGTGGTTGTTCCTAAAAGTAACGCCAAAATCGCAATTAGAAGGTTATAAAGCTCAAGTTAAAGAACCGCTTGAAGGAGCAACTGAAGAGCCAGGCTTTTTAGAAGGTTTAAAGCTTCTAGTAACAAAGCCGTATCTTCTTGGTATTTTCTTGGTTATTACTATCTATGAAGTTATTGTAACCGTTTTTGATTTCTTGCTCAAAGCTATGTCAAAGGCAGCATATCCTCTAGAAGTTGATCATGCAGAGTATTTGACTAACTTTGCCGTTACTACCGGTGTTGTTGCAACGTTGGCAGTTCTTTTTGGTATCAACAATATTCAGCGCCGTTTAGGCATGACAACATCATTAGTCCTTATGCCTGTACTTGTTGGTGCAGCGGTATTTGTATTAAAGATGGATCCTTCTTTGGCAATTGTATTCTGGATTATGGTTGTTGCCAAAGCGGTAAACTATGCTTTGAACCAACCAACCTTAAAGCAATTATATATTCCAACATCAAAGGATACTAAATATAAAGCACAGGCTTGGATTGAAATGTTTGGATCTCGTGGATCTAAAGCAACAGGTTCAATTATTAATAATTTCCGTGGAACCTTTGTTAGGCAATATGGATTTGTTGATGGTGCAGCTTGGTTTATAACCGTTAGCTCTGCAATTTCATTAGGCCTTGTTGGTGTCTGGTTCTTTATAGCGGTATTCGTTGCCCAAACATATAATAAAGCTATTAAAGAAAAACGAATTGTTTGTTAATGTTTTTTCAGCTCTATGAAATCTAGATTTTATAGCCTTCCAATAATTCTGTTGGAAGGCTATTTTTATATAAGAACGAAAAGTCACGCTTCATTGCTCACTAATTAGTAATAGGGGATTTGCATGAATGAATTGCTTTCAAGAGTTATTGCGTCATTTTATATTCCTGATAGGTATGAACGATTAAAAATTATTTTGCTAACACTGACCTTTTTGTTCGTTATAGCAGCATATACCATAATTTACGATCTCAAGCATTCAATTTTTATGAGTGTGGTTGGTAAAGAATACGTGCCATGGGCTAAAGTTGCTTCTATGATTGTACTTGTTCCTGCTATTTTATTTTATTCATTACTTGTTGATAAGTTGCGCCGGTATCAGTTGTTATATTTTTATAGTATTCTCTATGGTATTTTTGGCTTGATGTGTGCTTATATTATTGGTCATCCTACCATCGGATTATTAAATACCGACAGTAGCCCTTGGCGCATATTTGGTTGGGTTTATTACTTTTTTGTAGAAGGCTTTTCACCATTTGTTTTAAGTGTTTTCTGGGCATTTTCAAATTCTATTAGTAGTCCAGAAAGTGCCAAAAAAAATTATGGAATTTTGGTCTGTGGTTCAAAGGCTGGTGGCATGCTGAGCGCCGGTTTTGCTTGTTGGTTTTTGGCCTTGCGAGATGCCAGTGGTCATCGAATTTTTTCTGATGTCCTTAACCATCAGATTTTAATGATCGTTTTTTCTAGTTTTGTAATTGTTGTACCTTTTATTGTGCATAGTCTTATGCGAAAGGTTCCCGAATCATATTTGCACGGTTATGAAGCTGTATATAAATTTGAAAAAGAAAAGAAAAAGGAAGAGACGACTGATGAACGGATGGGTCTTTTATCTGGGCTGATGATGGTTTTTCAGCGGCCGTATATTTTAGGTATATTCGGTATGTTGTTCTTTTATGAAGTGCTTAATACTATTTTAAGTTATCAGCGCTTAGGTGTTGTACAATCAGCTTCAAATAGTGTTTCAGATATTAGCGTAGAGCTTTATAAGCAAATGTTTACGATGCATTTTATTGGCTTTTTTATTTCTCTAATTGGCACAAAAAATCTCATGCAATGGCTTGGAGAAAAAACCTGCCTCATCTTGATTCCTATAACAAGCGGTATCCTTCTTTTTTATTTCTGGATGACCTATACACCTTTTTCATTATTATTAGTATTTGTTACCTTAAAGTCGCTCAATTATGCTTTTGCAACGCCGGTTCGTGAAAGTTTGTATATTCCAACGGTCAAAGAGGTTAAGTTTAAGTCAAAGTCGTGGATTGATGCTTTTGGTTCAAAAATGGCACGTACTTTTGGTTCTAGCTTTAATATTCTGATCGATAAAATAGGTTCTACCATGCATTTTTCTCTTAATGGCCTGATGTTTTTGGGTATTATTGTTAGCTGGGTAGCAACGGCTTTTTGGCTTGGAAATCGTTATGCAAAAGCAATCAAAAAAGGTGAAGTAATCGGAAGTTAAAGCCTTTTTTTCTTGTGTTTTTCGGCTTTTTTGTTACAGTTATAGCATTATATTTTTTTAATCATACTCACTTCTTTTTCGGGTGGTTATTGGTTCACGGTGAATCAAACCCAAGAAGTGATCGGTATAACCTGAAAGGTTCTCATGATTGACTATAAAAAACTTGTCGAAGCTGGTGTTCATTTTGGTCACAAAATGTCGCGTTGGCATCCTAAGATGGCTCCTTATATTTGGGGATATCGTGATGGTATCCATTTGATTGATGTTTCTAAATCGGCGCGTCAACTTGAAAAAGCCGCTGAATTTTTGAAAGCTATTGCAGCAGATGGTAATACTATTATGTGGGTTGGCACTAAAAAGCCTGCACAGGAAATTATCACTCAAATTGGAAGTCGACTCAATTGTCCGTTTGTTACGCATCGTTGGATTGGTGGTTCACTTACTAATTTTTCCCAAGTAAAGAAATCGGTAACAAAATTATTGCATCTGGAAGATGTAGTAACAAAAGCATCTCAAATGCACTATACCAAAAAAGAATTGGTTATGTTGCAAAAAAATATCGATCGTCTTAAAAAGAACGTTGGAAGCATTTCAAATATGACGTGGCCTATCGGTGCAGTAGTAGTGGTTGATGTAAAAAAAGAAGCAACTGCATTGCGTGAAGCTCTTCAAATGGGTATTCCTGTTGTTGCTCTTGTTGATACAAATAGTGATCCTAGTTTTGTAGATTATGTTATTCCATGTAATGACGATGCACCAAAATCTATCGCTGTGATTCTTGATTACTTAGCCCAAGCAGTAGAAGTCGGACAAAAGCTTGTCGTTGAAAAACCTAAAAAAGCTGTTAAAGAGGCTGAAGTTGTTGTTGAGATGGCTTCTGACGCTGATCTTGAAGAAGACGAATTAAGCAAAAAAGCTAAGGACGAAAAGCCAGTTATCAAAAAAATGAAAACAAAAGAGCCAATCAAGATTAAAAAGAATATGCCTGGACGTTCACCAAAAGCGGCAGAAAAAAAGTAAATTAAATTGATGGAGAGATGTCCGAGTGGTTGTCCTTCGATACGATTTGTTTTACAAATCACTCCCAGGCTTCGCTAAAAGCTACGCCGGACACTGCAGGATGAGCGAAAGAAATAAAACGTTGGAGAGGTGTCCGAGTGGTTGAAGGAGCACGATTGGAAATCGTGTATGTTCCGAAAGGTGCATCGAGGGTTCGAATCCCTCTCTCTCCACCAGTCTACGCTTATCCGGGCCTTCCGGCTCGGCAAGCTACGCCTGGCATGGCCATTTTCTTAAATGATTTGAGAGAACAATAACAGGGAAATAGAGCGAAAGCTGTCCGCCGATGTCGCTGAGTCTAATGATTTTTTTTCTTTTTTTTATGAAGCTTTTTGACAGTTTTTTTAATGGTGGTGTCTGTAAAATTTTCATTGCTTTTCAAAGGTATAGATTTCAAGCTTATCTGATTTAGCTTCTTCTTGAGCAATTAGCAAGTTTTTAATGAATTCATAGGTTAAGTCAGGATTTTTTTAGCTAAGCTCACTATCTTAGCTTCAGAAACTATTTCTTCAGATAATTTGACAACATTAGCCATATTTTTCCTCACGTTGATATTATACAACCTAAAGAACCAATTAGCAGGTTTTATATGCCTTCTTGATTTTTTATATTGTTTGCACTAATATAATATGCATGCATATTATTAATGTATAAAATAAGGTTAAGTTATGTTAATTATTGATCATTGCGTTGAAACTAAAGCGCAACCGCAAACGGTCTGGTCATTTTATCAAGATGCTAGCTCTTGGCCTCAATGGGATAAAGAAGTGGAATATGCCAACCTTTTCGGGCCGTTCCAAGCTGGTACTAAAGGAGAGCTAAAACCGGTTGGCGGGCCAAAAGTACAGTTTGAACTTCTGCAAGTAGAGCCTTTTAAAATCTTTTCCGACATTTCATATTTGCCATTAGGCACCATTTTTTTTACTCATACGTTAGAAAAAACAACCAATGGAACAAAAATCTGTCATAAGGTTGAAATGGGCGGGTTATTAAAATATTTTTGGGCTTTTGTAATTGGTAGAAACATAAAAAAACATTTGCCGGCTGCAATGCAAAAACTGACAGAGTTTGCAGAAAAGAAGGAATTCAATGAAAAAAAGTAAATGGGAATTAAGTCGATTTGCTACGGCGCAAGAAAGTCCAGGCTTTCTTTTGTGGCAAGTATATTTAGTTTGGAAACGAAAAATAGAAGCCTGTTTAGAGCAATTTGATTTGACGCATATTCAATTTGTTTTGCTTGCAGGCCTTGCTTATCTTAAGAAAAATAATGTCGATATAAGCCAAGTTGAGCTGGCTACTTTTACCCAATGTGATGTTGCTATGACTTCCCAAGTGCTGCGAACGTTAGAAAAAAAGAAGCTGGTCGAACGTTATCAAAAATCAGGGGATGAGCGAGCTAAATATCCAAGACTTACTGATAAAGGTTTAAAAATATTAAAAGCTGCAATTAAAGAAGTAGAGGCACTAGATCATAATTTTTTTAATAATCTAGAAATAGAGTATGAACTATTTTTAGTAAGTCTGCAAAAACTGCTCACTGAATCAAAAATTGGGTTTTAAACCTTTGTTTCAAAATAATATTTATTCAAGTTTGGAATCATTATGACCGATATTACATTCAAAATTATCAAACATGGCACACCAGAATATTTCGCTGCAGTGCAATTGCGTGAAGAAATATTGCGCAAGCCTCTGGACCTTTTTAAAAAAAATTTGAAATAATTATGTTTTTAGACTAAAATAGCTATACATTATTTTTGAATGAAGGTTTGGGAAGCACATGAAGAAAATTATGCTCAACCTGTCAGATCGGAAACGAAGCAGCAGAAGTATAATTTATCTTGTATACGCTTCCCATTTTTTTTAGGGGTCTTTTTATGAATAAAATTCTCAGCATTTCACTTCTTTCTTTTTCTTATTTTTCTCTTTACGCTACTTCTGAAAGTTTGACTGATCACATTTTAAAGGCCTGTCAGCGCCGCGCTGTTTTATCAGGAATTGACTTAAAAGAAGATTTTTCTGATTCAACGATAGATGGCCAAGAACTGATCAAAATCAAAACAGAAGTACATAATCTCAAAAAATGGATGCAAATTGAGTATACTGAGCTTGAAAATAAAACTTTGGTTGGCATTATTGGTCTTGCCATAAAGAGTGTCAAAGATGATAAAAACAAAAAGAAATTCTTTTTAGAAAAAAATACCCGCTGTGCATATGATAAAGAAATCGGCTCTTGTGCATGCATAACGGTGGTTACAAAAGAATATTTTGATAAATTTAAGAATGCAGATAAATAAAATAACTGATTAAGGTTGAGGAGCTTTATGAAAAACCTTACGTGGGCTTATCTAGTACTTTTACTTGGTGCTTTAAAGAGTAATGCAATAGAATCATATAATGAATCTGATTTTAAACCTGTTACCCGTGCACTATTAATGCACCACTTTCAAATTAAAGATTCAGAACCTAAAGAGATGAAACCTTTTAGGAACGTTAGATTTATTGAGGATCTTGAAGGTAATAAATTAGTCGAAATATTCGATAGATTTTATATATTTAAACGAGATTTTGAACATCCGGTTAATGCAACATTTGAGATTGAACACAAAATTGCTCAAGAATTTAATAATGAACGTAGTACTGGAGTTTTAGCATCAGTATTTGGCCCAAAGGCGCTTGAAGAAAAATACTATCAACTAGACAAAGGTACTCGCTGTAAAGCAAAAGCTGAACGTGGTAATGATGGCCAAGGGGTCGTTAATGGCTATAAATGTGAATGCCACATTTATGCTCCGCTTGATTATTATCAACAAGTTCAACGTGAATATTTAGCCAAAAAAGAACAACAAATTTTAGAAAAAAAACTAGCTTTGCAAGAGCATGTCAATTTGGTGCAGGAAAATGTTACTGACTCGGTAACTTCAGTGGCGACTTTGAAACCTAGAGATCAAAAAGCTCCGAGCCAGGAAGATATGCGAATTATTAAAGATCTTGCAAAACGTGCAATTCGTCATTCTATGCTTTCAACTGAATATCCCATTTCTGAAAGAACAGACAGCATTTCGATCTCTTTCGACATCCAAAAACCAAATTTTGGTAGGATGCCCCATGAAGATGAAGCAAGGATTCTTTATGGCGATGGGGCATTGCCAAATTGCCAGCCGGATGATTTTGCTTGTGCTGTCGTTTGGGCTCACATGAAGCGTCTTTGTGGTGTAGGTAATGAATCTGGAGAAGCGGCGGTTACTTCCTATGGCCAAAAGTTTGGGCCAAATCAGCTTTTTATAAAAACTGGTTTTAATAATGTTAGTGGCGAGCTTTCTCTTGATCCAGAGGTTTATGAGCAACTCAAAAAGAAATTAAACAAGAACAAAATAATTAAAAAAACAAAAGGATTTTCTAATGAATATTAAAAAAGCATCCGTTCTTTTTATTATTGTTTTTTCTTACGGCATCAATGGTGAAGAACAAAAACTTACTCAATGGATTGCAGCTTCAGTTTTGAAAGCCAAGCAATCAACCCAAAATAAAAATGAGTGGGTTAACAATGGTAGTATTCAACATTATATATCAGGATTACGAGATTTGGATGGTAATGAACTGATTCAAATTCGCACACAATTATTGGATACGAAGGCGACTTTTTGTGCTTTGTATGCAAATGATTATACTTCGGCCTTGCATCTTGATAAAGAAATTGTTAACGCATTGGTTAAATTGAATGCCGAAGTAGATAATTTGTTTCATTCACTTGATGCTCATACTCGCTGTCGCTTTGTAGCACGCCAAGAAAGATTGTCCTGCGAATGTATTACCACAATTCCTTATGCATATGCAAAAGAACTCCATTTGACTTCAAATGAACCAGAAATTAAAGAGTAAAACTATGAAAATTAATAATTTTTTAATAGTTGTACTAGGGTTAACAATAAGCCTTAATGCGGATAATAAACCTACCGAACATATTGTTAAGCATTTTTGGCAATCAAAAAATGCAAATACTGTTTCTATAAATGTTGTTCCAGTTCAAGATAACCAAGCAGCTATCTATTTTCTAGAAGAAAAAATAATAGCTGGTTTGGCAAAAGATCATTACAAAACATGGATAACACAAAACGTAGCATATGATGAACTTTTAGACACCGAGAAAGCAACTTTTTTAGGTTACTTTTTAAAGCTTATGAAAGAGCGTAAAATTAGTAATAAAGCTTGCATTTATCTTGATGATTTTACTGCATGCACAAAAGTAGGCGATGGTTATGAATGCCATACAATCGTTGAAAAGCAATGGGTTGAAAATTTAAGAAAAGAAAAGCAATAAACCATTTTTTTATCAAATATATTTTGGGAGTATCTTGTGGATACTCCCTTTTTGCTTTATCATAAAACATTATGAGTGAAATCAAGCTTAACTTAGCTCGTAAATGGCGCTCCAGGACTTTTGATGAAGTCGTTGGTCAAGATCTGCCGATACGTATGCTAAAAAACAGTTTATACCTGGACCATTATTTTCCCGTTTATCTTTTTTCCGGCCAACGAGGCTGCGGAAAAACAACGGCTGCCCGTATTTTTGCCGGAGCGGTTAATTGCCACAAGCTTGCTGATTTTCAGAAAAATCCTAAAGAAATTATTCCTTGCCTTGCGTGTAAATCCTGTCTGGCAATGAAAGAAGGCAATCATCCTGATTTTATTGAAATCGATGCTGCTTCGCATACTGGTGTTGATAACGTGCGTCAAATTATCGATGCCGCCGCATTTATGCCATTATTGGGGCGTAAAAAAATCTATTTAATTGATGAAGCCCATATGCTCAGTAAAGCGGCCTTTAATGCATTTTTAAAAATTTTAGAAGAACCGCCGGCTTCCGTATTTTTTATCCTGGCAACGACCGATCCGCACAAAATTATAGAAACGGTCAAGTCACGTTGCTTTCAAGTTTTTTTCCGTGCGCTTGAGTCGCAGGCGCTGGTCAAACATTTGGCATATGTATGCCAGCACGAAGAGATTCCTTATGAGCCGGAAGCACTTGAACTGCTCGTTAAGCAAACAGAAGGTTCTGTGCGCGATGCGCTCAACTTGCTTGAACAAGTTCGGTTTACTGCGCGTCGCGTAGATAAACATGCAGTATTGACGGTGCTTGGTCACCTTGATGAAGAACGCTTGTTTACTATTTTTGACAAAGTTCTTAATAGCCAACCGGCAGCGTTATTGGTGTATTTACAAGAAATTTGTTTTGAATCATTTTCTGCGCCAATTTTATGGCGAGCGTGCATTGATTTTGTTAGAACTGCTTTGTGGTATACCTATGAAGTTACTGTGCAGGTTTCTGAACAATTTAAAGAGATTGTTGCCAATCATAATGTTGAAACATTACGCAGTTGCTTGCAGCTTTTGTATACCAACGAGCCACTTTTTTTAAAAACGCGCAATCAACATCAAGTGCTTGAATATGTTCTGTTGCAAATGTGTACGAGTAAAAATGGAAGTTCTAAAATTACTATTCGTGAAAATGTACCTAAAAAAAATACGAGCCCTCAAACAGCGGCATTACTTTCAATACCAACGCAAGGAACTCTTCCAGAAAGTACAAGTCATGAATGGCAAACATTTTTACAAAAAATTTCTGCCCTTGATGACCCGCTCGTTTTTTCAATCTTCAAGCAAGGGGAATTTAAGAGTTTTCAGGATGGTGTTATTATTGTTTCATTTCCTCAAAATAATTCTTTTTTTGGAGATCTTTTAGAAAATACAAAAAATGTATGGAACCCGAAACTTATTGAAGTTTTTGGTGATTTGGCAAAGCTTAATTCTATTTTTGATGGCCAGGCAAAACAGATTACACCCACAAGCCAGCACGTGGGGAAAGTGGTGCATTTTAAACCCAACTTTGAACAAAAAAGTCCTCCCGTAACCCAAAAGGAAAATTTGGAAAGAAAACAGGTCGTAAGTTCTAGGCCACCTGTTCAAAAATCATTTGAAAAAAAACTAGTAAAAAAAATTCAAGAATCTCCTATTGATGTCTCTGATGAAGCAACATGGAAAAAAGCACATATTATTTTAAAAGCCTTTCCCGGCACTATAGTCGAAATACCTAAGGATGAGCATGCATAAGTTGCCTAACGTAGTGATTGTTGGTCGTACCAACGTTGGAAAATCAACCCTATTTAATCGTTTATCAGAAAATGTAAAAAGTCTTGCCTTGGACTATGAAGGGGTAACACGAGATTTTTTACAAGATGTAATTTGTTGGCAAGGTCGTTGTTTTAATCTGATTGACAGTGGGGGTATAAGTTTAAAAAAATCACAAGATCCTTTAACTGAGCGTGTTCGTCAACTTGGATTGGAACTTTTAGAGCGGGCAGATGTTTTAATGTTTGCAGTAGATGGTATTGTCGGACTTACTGCGCAGGATTACGAAATTGGAAAGTTACTGCATAAATTAGGAAAAAAAGTAGTTGTTGTGGTGAATAAAATTGATAATCTCCAAGCACAAGCTCATTTGTATGATTTTAATCAATTAGGATTTCCAAATTTTATTGGTATTTCTGCGCAACATGGGACTGGAATTTCTGATTTGCTTGATGTTCTTCTTAAAATGTTACCGGAGCAATCTGCAGCAAAAGAACAGGAAGATCCTTATGTGAAAGCTGTTTTTATTGGGAAACCGAATGTTGGTAAATCTTCATTAATGAATGTACTTCTTGAACGTGAACGAGTTTTAGTTAGTGAAATACCAGGAACAACACGTGAAGCTATTTCTGAACCGATTAGGTTTTATCAAGAAACATTTACGCTTACTGATACGCCTGGTATTCGAAAAAAGCGCAAAGTTGAAGACCCTCTTGAAAAACTGATGGTTAAAACAGCTTTTAGTGCTGTCGATAATACTGACATTGTTTTACTTTTGGTTGATTGTTCTGAGGGTAGATTAGGAGATCAAGAACTCAAACTTGCGTTTTATGCCTTTGAGCATGGCAAAGCATTAATTTTATTATTTAACAAGTCTGATTTATTAACTGAAGAATTAAAAGCAAGTTTTGAAGATCAGTTTGATCAATATCCACAATTATTCAAAAAAATTCCACACTTGTTTGTTTCTTGCAAAACCCAAAAAAATGTTGGCAAAATTTTACCGCTGATTCAACAAGTCAGAGAACGTTATAATCAAGTATTGTCAGATCAAAAATTAACCACCGTTATTAAAGATGCTTTGCATCGAACGCCTTTGTATGTGAGTGGAGAATTATTGCATGTTAAAAATGTAAAACAAGTTTCCAAGGCTCCAATTACTTTATTGCTCAAAGTAAATAATCCTAAATGGTTTGGGCCAAGTCAGCTAGCATTTTTTGAAAATGTTTTACGCTCAGAATTTGATTTGGTTGGTGTGCCCGTGATGTTTGTGTTGCGTAAGGGCTGAATTAATTTTTTGTGTTATTCTTTCTTATAAACTCGACATTATGAATGAGTAAAGAAAGAGCTTCCATATAGCGACCATTTTTTTCAGGATCAATATCTTTATTTTCTTGAGCAAATTCTCTTAATTTTTGGTTCATGTCCATATATTCTTTTCTGAGAGATGGAAATTTCAGATCACTTTCTTGTTCAATAAGTTCACGTGTCTGGCGATAGACTATATTATGAACAACGCGCCATGCTTCATCAGTATCGAATATTTTAGCTTGTTTTAGTGCTTCTTGATAATCAGTATTTTTTTCAATTTTTTTTTGGAAATCGTCGGCCAAAAAGAGAGATGCGACGTATGAAGAATCACTGGATAGTTCGCCATTTTTTATTTCTTCTAATTTTTTAGAATGATTTTCTGCAATGCGACACACCGGAAACTTAGTGTTCACGTCTTGTTCATAAGCTTGACATTGTACGCAAAAGAGAGAAGCGCCTTTTTTCATTTTTTCTAATATTTCTTGATCAAAGTGAATGGATGCAAAAATAGTACTGGTGAAAAGAACTAATGAGAGGTAATGAAACTTCATAGCGTATCCTTTTTTTAATGATTTGTTTATTTCAAGTTATTTTAGCAAAATATATATGGAAGGCAATAAGTAAAGATTCTATTCCATTGCTAGTTTTTTTTTGAGACTTTGCTAAGGTAATGTGTTATAAAAATTGATAAAAAAAAAGGAAAAAATTATGGAAAAAAAGATTACGTTTCGTCGTATGGAACATTCAAAAGTAATGGAAGATTACATTAATCAACAGTTGGCAAAAATTGAAAAAATTCTTGAACATGAACGTGAGCCAATTTTTCTTGAAGTTTTTCTTGAACCTGCTAAAGTCCATGCATGTCACCTGATTCATATTTTGGTCAAGACGCCACGTTTTTCTTTAAATTCTGAATACCAAGGCTCTGAATTTTATGATGTACTCGATCGTGTAATTGATACAATGTATCGACAAATTATTGAAAAACGTAAAGAGTTACAAGATAAAGAGCGTACTGCTGATTCATATAAATAACGTGAATTTGATTTAAGATTTTTTAAAACCAAGACCAGAGCAACAAATCAATAAATAGATTGTATTTGCGTTCGTGGTCCCTTCGATACGATTTCTTCGAAATCACTCACTATAAGCGCATATTATAATTCTTTTTAAATCGAATTTGCGTTAGTTTGTTTTGTAGAGATTAATCTCCTAATTTCCGCAATCAACTGTTCTTTTGGTATAGTATACAACTCACTATGCCATTCTTTTAAAATTTTATTATTGTTTGGATCTACAATTAAAAAAGTTGGAAATCCTACAATGTTAAATTGTTTTTTTAAGCTTTTGAATGGTTCTTCGTCATAAGTGCCATTTATTTTTACCCGAACCATTGTTTGAAGGAGAGTGACAATTTTTTCATCGGAGACCAATTTTTTATTTATTGCTTTGCAAACTGAGCAATATTCTGCCCAGAAATCAAGGAATAACAATTTATCTTCCAACCGTGCTTTTTGCAAACCATGCTCATAATCAGTAATCCAAAAACTTTGATCATCGATTGTTGCTGGTGTTAAATATTTACTTTGCAAAGTGTAGCCTAAAGTTATGACTGAAAGGCATAATAGTGAAAAACCTAGTAGGTTATTAAATTTTTTAATCCCTTGTGAAGTTGTTTTATTAGCAGACATAAAATAGGTCAACCCTAAAATAAGCAAGAATAAACTTATAAGATACATGAGGGTTGTTTGGTTGATAATATTATTTAAATAATAAAAAGATACGGCAAAAAGCATAATGCCAAAGATTTTTTTTATCTCTATCATCCACATGCCTGCACGTGGCAGCATATTCATGGAACTTGAAAATGTACCTATCAAAAGCAAAGGAACGCTGAGGCCGAAGCCAAAAGCAAATAAAAATACAAATCCGAGAAAAATATTATTCAAGGTTGCAACAATACTCAATAACAAAATTAGTCCAGGAGAAACACACGGAGATGCAATCGTGCCGCTTGCAGCGCCAAAAAGGAATGATGAAACAAGTGAGCCATTTTGGGAGGTCTCTTTTTTCAATTGTAGGAATTTGGGCAATTGGACATCATATAACCCAAACATCGAAAGGCCTAAAAAACCTAAAAAAAAGACCAAAAAGCTTACTGAAAGTGGACTCATTAATAATTTTCCATAAAGTGGTCCCGTGATACTTGCTGCTAATCCAAAACAGGCAAAGGTAGTGGAAAGACCTAAGGTATAAGCAAATGAACGACTGAAGTTCCCTATAAGCGAAGAACTTTTTTGTGATTGTAAAATACCAACCGTAATGGGAATCATGGGATAAATACAGGGCGTAAAACTTAAAAGAATACCGAGTAAAAATACTAAAATAAGACGTATTGGTAATGATTTTGTTTGTTCAACAAGAGCTGAAAGGTTGGTGCTGGATGATTGAACATATCTGTAGACAACATTCATAAATGATTCATTATTGTGAGAAATTTTGGAAGAACCTATATTTGCGATGCCCATATTTTCTTCTGATGAGGGGACATCAGAATTGCTGAACTCAAATTGGAGAGGAAAAAGAACTGTTTGCGGATGAGAATCTAGATTCGTTTGGTAGTTAATATGCAGTGAAGCGGTAAAAGGAATATCTTTTAGTTTTTTTGCTTGAATCTCTATCGTAACCTCATTTTCAAATACGATATGCGTTTCTTTTGTTGTTTGATCGTATTTTTCTATCGCTGTTCGATTTTCTTTATTATGGTCTAATTTTATATAAGGGCTGTCAACGGAAATGTCCAATGAATGCTTATATAAAAGTTCTGTCTCATCAAGATTAAAATGCAACAATATACGCTTGGTATGTCTATCGAGTGGTTGAATTTCAATATTCAGCTTGGCATAAATATTTGGTATAAAGAACACGTAGAATAATAATAATTTTTTTAGCATAGGATTCTTTCTCAGGAAAAAAGTTTTATTGATAGTATAGCAAAATGTGCTAGGATTCGGTAATTTTTATAGAACCATGTGTTGAGCGGAGAGAAATTTCAGCGCCACCTCCGCCCAAGGTAGCCTGAATCTCTTTTTTAAAATTTGCCCAAGTTTGTTGATTTAATTTTGTTGTTACTGGTTTGATTGTTATATAATGGTCTGAGGTTATACTGCCATAAGGTGCTTTTGCGCAAATATCAGCATGTACGTCTTTTGGTAGTAGCAGTTGAATTAACCCTGAAGCTTCAAGGATAAGGTGCATAGATGGCACTAATTCTTTCATGCTAGCTATGATCGATCCACTATTATTTTTTAAAAATAAATTGTTTTCTGCTTGTTGGATCTCAATAGAACCAGAATCAACTTTTGCTTCAATGGTTCCTTTGCTATTTTTTACTTTGATGCAGCCAGCTTTTGTTGATAATTTTATCGGTAAATGGGCTGGTATTCTGATATAATAGTCAACTTCCCCTTTTATTTTTTTGTCTTCATACCATGTTTTGAATGAAATACTATGTTTTTCAACGATTGTATTGATTATAATATGATCAAGGTCTTTTTCACGGGCAGTTTTAATTGCTTGAAGAGCAATTTTTGGTAATGCCCATGTTTTGATATAAATAGAACCGCTTTGATTTTCAACGACCAGGATGCCTTCACTATCAAACAGAATTTCTTTGTGCAAAGTTTCTTGTTTATAGCCAAACATCCATGAAGAAACATCTTTGATTGAAAAAAATGCATTACAAAAAGGCGAATAGATTAGACTGAACATATGAAAAAAAATAGAAAGTTTTTTAGTCATAATAATTTCCTTATTCAAACGTGAGGAACGGTATGCAGTATATAGAAATTGATAGCAAGTATCAAAAGAATCTCGACAAAATTTTGCATGAATATCCTTTAGTAAAAAAGATTGCCCAAGCTATCGATAAACATGGTGGTACTACCTTATTAGTTGGCGGTGCGGTGCGTGATCTTTTATTAAATTTACTGGTCAAAGATTTGGATATTGAAGTCCATGGTATTTCACTTAACGATCTTGAAAAGATTTTAGCCAAATTTGGGACGTTGAGCAAAGTGGGCAAAGCATTCGGTGTTTTGCGCATTCATGGTCTTGATACTGATTGGTCCGTCCCACGTACTGATGCCGCTGGCCGTAAGCCAAAAGTTTCTATAGATCCATATATGGATGTTAACCATGCCTTTGCGCGGCGTGATCTGACTATCAATGCAATGGGCATTGATCTGCTTTCAAAAAAACTAATTGATCCATTTGATGGGTATGCTGATTTACAACAAGGAGTTTTGCGTGCACCGGACAATAAGCGCTTTGTAGAAGACCCCCTGCGTTTTTTTCGGGTAATGCAATTTGTCGGTCGCTTTGGTTTTAAACCAAATAAGCAATTAAATATGCTTTGTAAAAAAATGGATCTTTCAACTATTTCGCGCGAGCGCATAGAAACTGAATTTGAAAAATTATTACTCAAATCAAAAAAACCTTCTTTAGGTTTTCGTTGGCTTGCAGGTATTGGTAGACTCCAAGACGTTTTACCCGAACTTGCAGCAACTGAAGGTGTTCCACAAGAAAAGAAGTGGCACCCTGAGGGCGATGTTTTTGAGCATACGATGCAATCCCTTGATGCTGCAGCACAATTTGAGTATGAAACAAACGCACAAAAGTTAGTGCTGCTGTATGCCGCCTTGTGCCATGATCTTGGCAAAGTTACTACAACAGAAAAAATTAATGGCGATGTCAAAAGTTTGGGCCATGAACTAGAAAGTGCTCGATTTGCAAAGAAAATGCTCAAGCGCGTTACGCATAAAAAAGATTTGATTGCAACTGTTGTGAAGCTGGTACGCTACCATATGCAGCCAATTCAACTTTTAAATGGTAATGCAAAGCCTTCTGCATACAAGCGTTTGGCCAATAAATTATCCCCAGAGGCAACCTTGCGCATGTTAGCAATGCTTATGTTGGCTGATAAGCAAGGTCGTAGTAAAGTCAAAGGCAAACCGCTCACTAAACAATTTTCTGACGTTAAAAAATTTCTTCAAAAAGCAGAAAAAGCTCAGGTTGCTGACAAAGCTGAAAAACCGATTTTGCAGGGCAGAGATTTGCTCGATGTTATAAAACCGGGCCCACAGCTCGGGTTATTGATAAAGCAGGCCTATGAAATTCAGATTAAAGAAGGAATCAAGGATAAAAAGGAGCTTAAAAAGCGAGTTATAAAAAGTGATTAGTTGTACAAAAGAAAAAAGCCATGGCCGAAACCATGGCTTGTAATAATTACTTATTAAAAAAGAGTTTATAACCGATAAAGCTTAATACGGCAAGTCCTGATAGCCATAGAGCTGTTTCGTAATGGTTTTTGGAAGAATCATCTTTTGCAAGGCTAGTATTTTCAAGGCTAAGGACATTATCGGTAGGGTTCATTTCTTTAAGGATTCCATCAGTACATGGTGAATTAAAACGCTTTTGTAAAATCTCAATCAACGGTTGCTTATCGTTAATCGGTGCATACCGAAAGACTGAAGTCTTCAAATTCCATGCATCAGTAGTATCCGCAGGATTGTGGGTACTTATCGTCAATAATCCCTGGTGTAAAAAGATATTTTCAACCTTATTAGGGAATTTTGCTACGTGCTGCAAGCCTTCTAATGTTTTATTATTCTTACATATCCACTGATCAAGCCTACCGGATCTATTAAGAGTGAAAATTGTAGCGCCAATAGCCCTGATGCTGAAAATATTCTTGAGTTCAGGAATCAGTGTTTGTAAATCTATGGTTTTAATGCATTCTGGTTGTATGTCAGAAAGGTCATATAAAGAAATAGTGCTGTTATTAGCAGTTAAGGCATGATTATCAAATATAAATGCTGTTTCAACATCTGGAATTACATTGTTTGTATTGTCAATCGTTCCTTGTGGAGTAATTGTATAGACATTTAAATTGCTGACATTTAAAAAGTTTTTATCTACAGATATATATTTAGACATAGTACCTTGTTTGCGTATATTCAAAGTTTCGATCAACTGGTTATGCATAGGGGCTCCTTTGATTTCAGTTGTGTTCTGTGTTTGGAGGTCATACAAATTCGCATTACGTTGACAAATGATGATAAGTTGATCATCTGTTATAAATGATATTGTTTCATTATAGATATCCAGGAAAGGGATATGTCCCTTAGAAATTAGCTGTATATTGTTAAGATCAGTGATATCATACAGAAAAATCGATTTATTTCCTCGAATAACAAGTTTTTTTCCATTTGGGCTTAAGGTAATACCATATACTTCTTCACCAGGTTTTAAGGTACCAAATCTTTTATCAGATAAGTTTGGCAGATTGAGATTAAATAGATTTACTTCCTTGAAATTAATTACGAACAAAATATTGCGCAATGAATCATAGGCAGTCGGTTTTAACATTTTAGGGTGGTTGGTATCAAGGACAGTCATCTGGTATGGATCTGGGCAATGAAAACCGCTTTCATATATATCTACTGGTATGAACTCTGATACTGGTAAATAACTTGTTTTTATTTGGTGAGCAATAAGTTCTTGGCATTTGTCATCAAGCAGGTTTAGTTCTTCTTTTTCGACCAATTTATAAGCGCTCAATAATCTTTCAGCGCATATGTTGAGTATCATTTCAAATAACGAAGGGATATCTAAAAAGTGAAGCATTGTGCAGTAAACAAACAGATCTTTTAATTGAACATTCTCAAGTTTTGTACGTATATCTTGGTTTTTTTTGTTTAAAGAAAGCTCCATTATTTCTAGTATGGTCTTGAGTTGATCATTGGTGCAATCAAATAAGTATTCTAGTTCAGTGTTTTCAGGAAAATCTTCAAGCATATTTTTTAGTGTATTAGAATGCATTACTATTTTTTTAATCGTTTTAATGCCATTTAACGTGAAAATATCATCTTGTGAAATTGAGTTTTTTTCACTTTTTACAGCGCCAGTAATTTCTGCAAGTAATTCAATGGCATTTGTTAACTTTGGTCCTTGCACAGGATGTTCCTGGTATTTGAGGAATAATTCTTGTAGTCGATTTAAATTTTCTATAGTTTGATTATTACAAGCCATTTGAATTGCGCTATCAATTTCAAAATCTTTCTCATCGCTCGTTATAAAGCCTTCTTGTTTTTCTAAAAAGGATTGAAAGCCACCTTGTTGTTCAACTGTGTGTAATTTTTCCTTGATAGCTGATGCAATAGTTTTGTATATAGGAGAATTTTCATCAAACATGATAATAATTTGTCCAAGCTGTGAAGGGGTATATTTGTTATGAGTAATGCCATCATAAAGTAAAGGTGTAAGTTCTTGGGTAATTGTTCTTTTTTCTGGGTCTTCATGAAGACCCATGGCATAAAAGTTTACGGCATAGTCTATCATCGTATGCTTAAGAGCATGCTGTAATAGATCAATCTTTGTTTGATGGTCGAATGTTTTAAACCAATTTATTAACGTTGATCGTGCATTGTTGTCAGCATTTTCATCATTGTTTAATGCATAGCAAAAGCCTAAAAGCTCGTTGAAATCAAAAGATAAAAGTCTTTGATCAATTTTTCCCTGAGCCAATGTTAATACCAGTTCTTGATAGAGTTGATGTATGAACTCTTGGTCGTAAGAGCTGGGGTTGCTTTTGTGATGCGTATCCATGGCGCCAGTACAGGCATTTATGAGCATTGCGGCAGTAAAGATCAGTAGAAGTTTTTTCATGATTTCTCCAAGTAGCTTTGTAGTACAGGTTAAAATATATTCAAAATAATAAATATCATATATACATTTTGTCAAATTAATTTATATTTGTCAATTGGATGGGGGGGGGGTGAGTCAGGGTAATTTGATGAATTTCTAAAAAAACAGAAAAAGCTCAGGTTGCTGACAAAGCTGAAAAACCGATTTTGCAGGGCAGAGATTTGCTCGATGGTATCAAGCCCGGTCCAGAAATGGGCGCGTTAGTCAAAAAGGCATATGAAATTCAGGTACAAGAAGGAATACGTGATAAAGCAACCTTAAAAAAACGGGTTTTGAACAAAAAATAGGATCCGCTAAGTCTACCCCTTAAAATCATGATTTTTTCCTTTATTATTGAGCTCTTTACCTCTTTTTTGTTACTATTATATTTATAATAGTAATTTTTTAAATGATTTTTAGTTTTTTAAGAGAAATTTTAGGTATAAAAAGGAGAAATAATGAAAAAGATAGGTTTAAAACTCATAATAGCTATGGCTTTTGCTCTGCCAGCGATATCAAAAGCTGTCGATATCAAATTTATATCAAGTGATGATAAA
>JAGVLQ010000013.1 GCA_020054235.1 Candidatus Babeliales bacterium
AAAAAATTAGGTAAATTAGAATAAATTTTGAATAATCTACTTACAATCTTTTTTATGATCTTGCCATGCTTTGCGTTGACACTCCTGATTGCAATAACGGGCATTTTTGCATTTGCTACAACGTTGAAGATTTTTTGATGGATCTTCTGGCTTTTTGCAAAAGCCACAAATACGTGAATTAGTAGCCTTCGTATTATATTTACTAGAATCATTAGAATTAGAAATTAATGAACTTACTTCTTCTTTTGGAACAAAAGAAAGCAATTTATTTTTGAAGTAATTCATTTGCATCACATCAATTTCAGTGCAATATGCTAGAGCACACAAAATACTAGGCAAAAATTCCGGTCTAAAATTATACGCTATTTGATAATTTCCTAAATCTATTCCAATTTTTTCTGAAGCAATTGTCTTATAGTTTAATGCTTCAAAATCACTAGATAGAGCTTGTTGATGATCAAAGCCAGTAATAAATACGAGATTTTGCTCAGTATTTTTTTCTTGTAAAAATTTCTTTAAAAATCCAGCATCTGCAACAATATAATCAGACTCCTTGAGGATTAACGCATACAAGGTTATAAATCTTTCAAAAATATTATCCGGACCTTTTTGTCCAATAAATTCAAGAAATGCAAGCATTAATGGTTGGTTTACATCTTGATTTGAAAATTCTTGAATAATTTTATTTTTAGATTGACTAAACAAAGAACATTTTTTATCGAATAATCCATATTCAGTCGAGGATGTTGGAAATCTACCCCGCCACTTTTTTAAGCGTTGTTCGTCTCTTTCAAGGGTATTCACATATGTTTTAATGGTTAAAGGATCATTTTTTAAATATTGTGTTATAAATTTTTTAAAGAGGGGAAACTCTTGAAGTTCTATTTTTTGGTTTTCATTTTTGTATAAAAGAGTACCTATTCGATAAAAATGACCATTGACAAAGCTACTTTCAGATTTACGCGGCTCGTAAAATTCATAAGTTAGCCCCTCTTTTCCTTCTAATTTTTTTAGCCCTTGTTTCATAACATCTATTATGATTGCATTTCGTATTTTGCAGGAATTTTCTGGAACAGTTGTATCTTTTGGTGTTTCCAAATAAATTTTTAGCGGTCTTTCCGGATTAATACACTTTTCCAAAAATTCAGTAAAGGCATTGCCCTGTTTTTTATTGATTGAGTCCATTTCTTTATCATGGCAATCGCCTAGATTAAGTGCACAATGGCCATTTTCATGCTCATGTAAGGCATAGGAAATAACGCCGCGAGCAAAAAAAGAACTAAAAAAAATACTTATTAAAAAAAGTCTTTTCATTTTCAAAAACCCTAAAAATGATTATGCCCTTTTGGCATCTGAAGCAGCAGTGGCTGCAGCAAAATCATCTTTCGCAGAAGTAGAAGGCGATTGCAAAATTGGTTCGTAGAGTTCTTTTTCTGCATAAATACCAAATTGGACAGCAAGATTCTGAATTTTTGATCTTAGTGCATTGTCTGTATAACTATCAAGCAATTGGTTTGCATCATAGATATAGTCAACTTCATTTTGAATTGTTGCCACAATGAGCTGAATCATATGCTGTGTATCAATCTCTTTTAACAATTCAGGATTGAATGGAGGATTATTGCGCATTCTCTCAATTTCATATGATGCAATACGCCGAGTGCGTTGTATAATTTCTGTTTTAATTTGTTCAATAGCAGGCTTTTCATAAACAGGCTGAACTTTTACTATAACCGGTGACTGTTGTACTCTTTGCTGCTGCTCACGTAATTCGCGCTGTTTTTGTTTTAATTCTTCATTTCTAATTTCTTGATCAATTGCATTAAAAAATTGATTAACTCCACGAACTTTTTGCTCAAATTCACGCTTTTCTAGTTCTTTTTTACGTTTTTTTAATTGTTCTTCTTGAGCTCTCTTTTCGCGTTTCAATTCTTCTTCTTTGCGTTTTAATTCTTTTTCTTTGTATTTGAGCTGTTCTTCTTTATAGCAAGAATCAGCAACTAATTTATCATAACGCGCATTCAATTCATTATAGCTGTACTCAACTTGTCGTCTGCTTAGGGGATAACGCTTAAGTTTATCTAGATGGTCTCTCAAAGTTCTTTTCTCATTGGCGAGCGTTTGCTCAAGATCTATAAGTGGAAATTCGCCTTTGCCTTTTAATTCATAGTAATAACTTCCATCGAATTTATGTTTGTCGGTATAAAAACTAAAATAATCTTCATGTTCAGATAAAAGATCTTCTATTGCTTTTAAGCGCGCAATGGCAGCCAAGAGATTATTATAAGTATTATTTGCGCGATCATATAAAAGTTTTTTATCGGGGTTATATCGTTCTTTGACTAAATTATCCAAACGAGCTTTCAAGGTATTTCTAGAATTTTCTAATTTTTCTCGTTTTGACTTGAGTAAAGAACGCTGCACCCGCGGCGAAGAAATTTTTCTTGCAAGATTTTCTAAAACTTGTTCTGATACATTCCACGCTGTTGCTCTATCAATTATCGCTTCGATACTTGACAAAAAAGCTTCGTGTTCTTGCATAGTAGCCTGTAAAGCATCTTCAGAACTTTTTATAACATTTTCATCAGACTCTGGCCACAATATCCAAGCAATGAAACCTGCTGCTGCGGCTAAAAATCCAACACCTACTATTTTATTGGTAGTATCATCAGAACGTAGTGTTTTTGGACATGCAATTAAAAAAGCAAGAACGATTGATTTTGAAAAATTTAAACGCATAAAAACTCCTTAATGATTCATATTTTCTTATTTAATTTTAACAAAAAAAAAATTAAAAAAATATTTTTTGGCAAAATTACTTTGTATTTGTACTGAAATTTACTACAGTTCAGAGTAAACCAACAAAACGAACGGAAAAGGAAAAAATGCGCAAAAAATCCTATATTGTCATCGGCAACTGGAAGATGTACTTTACATTCAATCAAACTAAAACATGGCTACTAAATCATAAGAAAGAACTCGAAAGTACTTGTAAAAAATCTGAAAATTCTCTAATAATTTGTCCTTCTTTTGAAAGTCTGGGTCTTGCACAAACTGACCTTGCTAATTCTTCGATTGCGCTTGGCGCCCAAGATTGCTCAAATCACAATTCCGGTGCGTACACGGGACAAATCAGTGCAGCATCACTTGCTGAAATTGGTTCTCACTATTGCATTATCGGCCACAGTGAACGTCGCTTAAATCAATGCGAAACCGATGAAATGGTAGCCAAAAAATGCGATCTTCTCTGGAAAAATAACATAATACCAATAATATGTATTGGTGAAAGCCTAAAGGAACATAAAGAAGGTATTGCGCAAGCAGTTATTCAAAAGCAATTAGAGCTAATTACGCAATTAGTAAAAAAACAAAAAATTACTCAAAAGCTATTGATTGCGTATGAACCAATTTGGTCAATTGGCACTGGCAATATCCCTCCAAATAACTATCTTAATGAAATCTTTTCTTCACTATTTCACTTTACAAAAGCTTGGCCAAATAATGCTGAATTAAAATTTTTATATGGCGGTAGCGTTAATGCCACAAATATTCAGATATTTAAGCCTATTGAGCATCTTGCAGGATTTTTAATTGGTGGTGCCAGCACCGATTTTCAAGAATTGAAAAAAATTATAGAATTATTGTAAAACAATAGATATTTTTTTACAAACAAAGAAAAAAAAGATATTCTTTAACCCAAATCTGATTATTCTAAATCTTGGAGATCTCAATGATTATCGTAGGATTACTTACCGCACTCTTCGTTTTTGTCTGTCTTTTAATGATTCCTCTCATTCTTTTACAAAAAGGAAAAGGAAGCATGGGCCTTGGATCCATGGGCGGCAGTGCTCAAATGCTTTTTGGCGGCGCCGGTGGCCAAGATCTTTTTCAAAAAATGACCTGGATTCTGGGTGCTCTTTTCATGGGCGGCTCATTGCTAATTTCAATCATGAAAACACACCATTACAGTTCTTCTCGCTATTTGACCAAACAACAACCAATTGTTCAGGAAGCTCCTGTCTTACCAGAATAAGAGCATTTTTAAGCCATGCTTTTGGTTTTAATACATGGACTTGGCACTTTAGTGCTCTCCAAATGTTTTGTTATTGGTGATTTTTTTTTATTTTTATGGATAGCATTTAAAACCCTTTTCATCACCAAGCTCAATCTCAAAGGAATTTTTATTCAAATAGAACGCATTGGTGTTAATTCCCTAGGGATTGTTATTTTAACAGGAACTTTTGCTGGCGCTGTCTTGGCGCTGCAAAGTTATATTGGTTTCAAGCGATTTGGCGGGCAAGATTTTATTGGTCCAGTTGTTGCTCTGAGTATGACGCGGGAATTAGGACCTGTACTGACTGGTCTTATGGTAACAGGGCGTGCTGGTTCAGCAATTGCAGCAGAAATCGGTACCATGCAAATTACTGAACAAATCGATGCGTTACGTACCATGTGCATCAATATTTGGCAGTATTTGATAGTGCCACGTATTTTTGCAAGCACCTTTATCATGCCCTTTTTAAGTCTTTTTACCATGTTCTTCGGAACTCTCGGAGGCTATTTAATTGGGGTTTACATTCTCCATATTAATGGCGAAGAATATCTTATCAATATAAAACGTTATGTTGAATTTTCAGATGTGCTCAATGGATTGATAAAATCAGCTATGTTTGGATTGATTTTCTCTTGGGTCGGTTGCTACAAAGGAATAACAACCGAAGGTGGTGCACGAGGTGTCGGCAGAGCTACAACCAAAACAGTCGTTCTTGCTTCTGTCATGATTTTAATTGTAAATTATTTTTTAACGGCACTTCTGTTTGAATAAAATAATCAATGATTCAATTAAATGATGTACGTAAAAAATTTGGCTCAACATGGATAAGCAAGGGAGTTACCCTTGAAATCCCTCCTGGTCAAATGACCGTTATTATTGGTCGTTCTGGCGAAGGAAAATCAGTTCTCTTGAAACAAATTATTGGGCTTATAAAACCAACTTCTGGTCAAATAATGGTAGATGACATTGATGTTACTAAGCTAACAAATAATGAATTATCTATTATTTTCAAAAAACTCGGTTATGTTTTTCAATTTGCCGCACTATTAGATTCACTCAATGTTTTTGAAAATATTTCCATAAAGCTTTTGCAGGATGGTATTAATAAAAATGAAGCCCTTGCAATAGCAAAAGAAAAATTATCACTCGTTCATTTGCCACAAAATATTTTATGGAAATATCCTTCTGAGCTTTCTGGTGGTATGCGTAAGCGTGTTGGCCTTGCACGCACCTTGACCACTAATCCAGAAATCATTTTATATGATGAACCAACTACCGGTCTTGATCCTGTTACTACTCGTGTTATTCATGAACTTATGTATGACATGCAACAACGACTTAAGGTTACCTCAGTGGTAATTTCTCATGATATTGAAATTTTTAATTATGCTGACAATATCGCACTTTTACATGAAGGACAAATTCGATTTTTTGGTGATGCAAAAACAATTTGGCAATCAAATAATCCTTTTATCTATCAATTTATTCGCGGTCTTTCCGAAGGACCTATTCAAACCGAAACACCTCAGTTGTAAGATCTTTTTTCCATGATACACTAAGAAATATACAAATATTATTATTGAATAATAAGGCCACGTTATGGAAACACAACAATTAAACAATCAATTTATTGAAGCAATAAAAGAAGAAGGTAACCACTTAGAACTTCTTAAACATGAAGTTAGTAAATTAATTGTTGGCAATGAAAAAAGCATAGATTTTATCATAATAGCATTGCTCTGTAATGGTCATATTCTTTTAGAAGGTGTTCCTGGTGTTGCAAAAACAACCACCATCAAAACAATTGCTCAAGCTCTTGGATTAACGTTTAAACGCATTCAATTTACTCCTGATCTTTTACCGGCAGATTTACTGGGTACTTTAATTTTTAATCCTAAAACCCATGAATTTGAAACAAAAAAAGGTCCTATTTTTGCAAATTTAATATTAGCTGATGAAATCAATCGTACCCCAGCAAAAGTACAAGCAGCCTTGCTTGAATGCATGCAAGAACAACAAGTCACTCTTGGCTCAACAACCTACAGTCTTGATAAGCCTTTTCTAGTTTTTGCCACTCAAAACCCTATTGAACAAGAAGGTACCTATCGATTGCCCGAAGCTCAAATCGATCGCTTTATGTTCAAATTAATTATCGAATATTTAAGCCCTGAACAAGAAAAACAAATTATTCAAAAATCAGGCATTAAAACCGTTATTAATCCTGTATTTACTAAAGAATCTCTTTTTCAAGCACAAAAACTTGTGCAACAAATATATGTTGATCAAAAAATTATTGATTATATTATCGCGATTGTTTTTGCAACCAGAAATCCTCTTGACTATAACTTAAAAAAAATAAAGTCATTTATTCAATATGGTGTTTCACCTCGCGCAACTATAGCACTTCACCATGCGGCACAAGCCCAGGCATTTTTGAAAAAACGTCATTTTGTTATTCCCGATGATATAAAAGCTATTGCTCCAGCAATTTTGCGCCATCGCATCTCATTAAGTTATGAAGCTGAAGCTGAAGAAGTTTCTCAAGATGAAATTATTACTACAATTCTCAATACTATTCCATCTCCTTGAGAAAAATTCCTCCAAATGACAAGTCAGCTCTTATAATCAATCTACATTCCGCTTGACAAAAAATAATTATGAAGGGTATTGTGTGAAAGTAATGTCAAAAAAAGGAATATTAATGAAACATCCTTTTTGGCTGGTAAATAGTACTCTCTTATTGTTCTTTTTTGCCGCGCTATTATTTGCGTTTTTTTCTTGGCAACCAACTCCGATACGAGTTTCATTTGAACCACGAGAAGAGTTAAAGCCAGTAAAAAAAGAACTTGCAAAAATTGATCTGAGCAAAATTTATACTAATGATCTTTTTAATACCTATGTCCAGCCATTGCCGATACCAAAAGAACCTGATTACACTAAACCCCTACCACAACCTCCTATGCCAAAACCACCAGCAATACCGGCAACGCCACCTATTAAATTTTTGGAGCCTTTAAAAATTAATTTACGAGGTATTATCGTTGCCACCGATGAACGGATGAATATCGCAGTTATTGAAGATGCAAAAACTACCCTAGCAAAAAATTATAAAATCGGTGATATGCTTGAAGATGCACAACTCATTCGTATTTTAAAAAATAAAATCATTCTTATTAGATCAAATGGCCAACAAGAAACTTTATATGTAACTCAACATGATGCAGAATTAGAACAACTCCTACTACCAATAAATAATTGGTCATCTGTTATTAAAAAAGTAAGTGAAACTAAATACAATATAGATCCTGAGCTTTTTGTAGAAAAAATAAGAAACTTAGCTCAATTTATTGACGCATTAAATTTAATTACGGTATACCGTCAAGGAGAAAGTATTGGTTGCCGTGTTGGCAAATTAGAAAATAATTCATTAGGTATTGCACTTGGCTTAATGCAAGGAGATATTATTCAATCAATTAATAATATTCCTCTAACAACAACTGATAATCGCTTTGAAATTTATAAATCAATTTTAGGAATGGTGCCAATAGGTAGTTTTACAGCAGTAATATTGAGAAAAAATCAACCTTTAACCATAACCTACACTTTAAATAAAATTGATGCCTTAAGCGAAGTTGAAACATCTACAGCAATAAAACCTATAATAATTAAACCTGATGAAAAATCACCAGAACAAATTGAACGAGAACAAAAAAAAATATTGGAAGAAAAATATCGTTTTGCACCAACCGCTGAAGAATTACAAAAAAAAGAAAAACAAGATATGCTCAAAATGAGTCAAAAAAATAGTCGACTTCGTGAACGAAAAAACCGCGGAGTACTTTTAAATAACGTGAATGCATAATGAAAATTAAAAAATTAATGCATGCTAAAATTTTTTTTCTTTGGTTCTTTAGTTCTACCTTTTGCATCACTTTGTTTGGCTATGCAAAAAAAAGAAAACCTGTAGAACAAGAAAAAACTATTGAAGCTGATTCTTCGATAACTACTACACAAAACTCATTATCATCAAATTACCATGAAAATTATGAAGATAAACAAAAACCAATAAAACCTCCTATAAGACCTGAAAGTGCTACTGATGATAAAGATGATTTAATTGAAGTAAATCTAGAAAACACTGATTTACCTAATCTTTTACAATGGGTTTCAGACGTTTTTGAAATAAATTTTCTTTCTGATGATGCACTTAAACCACCTCCTCAAGGAGGAAAAACCTTAACTGGTAACAAAATAAGCTTTAAAACACACGCCCCCATAACAAAAAAGGAGGTCTGGGATCTTTTTGTCACGTTCTTGGATCTTTTTGGTTTTGGACTCGTACAAGGAACCATCCCAAATTTTTATCGTGTTATGCAAAACGATCCAAAAGTTGCTGCTTCCATCACAAAGGCACCACTGCCTTCTTATATAAATATTCGTTGGGAAAAATTACCAAATAATGATACGACCATTCGCTATGTTTATTTTGTACAAAATAGTTCTCTTGCAACTATTCAATCAATCGTTGATGCATTTAGAAGCCAAAATTCTACACTCAAATCACTACCAGATCTCAATGCATTTTTATTAACTGATAAAGCTGCAAATATCCGTGCTGTTATGCAAGTTGTTGAAGAGCTTGACAGACTAACACAGCCAGAAGCACTTTCTGTATTAAAATTAAAAAATGCTGATGCTGATGAAGTGGTAAAATTGTATAATAACCTAACACAAGTACAAGATCCTCGAGGCCTTGCTGCGCGTATTTTAGGAACTGCAAAAAAACCAACCAGTGTTTACTTTCCAGAAACATTACGTTTAATTGCTGAACGCAGAACCAATACCTTGATTATTCTTGGTGATGCAGAAGGTATTAAAAAAGTTGAAGATTTTATTATTAATTATGTCGATACTGAACTCAAGCTTCCTTACTCGCCACTCTATGTTTATGACTTGCAATATACCAATGCTAAAGATATGGCTGATATTTTAACTGCTGTTACTAAGCCCCCAAGTACTCCTGCTTCACAATTTGGCGGTGTCCGTGAAGGAGATAAATATTTACAACCTATTATTTTCCAAGCTGAAGAACAAGGTAATCGTTTGCTTATTAAAGCAGAAAAGGAAGATTATCTAAAAGTTCGTGAAATTATAAAGCAACTTGATGTCAAACAACCGCAAGTTGCAATTGAAGTTTTAATTGTAAATGTTATTGCAACCGATGATCGTGAACTTGGTGTACAAATTCGTAATAAAGATTCTAATACCGTAAGCAAAAATCTTGATTTCCAAACATCAGGATTTCCACTCACTGGTGGTTCAAAAGCACCACCACAAGTGCAGCCAGATTCAACTAATAATCCATCAGCCGGATCTTTAATGGCAAACTTAATTTCATTAGCGGTCGGCCAAACGCCAGGCTCTACCCTATTGTCTATTGCAAACACAAAAGATGGTGTAAATGCTTCTGGTGTTTGGGCAATTTTTAAATTACTCCAAGCCTATGCACGTACAAATGTTATCTCTAATCCATTCTTGATAACCACCAACAAATATCCTGCTGAAGTTTCCATTGGCGAAACCCGCCGTGTACAAACTAGTGTTACTGCTGGTACACAAAATACCTTTGGGTTCGGTGACGTTTCTGCTAATTTAGCAGTAAAAATAACCCCACAGATTAATAGTATTGGCATGATAAATTTAGCAATTGATATAAGTATCGACAATTTTACGGAAGCAGCAGATCCAAATGATGCAACCATTGATAGTAAAACAGTTCATACCAATGCTAATGTTGGTAATGGTGAGGTACTGGCTATTGGGGGATTACTCCAAACAACCGAAGCAGATATGACTGCCAAAGTTCCGATTTTAGGCGATATGCCTTTAATAGGCTGGTTTTTTAAAAGTAAAACAAAAACCAAAAGAAAAGATAATTTAATAGTATTTATTTCCCCACGCATTATTGAACCTCGTTTAGAAGGTGGCATGAATGAACATACAAAAGTAAAATCATGTAAAGCTAAAGACTCATTTGGTGAAATGAGAACGCCAGCTGAAAAACGTGATCCTATTCATCGATGGTTCTTTAAAGATTATCCATGTGAAAATACTGAATTTATAGACGATTTTATAGCACATCGTAATAATGAACCTTATTGTCGTGTTGCCTGTGAAGAATGCCCTGAACAAATAGATCCTGATTATGTATGCTGTCAAGAAACAAAGCGTTTTATTACGTCAGATGACAAAAGTCCAGCAAAAAAAGAGCATCCTATTATTGTAGAAAAAAATACTGATCCAAAGCAAAATTCCATAAAGTTGGCAGCGCATAAAAAAAGTACAAAAAAATCGATTACACAATTTTTGCCACCTAAAAATAATGAGGGCGTGGCATGATAACTGATATTTTTATTCCAGAAAAAATTGGTTCCTATTATTTACTCCCAAAACGCATTCTCGGCTTTGATCTAACCAAAACACATGTTTATGCTTCTCAATTATATCTTTCAGGTAATTCTATAATTCTTGAAAAATTTTATCAGGAAGTAATAGACCCTGACACTACTAAGCCATACCCTGAACGCGTTGCTCAGGCTATACGCACCATCACTGATCAAGCACCACCATGCAATGAAATACGATCGTCACTTTCAAGCATTGTTGTAGTTTTTAAAGAATTAACGGTCCCTTTTTTGGAGCCAGAAAAAATCTCGATGATTCTCTACTTTGAAATAGAACAGTATTTACCATTCCCTCTGCAAAATGCTTTAGTTGATTTTATTATTACCAAACAAAATAACGAAGAAAAAACATCAACCATTTTTGTAGCTGCAGTTCAAAAAGAATATGTAGCAACACAATTAGCATATTTCGAACTTGCTGGCATAAACCCACAAACAATTACTTTAGATCTTTTTGATCTCTATGGTTTTTATCGAGAAATACCTGCCTATAATCATTTAGGTAACATTGTGACTTTAATCGATATTGAATTTAATGCAACGCGCATAGCCTTTATTGTCAATAAACAACTAAAATTAATAAGAACACTACCTCGCGGCATCGCGCATGTGGCAAAGAATATTGCACAAAATCTTAATATACAAAATGGCAAAGCTTTAGAAGATATAATTCGTTTTGGCTTAGAAAAACTTGATGATGAAAATTATAAAAAAGTTGCATCTATTGCTATGAATGAGTATTTGCAAGATATTAAATTTACGCTGCAATCTTTTTTGTCTCAAACAATAAAATATACCGCTATTGATCAAATTTTATTACTTGGAAGAGGATCAGAAATAAATCATATTGAAAAATTCTTTTCTGAAAACTTACAGATGCATTGCAGCATATTTGATAGTAATGCATTATTAAAAATGTCACAGGTAACTATCAAAAATAGCACTCGAATTCCTCGTGCTAATGTAATTAGTTTGAGCACAACTTTTCCAAGTCCAATAACAGAAAACTTTAATTTAAGACAACAAGAATTTGCCCCTTCAGCAAATATACAATTTTATAAACAATTTTTTTGTATGGTAACACTCACCTGTCTTATCTTAATGACATTATTTGGTCACAGCTACTGGCAAGTACGCAAGCTTCATTTAGCCGCACAAGCAATGGAACGTTCTGTTATTACCAAATTAAATGAACTTGATTTAACTGATGCAAGAGATTTTAAAAGAGCCATTGATGATGCTGAAGAAAAAGTCTCAAAAGAAGAAGAGCTCTGGTTTGGCTTTTCTCGCCAAACTCGTTTTTCATTTTTAAAAGCATTACAAGATTTGAGTACTGCCATTGATCGTAAAAGTCTGGGTCTTCAACTGAAAAAAATGATAATTACCACCACTGAGATTACGATTGAAGGTGAAGTTAAAGGTTTTGAAGAACTCAAACTATTAGAAAGAGCATTAAAGGAATCAAAATTGTTTGCGTATGTTCCTACACTACAAGAGCTAAAATTTAGTGAAAAGTTGCTTTTACGAAAAAATAGTGAAGGAGCTCAATGAATGCTCTTAATCAAATAAAAGATTATATTGACCAACTTGATAAAAAATATTTCCAGCGTTATGTAATTATCGCTGGTTCATTGGTACTTATTATTTCTTCTTTAATTCTTTATCGCTATTATAGAAATATTTTCTTTTATAAAAAAAAGATTGAGACCATAAATCACAAGCGAAAAGAAGTAAAAGATATTCTCGAACGATTTGAAATGGTAAAAATTCAACAAACTGAAGTTGATAATCTTTTAGAAAAAGATAAAGACTTTAAAATTGGTGGCTATTTTAATGAAGTTATAACTAAAATCGGCATTGCTCAAAATAAAACCCGTGAACCAGAAACATCTTCCGAAGAACTTGATAATGGCTATACCGAAAGAAAATTATATGCAAGTTTTTCGAATATAACCATGCAAAAATTAACCGAATTACTTGATACCATCGAACAAAATGAACGTATTTATACTAAAGAAGTTGAAATGTATAAACCTGATACAGGCCGAACAATCAATGTTAATTTGCTTATTGCAACGCTTGAGCCTAAAATTGAAACAACAGAATTAGCGGAGTAATATAGTTATGAACATGCGTTTATATTTTTTGTATTTTTTCTTTTTTATTAACACCTGGTTTATTCAAAATATCCGTAGCGAAGGTGAACCGGTCACTACAAAAAAAGTTTCTCAAAAAAGAACAAACAAAAAAAAGAAAATAATCTTCAGTTTTGCCGATAAACCACTGGTCGAAATAATTAATGAACTTGCAGCAGAAAAAAATGAAAATATTATTTTGCCGCAAGGTGCACAAGCTATCACCACCAAAGTTACCTATCATTATGCTGAACCTTTAACCATTGATCAAGCCTGGCAACAATTAAGTACTATATTGGCCTTGGCTGGCTATAGTATAGAGCCAGAAGCAAGTATTCAAACTATTCGTAAAATAGATCAAAATATCAATCGCCAAATTCTTTCTGTCTACATTAATGAACCGCTGGAAAATATACCGGATACTGAAAATATTATTCGCGCTGTCTTTTATCTTGCCAATATAAATTTAAAAACAAGCTTCCAAGACCTAAAAAACATACTACAGGACATGCTCTCTCAAACAGCAAAAGACAACGGCATTCTCTCAGATGCAAAAACAAATGCACTTATTTTAACGGATCAAGCAACAAATATAAAAGCAGCAATGCGCATTATTCTTGAACTCGATAAAGGAGGTATGCGCGATAGCATTGAAATTATTCCTTTATATTACACAAGTTCTGATCTTGTTGAGCGACTATTCAATGAAAATTTACTTGCTTCAAAACAGCAACCTGGTGCTGGCGCCGGCACTAATGGAGGATCTCAACCTGAACAACCCTCATATTTTCCTAAAAATACCAAAATTATCGGCTTACCTCGCAATAATACCCTCGTAATTATGGGAACACCATTTGCAATTGATTTAGTTAAAGATTTTATCATTAAATATATTGATAGGCCTTTAGAATCTGGCGAATCAATTCTCCATGTCTATGATTTGCAATATCTTGACGCAAAAGATTTTGCACCAGTGTTGCAACAAATTTTGCTATCAGGTCAAATGCCAGGTCAACAAGCAACTGGTCAAACAGCAACAGGACCAAAACAATATTTTAAAGATGTTATTGTAGTAAATGAAATACCAAGAAAAACAAAGGAACAGCTTCAACCAACGACTGTACAAGGCGAGACGGAACAATTTAAAGGATTAGCTCCCTCTGAAGGAGCACAAGTTGGCGGAAATCGTCTTGTTATTGCCGCACGTAAAAAAGATTGGGTTCGTATAAAAGAACTTATTGAACAGCTTGATAAACCACAATTACAAGTTGCACTTGAAGTTATTGTTTGTGATGTAACGTTAAATAGTAACAAATTACTTGGCAGCCAATTGCGTGATAAAGATGGTTTTAATAAAAGCATCTCAGAACGAGTTAATTTTCAAACTGCTCATTTAAGTCAGCCAATTTTAAAAATGCCATCTGCAGTAACAGATCAAAGACCAGCAAATGCGTTAATGTCTAATTTACTACAGCTTGGAGATCCTTTTGGAGAAAATGAAAACTTAGCAACTTCAGCTGAACCAGGTTCTTTAGTATTTTCATTAAAAGATTCTGCTAATGGTGGTGTATGGAGTTTTTGGCAGATTCTTAATAATTACACCAATGCAACGCTCATTGCTCAACCATTTGTCATAACGCAAAATCATCAGCAGGCAACTGTTACTATTGCACAGCAACGTTTTCTTGCTGGTAAAGCCGATAGTTCAAATGTTGCGGTAAAAGTAGGTAATGAATGGGTTACTGCATCATTCACCATTGATATTTTGCCACATATAAGTGCTACCGGAAATATTAATCTACAAATTACCGTAAAAATAAACCAGTTTGTTGCTGGTGCTGAGACAGGAAATAATACCCGAGTTACTCGAGCCGTTCAAACAAATGCGAACGTTGGCAATGGAGAAATTTTAGCACTTGGTGGTCTTACGCGAGAAAGTGAAAATATTCAAGCATCTGAAACACCTCCTTTTAGCAATTTTCCCATAATTGGTTGGTTTTTTAAGAAAAAACAACAAGTTAAGCAACGTAATAATCTTTTAATTCTCATGTCGCCAACGATTATCCAACCTCGCTTGAAAGGTGGTATCGATACCTTTACGGATAAAAAACTTACTTTTGCACAAGAACAGCTTGATGAAAGTATGTGTTTTGACAATCTACGTGATCCGGTAAACAGATGGTTCTTTAAACCTAATCCTTTTTATGGAAAAGAGACCGTAGAGGAATACACGAAAAAAACAACACAAGAAGATATTTCTCAAAATAATCAGGAACAGAAACAGGCAAATAATCAACAAGTAGTAGAAAATTCATATGCTCCAACTGTTTGTGTTTCTCGTGGAGAATTATCCGCACAGGCCTGCGCGATGAAAGAACTCGTTAAAAATGAAAAAAATCCTTTAACGTTGCCTATTGATGATAAATCCGAAAAACCAATTTTTAGTGCTAAAAAGCAAGAAAAAACCCAATCTTCGAATGATTCACCAAATACACAACAATTAAAAGATTTGCTTCAAGCGGCCGATAATCCTCTACTTATTCATCAGCAAGAAGAGAAAGGGCCAATTCATCTTCAATCGTAAGCAAACGATTGTATTTTGCTAATCGTTCACCGCGAGATAACCCACCGGCTTTTATTTGACCGGCATTAGTTCCAACCGCCAAATCAGCAATAAAATCATCATTAGTTTCACCAGAGCGATGAGAAATAATTGTTGTAAAACCATGTTCCTGGCAAACAGCAATTGCTTGTAAAGTTTCTGTAATGGTCCCAATTTGGTTCGGCTTTATAATTGCTCCTGTTGCTAATTGTTTTATGATTCCCTGATAAATTCTTCCTGGATCTGTAGCAAAAATATCATCACCTATTATTTGTACTTTTTTACCCAAAGTTTCTGTCAATGTAGCCCAGCCTTCTAAATCATGTTCTTGAATGCCATCTTCAATTGAACAAATTGGATAATGTTCAACAAGCTTTTGATAGGAAGAAATTAATTCAGTACTATTATACGTTTTACCGTACCATGTATAGAGATTCGTTTTGGCATCATATAAATGAGAAGCAGCAACATCAATTGCTATTTTAAAAAAGTCACTACCATTCATTTTTTCTATGGCTTCTGTTAACAAATCAAACGCCTGTATATCATTTTCAAGCATAGGTGCAAAACCACCTTCAATTCCAATAAGACTTTGATAGTTTCTTTTTTTTAGTAAATCCTTGAGCGTATAAAAAAATTCAACCCCATATTCAATGACTTCACGAAAATTCTTTGCTCCCATAGGAACAATCAAAAATTCTTGCGTTAATAGATTATTATCCGTATGAACACCGCCAGCAATCATATTAAATAAAGGAAAAGGAAGTATTACCGATTCATGACCACACAGTTGAGCAATAAATTCATATAATTCAAAACCATGCAATGCGGCCTGAGCTTTGACAACAGCAATACTAACAGCCAACATGGCATTTGCTCCAAGTTTACTTTTGTCAGGAGTATCATCAAGCGCAACCATGATTTGATCCATAACAACAACATCAGGCTCTTTACCTATAATTGCGGGAGCTATTATATCTTCAATCACCGTAATAGCCTTACGCACACCCATACCTTGCAAACGCGTACCACCATCACGTAATTCTTTAGCCTCATAACTGCTGGTAGATATTCCTGCAGGAACACTAGAAGTGACATAAAAATCATCTTCCAAAAACAATTGGCATTCAATAGTAGGAACTCCACGAGCATCAAAAATCTCTCTGGCATGAACTTTAGTTATTTTCATTTTTTCCTTTTTTTTCTAAATATTCTTACCTTATTTCAGCCTACCTCAAGGTTCAGCCTGGACACAAGCAATTTCAGTTAGAATATAAATTTCATGCAAACTATTGACGTTTTTCAAAAAAATATGCCATTATAAAATAAGCTAGAAAAAAAACAATAAGGAGATTTAGTATGAACTTTAAACATTTTATCTTACTTGTCACAATAGTCACTTCCTATAGCTCTAAAATTTTTTCTGTAGAAGAAAATGATGTTTATAATGAAAAAAGAGGGAAAAACATGATTTCTTTAGGATTATCCGAAAAAGATAGAAAAAACATTGCAGAAAAACTCAACATTTTACTTGCAAATGAATACCTTTTGTATACAAAAACACTGAAGTATCACTGGAATGTAAAAGGAAAACACTTTGGTCCACTGCATGCTCTTTTTCGTGAACAATACGAAGCCTTGTTTAAATTTATTGATGATATTGCTGAACGTTCCCTTGCACTCGGTTTTGATGCAGATGGAAGCTTAGAAATCTTTGCCAAAAAAGCTACCATTACCGAAAATAACGGCAAAAATCCAGAAGCAGAACAAATGATAGAAAATTTATTAAAAGACCATGAAACAATAATCCAACAAATTAGAACTGATATCGTGTTAAGTGCTGAACTTAATGACTGGGGTACTAACAATTTTCTTTCTGACCTGGTTATGAAACACGAAAAAATAGCCTGGATGTTACGAGCGCATTTGCAACATTAAAGTATATAAAAAGTTTGTTTTAAATAACAGATAATGCCATCACGACTTGCATCAAAATGTGGCTGTGGTAATTTTTGAGGATCAACCCAACGCCATTCTTCACATTTATTAGGCTCCATCAATTTCAGTTGCCCGGTAAATTTTTTGGCAACTAAAATTACTGAAACATAATGTTTGCCAAATTCTTTGTAGGTCTCAAGATTGTTGGTAATTGCTATTACTTTTGGATCATTAATATTAAGATTGGTTTCTTCTTTAATTTCTCGTACAGCTGCAAGCTCAAAAGTTTCACCAAGCTCAAGCTTGCCACCAGGTATTGACCAAAAAGGCGCGTGACTATTAATGCGCTTACCAACTAAAATTTTGCCGTCATGCTCAATAATTACACCAATACCAACACGAACTGTTTCCATACTTATTTTTTTATTGGTAACTTCTTGAGACCGTATTCAAGTAACTGCTTGTCATCAACCGGCGTAGGGCTTTCCATGAGTGGATCATAACCATTTGCCATCTTAGGAAAGGCAATAACTTCACGAATGGATGTTGATTCTGTTAACAACATAATAAAGCGATCAAGACCTAAAGCTATGCCCCCATGAGGAGGAAAACCAAGCTCTTGCGCTTCTAATAAAAAGCCAAATTTTTCTTTTGTTTGCTCATCAGATAGGCCAAGAAGTTCAAAAATCCTTTTTTGAATTTCTGGTTTATAAATACGGATAGAACCACCCCCAAGCTCAATACCATTAAGAACAATATCATATGCTCGAGCTTTCATCTCTTGCGGTTTAAGATTTTCCCAGCCGTCTTGTGGACTCGTAAAAGGGTGATGCGCAGAATTCCAACGCTTACTTTCCTTATCATATTCAAGTAAAGGAAAATCAGTAATCCAGGACAAATGCAATACATTTTTAGGTATCATATCTAGAGCATGCGCCACCATCAAACGTAAACGACCCAACAATTCCCAGGCTTCTTTATACTCACCAGCAATTAAAAATAATACATCACCATGGGCAAGGCCGGGCACTACCGTTCTTAATTGTTCATAAAAATCTGCCGGCAAAAATTTGGCAACAGGTGTTTCAATTTTATTTTCTTCAATTTTCATCCACAACAAGCCTTTTGCGCCAATTTCTTGCGCTCGGTCAACCCAACGGACCAATTCTGAACGAGAAATATCTTTGCCCTGGACATAAATACCACCAATTTTGCCACCTTTATCAAGGACATCACGCAAAAATTTAAGCTCCGTTTTTTCAAAAAGCTTGGTAAAATCTTGAATTTGCATTCCAAACCGCAAGTCCGGTTTGTCTGACCCATAATGCGAAAATGCATGATCATAGGTCATGCGCGGCAGGGGCAACTGAATAGTTTTGTTAAATAGTTTTTTAAAAAGAAAAACAAAAAGCTGCTCGATTAAACTTTGTACATCTTGCTCTTTAATAAATGACATTTCAATATCAAGCTGCGTAAATTCTGGTTGACGATCAGCGCGCAAATCTTCATCACGAAAACAACGAGCTATTTGAAAATAACGCTCAAGGCCACCCGCCATTAAAAGCTGTTTATATAGCTGGGGAGATTGCGGCAATGCATAAAAATAAGTTGGTTTATGTCGCGAAGGAACTAAAAACTCTCGCGCCCCTTCTGGTGTATTTTTTGTCAAAATAGGAGTTTCAATTTCATAAAAACCCTGGCTTTGCAAAAATTCGCGCATAGCAAAAATTACATCATTGCGCAGGCGCATGCGTTCTTGCATATAAGAAGTACGCAAATCAAGATAGCGATATTTCAAACGTAGTTCTTCATCAACATGAGAAGCTTCATCTAAGGAAAATGGGAGTGTTTTTGCTTTATTTAAAATAGTAAGATCAGTAACTTGTATTTCAAAATTACCCGTTTTTAAATCAGGATTTTTTGTCTCTTGTGCACGCTCAATAACCTTACCATTAATAGTAATAACAAACTCTGACCGTAAGGAATGGGCTAAGTCATGGCTATTTTTAGAAATATCAGGATTGAAGACTAATTGTACGATGCCGCTACGATCGCGCAAATCAATAAAAATCAAACTTCCATGATCTCGACGACGCTGCACCCAACCAGCAAGTTTTACTTCTTTGGATAGCTGTGTTTTATCAATTAACCCACAACCGGTAGTTCTCTCATAATAATACATGCAAAAACCCTTTATGCAATTGCTCAAAACTTACGAATTATTGTAGCAAATAGCCCAAAGAAAGCAATTTGAAAGCAACTATGTTTAATTTTGTCTAAATTTGTCCTTTTTTGAAGTCAAAAGCACTTCTAAATTAGCTTGATAAACTTTGCAATCATTGGTCTTTATTGTCAAAGAATCTTCAGACCAAAAAATTGAGCGTATGGCTTTTTTAACTTTAAAAAAACAATCAGCACATTGGGACTCAAGATTGCAAATACTGAAGGAATCTTGAGCCCCAACAGCTAGATATTTTCCAGTTGGATCAAACCCTAAAGAAAGTATTTCATCGTTTCCCTGTTTTATCCTTATTGAAGGATCATTTGAATTTTTCTCTAAATCCCATATTTCAATAAACCCATACTCATTACCCGCTGCAATTAATTTTTCATTATAATGAGCTAAGGTTTTTATAAAATACTTACTATTCAACTCTCTCATATAATCGCTAGAAGGATCAGCATCCATAATAATAACGCTATTACTATAAGAAACAGCGTACACTACTTTTTTGCTTATCGGTAAACCAATAAAAGATTTTTTTTTGCATTTTTCATCGAGCATACCTGTAACAAAAACTTTGTTATCCTTTGATTGATAAGTGTTCGCCTTTTTTTCTAGTTCTTCTAATTTGGCCATACGAATTGGCGATAAAAGGTCGGAAGATTTAAATGTCAAAATATTATACTTAACTAATTTTTCAGTCTTTTGAAGTTCACTACACTCCTTTTCTTTTTTCATGTCAAAAAACTTAACTACCTGATTGTTAATAAAACAAAAAATGAGACTTTTTTCATCACAAAATGATAAATTTTCTTGCGATAACTTACCAATACAAAATTTTTGTGGTGTATTAAGAGATGGGTTTCTTATCTCTAACCAAGAATTCTCCGAAGGAGGAGCTGTCAATGAAACAATTTTTTTTTTATCAGGACTTGTTGCTGTCAAAAAAAAATCAGGCTCTGTGTTAAGAAAGTAGAAGGGCTTTGCTGTATTTTCTGGAGAGAAGTTTGTTGACTTTTTTTCTGTTATTCCTCTAAGATCATCTCCCAGTTTTGGAATTAATTGTTTTTTTTTCAGCTTTGGCGTCTCTGGTTCCATAGCTATTAAATACAATGGAGCAAAAGTAATTAAAAGAAAAAAAAAATTTTTCATAAAAAACCAAAACTTGCGCAATTTTTAATTTAAATTGATAATTAAAAATTGCATTTATCATGCATAATAAAAATATAAAAAGATGATTCTATCTTAACTTAGAAAGTTTCAAAATCAGTGTCAATAATCTTTGTTGTTAGGCAATCTTAAAAACGATACTCAATACCAACGTTGAAAGTAAAAGCAATATTATCACTTAACAAAGGATTTAAATCGTTAGTAATACCGGTGGCATCAGGACGATCAATAAGCCGCAACTCTTCTCTCGTTAGAGGGGTCCCTTTGATATCAGTGTAATGTCCGCCAGGGATAAATGCAGAACTTACGGCATAAATTTTACAACTATCAAGCATGGTTGCATCAAACATTATATTCAACTCCAAGCCTAAATAGTTTCTAGCAAATTTATCTGGAAACGACAATCTTGTTTCGCGATTAAATGCTTTTGTAGCTTTTTGCTGCCAATAAGCTATAGCATTCGGATTCACATTAAAAGTTCTATCACAATAACGACCATGATAATGCAAAGCAGACCCAACAAAAATAATATTGCTAAAACCTGAAACAACTGAGGGTAAGCGCTCTATAACATCAGAAGATATTGGCAAAGATAATGGCCGAGGCGCTCTGCCAACGCCACCAAGTAAAAATACACTGCGCACCCTGTAACCAGAATAAATTTCTTGCAAACCAATAAATCCTTTAAAATCACCATCAACATCACTTGAATTTGGATTATCAAGATCTTGATTTGGGTTTTCATCACCAGATGCAACCCCCACTGTTGCAGCAAGTTTTAAATCACCCTTTGAATCCAATTTATATCCTGCATCAATTACAGACATCCACCCTTTAAAGGTATTGGTTGATGGGTTGCGGAATCGATTAATATCATTTACTAAAGTTGTTCCGTTGACAATGCCTATTGGCTGCCCATTTTGTGACGCATCTTGCGCAGAAGTATTCACCAATTGTTGGGCTTGGCTATTAGGAACATAAATTGTTTTTGAACCATTTACCGCATTATCTCGTACACGTGAATTAACAAGCGTCACAACTCCATTTCGGTTTTCAAACTCAACCTGATTACGGTCAATACCGCGCACTTTTTGATGCCCAAAGTTTTTACCAACATCAAAACCGAATTCAAAGTCGCTAAAATAACATTCTCCCGCTAAACCAAGTGTTGCTAATTTACTGTTAGCCGAAGCATCAATTTCAACGCGCTGCTCAGGTGCATTATTGTAAAGAATATATGGCTCAAAAATAACCTTACTTCCTGGCTCCTGAATTGGATACCATCGCAATCTTCCGGCCACAACAAAATCTATAACCCCTGGACCACGCTCCTGCAATCTTCTTCTGCCAAACTCTTGGCCTCGAACCTTTAATGCTGTATTGGCAAGACTATCACTTTTATTTTGCAAAATTGCTCCATAAAAATCATACAATAATTTTTGAGCAACAACATCACCGGAAAATTTAAAACCAAAAGCATATTGATCAATCACGTTATTTGAATAGAACCCTAAAACTCGAGGTCCTACCGCAAATGCATTGCCTAAAGAAATACCTCGACCTAATTCAAAAGGAAAAGCACCTAAAGTGAAGAAATGTTTATTTTCAAAATTGACACCAAACGCATTATTAATACAGAATTTTAACCAAAGTTCTCGAATCCAAATAATGTGGCGTGATATAAAATGTCTATGCTCACCAAATACCGCCTCAAGAATTTTTAAATTCGTATCAGTTGTTTGTGCTATACTTTCAGTATTTCCCCAAACACCCTTATTACGAAAGGTAAGAAAAAATTCGCTTACATCATAACCAAAAAAATCTTTACCGTATAAAAGGTTAAAATTAAAATCTATCGTATGTCGATTAACTATAATCTTGTCAGAACGATTAAGATTATTTAAAAGATTAGCATTTTTTAGATAAAAACTTTCAGGTCTAAATTTAATTTGCGTACGAAATTCTAAATTTCCAAGATGAACAAAAAGAGGTTCTTTCGCCGAACTTTTTGTTATTGCACTATGATCCCTTCCAACTTTTTTATCTTCTGCCAAAGAAATAGTATTAAAACAAGTAAAAATAAATAAAAAAATATAGAAAAGATTAAAAAACATGGAAATCCTCATATAAGGAAATTTACTAAAAATTTAGCTCAGTCACTGGTATGCTCAACTACTCTTTTTTTTGAATAAACCATGAAGAAATCATGGCTAAATTAAGGTAATAAAAGGGTAACGATTTTGCACAAATTGTCAATGAACTTTAATTGTAATCTTTTAGTGCTTATACTTTAGATTAAAAGCATAAAACTCTTGATTAAAGGACTACTATGACCAAAAAAGAACCACTTCTTTTGGGTGCACATATGTCAATTGCTGGTGGACTTGAAAAATCGATTGAACGCGCTGTTTCAATAAATTGTACAACACTGCAAATTTTTACCAAAAGCAATAGACAATGGAAGGCAAAACCAATAAGTGAGGAAGAAATAACTGCTTTCAAAACAGCGGTTAAAAATAATCCTTTCATAAAATCGATAGCAGTTCATGCCAGCTATCTAATTAATATTGGGTCTTCAGATAAAGAGCTCAATAAAAAATCTTTAGAGTCTCTTGATATTGAATTTAAACGATGCCAAGCACTCTCCATCCCATATTTAATTTTACACCCAGGCTCCTGTGGAACATCAACCCCAAAACATAGTATGGATTCTATAGCAAATAATATAAATACGATACTCTCTAACAACCCTGGCAAAAGTATGATTCTTCTTGAAAATATGGGCGGCCAAGGAAGTAGTATCGGCTCAACATTTGAAGAACTTGCTGAAATTTACAAAAAAATAGACGAAAAAAACCGTGTTGGGTTTTGCTTCGATACCTGCCATGCCTTTGTAGCTGGCTATGATTTCAGAGATAAAAAAAGCTATGATTTTTTATGGAAAAAATTCGAAGAAATACTAGGACTAAAAAAACTTAAAGCCTTTCACATAAATGATTCTAAAAAAGAACTAGGGTCTAAAATTGACCGCCATGAAGATATAGGCAAGGGGAAAATAGGGCTAGAAGCTTTTCGCTTACTTTTTAATGATGAAAGATTTTTTGATATTCCTAAAATTCTTGAAACACCAAAAGAGGACGATCTTAAAGACGATGTTAAAAATATGCAAACTATAATAAAACTTATTAACGAACCTACAAAGAAAAAACTTACTATTTTAAGTTAAAATAGTAATAGCTCAGCTCCTCATACCGCTAAGAAGGAATTGTGGTAACACAATTCGAGGCTCTGAGCTATTACTAAATATAGCAGTGCGTCTAACCATACTACCTTAGAATCAGCCTGCCACAGGAAATTTCAAAAAAAATGTCAAATGACACCCTTAATTTTCCTAATAAAGCATATTTTCTGCAATCAACTTTTATATCAAAAAAAAGCAACAACAAAAAAATTCTGTAAATTAAGGAATTTCCGACCATATTAGATGATTTTAAACAAAAGCAACAAAAAAACAACAACTCTAAAAATGGTGAATATTTTTTAAAAACTCCTTCTTCTCGCATTATTCCAAATAGTAATAAGCCAGAAGAATACTAGCGTTAAAAAAAGAAAGGATAAAAGCGCAAAACTTATCTTATTGAGGGCAAACAAAAGGGAAAGAACCAAAAATAACCCTGAAATTACAAAAACAAATGTCAAAATTTCATACTTAGACCAACCACCTTGTTGCAAATATATTGAAAAGTGATCAGGACTTCCATTATAAAAGGGAATTTTTTTATAAGTTCTTATTAAAATTAAGGTGGTAATTTCCAAGATAGGTATAGCCAATACTATGATTGGTATTATAAATCCCAAAGGGGTATAGCTACTCCAGTTAAATAAAAAAGGTACTGTTCCTAAAAAACCCCCAATAAATAAAGATCCTGCATCACCTAAATAAATACTTGCTGGCGGCCGATTGTACCATAAAAAAGCTAGTAAGGCTCCTAAAAAAATTGCCAAAAGAAGGGCTAATTGATATTGGCCAAAAAGAAATGCCAGAAGCATAAACGTGAATGTTGCACATGTTGCAAGTGTTGTTGCAAGCCCATCCATAACATCAACCAGATTAAAGGCATTTATAATAGTTAATATCCATAAAAATGAAAGTGGTATTGACCAAAAATTATCTAAAAAGAATGCTTCCTTAAGATACAGCCCTGCTTTTAAAAAACAAAGGGCAGTTATAGTTTGCCAAAAAAATTTTTGGTAGGGTTTTATCTGCAACAGATCATCAATAAGACCTATAAAAAGAAGTAATGTCGAACCAATTAAAAGGAATGTAATTTTGTTGTCAAACGGAAAAACAAGCGCTAACGTTGTTAAAAAACCGAAATACACAGCAACTCCACCTAAGTAAGGAACCGGCTTTTCATGTAATTTAACTTTGCCATCAGGTTTATCTAAAACACCAAGCTTATAAGCAATTTTGGAGAAAAGCGGAACCAAGTAAAGTGTCAAAAAAAAAGAAATAAAAAAAGAAAGTGTAAGCTTCAATATAAAAACAAATGCCATAAATCTCCCTTTTTCTAAAGAAGGATGCTTATATTTCGCTATTGAGCATAGCAGGAAGATGATGAAAATCTAGAATGAATTTTTAAAAAAAGTAAAAATTAGTAAATAAATAAATCAATTTAAGGTGCAAAATCACCGTTGACTTTTATTTTCCTCAGGCTTTTCAATATAACATTCAGCACGATCATCGATTTGCCAATCATCAACGCCTTCAACTAAAAATGCAAATTCAAAACCAGCATGAATCTCTTTAACAGATTTGCGATCTCTTTCAAGGCTCTTTATTAAACCTTCACCTATCTTTTCTTTGCCACGCCAAGCAACAATACGACCAGTGCGTGAAAAAATTCCTTCCTTACAATAAGCGCCCGCAATAACACCTACATTTTTTATATGGAAAACTTTTCTGATAACTGCTTCACCTATTTTTTTTGCAATCATTTTGACTGGTTCTTCTTTTTTGAGAAGAGCTTCTAAATGCTCTAATAATTTATAAATAATATCAAAGAGCATAATACGTACAATATTTTGTTGCGCAGAAATTGTTGCATTAGGCTGAGTTTTTATATGCAGTCCTAGAATAATTGATCCAGTATTGGCAGCAAGAACAACATCACTTTCATTAATATCGCCAATACCAGCATGAACAATAAAACTTTTTATAGGGGATTTATCCGAAATTTTCTTTATCGCTTCAAGCAAAGCCTCTTTTGAAGAAGAAGTATCCGTTTTTATTATTACATTAATTGAATCTTCGCCCGTTCTTTTTTTAGACTCAAGATCAGCTTGAATTGCTCCTGCAGACTTCAACTTTTTATATTTTTCCTGAGAAATCACCTCGAACTGATCACCAGCATGAGGCAATTCTGAAAAACCCGAAACTTGCACAGGAATCGACGGCCCAACTTCATTAATCCGAACGCCATAAGAATTTATCAAGCTACTTACCTTCCCCAAGGCATACCCTGCGCAAAAATGATCACCTATGCGTAAAGTTCCTTGTTGGCAAACAACCGTTGCAACAGGACCAAGTCCTTTTTGCAATTTTGATTCTAAAATAAATCCTGAAGCTGGCTGATTAACATTTGTGCGCAAATCCATAAGTTGCGCTTGCAATGCAACAAGCTCTAATAATTTATCAACTCCAGTACCAAGTTTTGCCGAAATTGGCACAACTATTGTTTCTCCGCCCCATTCTTCTGGCAATAAATCATAACGAGCAAGATCATTCCTGATTACTTCCAGCCTACTTGCTTCAACCTTGTCGATTTTATTAACAGCAACAACAATAGGTATACCTGCTTTTTTTGCTTTAGTTATGGCCTCAATAGTCTGAGGCATTATACTATCATCAGCAGCGACAACAAGAATAGCCAAATCTGCTACATTGACCCCTCTACCTCGAATATTTGAAAATGCTTCATGCCCAGGAGTGTCAAGAAAGACAAGACGTCCGTGCGCAGTTTCAACTTGATACGCACCCAAATGCTGCGTAATACCACCTTTTTCTTTTTGCGCAACACGAGTCTTACGAATAAAATCTAACAAAGTAGTTTTACCATGATCAACATGCCCCAAAACAACAACAACGGGCAACCGAATGTCAACGCCTGCCTGTGGAGCTGTAATGCGTCTCTCTTCTTTTTTTAGTTTAACCGGATAACTATATGAAAAATTATATACCTTAGCCAACATCTCTACAGTTTTTTCAGGCAAAAGTTGATTCTTTGGACTTACTATTCCCTGCCGAAGAAGCGTCATTATAACTTCGCTTACGGGCTTCTCTGCCTTTTGGGCAAAATCAGCAACAGTCATTGGCTCTATCAAAAATTTTTGAGGGATTTCTACTTGCAAATCATGATCTATTTCTGTTTTTTTTTCAACAAGAGAATTTGTCTTTTTATTAAGAGCAGGGGAAGCTTTTTTTTCTTGGAAATCTAAAGCTGGCTTTTCAGATGTCTCTTCAATATCAGATTGAGAGATTCTTTTTGCCGAATCCTTTTTGGAAAAAAACTCTTGAGCAATTTTTATGGCTTCCTCTGAAAGAGCAGACATATGACTTTTTACATCAAAACCTTTTTTGGCCAAAAAGTCGATAAGCTCTTTATTCGAAATATTTAATAATTTGGCGATTTCATATATGCGCATTTATTCCATTTACTAAAAAAAGCGATTTTAATTGTATTTTTACCACTGAATAGCTACTCTTCAACTTCAGCATCAAAAGCCTCGGCCTCTGACTCAAAAAGCTGTGGCTCTTTGCTAGTTTTTTCCTGTTGCATCAAGTTTATGCTTAAACCTGTTAATTGAGAAGCTAAAAAAATATTTTGGCCCATTCGACCAATAGCAAGAGAGCGCTGGTCTTCATCAAGCCAAACATTTGCCGAGCCATGTCCAACCAGCTCTACCCGACCTATTACAGCAGGCTTGAGGGCATTTGCTATAAGCTCCTCTTTTGACTCGGTCCAAGGAATTACATCTATTTTTTCACCACCAAGCTCTTTAAGAATAGGCTTAATACGAACACCTCCGACGCCAACACATGTGCCAACAGGGTCAATGTTTTTTTCATTGGAAATTACAGCAACCTTTGTCTTGTAGCCAGGCGCCCGAACAATCTTTTTTATTTCAACAAGCTTTTCAAAGACCTCTGGGATCTCAAGCTCAAATAACTTTTGAACAAAATCCGCAGATGCTCTATCCAAAATAAGCTGATTATCATTACGAGGTTCGGTCAAAACATCTTTGAGGAGGGCTCTAATTGAAAAGCCAACAACGCATTTATCAGACAAAATAGAAAGAGACTTTGGAAGAAAAGCCAAAGTGTCACCTACTTTTACGGTCATACCATTGCGCTCACATTTGTGGATAACACCATGAATAATGGTTCCCTTTTTCCCTATGTATTCATCATAAATTGCCGCCGCCTCAATATTGCGAATCTTTTGGGCTATTACTTGCTTGGCGCGCAAAATCTCAATCCTGCCTATAGGGCGATCAAATTCAGCCAAAACAACATCGCCAATTTGAGCCTCAGGATCGATTCCTTTTGCTTTTCTAAGGGATATTTCGGCATCCTCATCATCAACTGTGCTTACAATTCTTTTTTTGACTGCAATCTCAAGCTCATCAGTCTTCTTATTGTGAGAAATAGAAAACTCCAGGCCTGGGTATTTTTTAGCGTAAGCCGCCATCATGCCTTCACAAATAATTTCACTTAAAAGATCTCGATCAAGCCCGCGCTCCTCAACGAGCTCATCAATGACAAGGGAAAGTTTCACGGTAGATTGCCTTTACTCAATGATTCAATAAATAATCCCTAATTCTAGCAAAAAAATAAAAAAAGGGAAGAAAACGTTTTCTCATGTGTTTTTGTGGAAGCAGAACCAGGGTCGTTTAGTTATTATTAAATTATTATATTACTTAAGTATTTTTAAAAATAATAATAATAAGCTGTGGTGAAATTGTGGATAACTTTGATTTTAAAAGTCTAAAAACATCTCCCCGTGGCACTATTGGCCAACTCTTTGTTTGTGGATAACCTGTGAATGAGATGTGGATAATCATGTGGATAATTTATTTTGTCCCTTAGAAATAGGGATCAAAATAGCTATTCTGAATTTATTGCTTTATAGCTACAAACTGGAGCAGTCTTTCTGCACCCCTTTAGAGTTATCCACAAGTTATTCACATTTCATTCACAGGTTATCCACATTTCATTCACACTTTCTATTTGAAATTTAACTCTTATTCAATGAGTCAAGTGCGGTTTTGATATCTTGGACAAAGGTGGGGAGTTCTCGTGGATTGCGAAGGATGTATGCTGGATGGTATGTAGGTATTAGGGTTATGTTTTGCCATTGCAGAGGGTTTCCGCGCAATTTTGTTATTTTTGCTGTTTGGTCAAGCAGTGATTGCAAAGCGCTACTGCCCAAGGTGCAGAGGATTTTCGGTCGAATAATTTTTATTTGTTTTAGCAAAAGTAAGTTTTTGCAGGTATTGCTTTCGATCGGTGTTGGAGGGCGGTTGTTTGGCGGACGACATTTGACAACATTGGTAATAAAAACTGTTTCACGTGTAATGCCAAGATGCTGAAGTGTTCTGGTTAGCAATTGTCCCGATCTTCCAACAAATGGCCTACCTTGTTGATCTTCTTTGGCTCCTGGGCCTTCGCCGATGAAAATTATTTGAGCATCGGGATTTCCTTCTCCAAACACAACCTGTGTTCTTCCTTGTGTACCTAGAGGGCACAGGGTACAATTTTTATAGGGAGCATACAATTGTTCAAGTAGTTGTTGCTTAAATTGTTTTGAATCCATTGATCAAAATTTTTCTTTATTGCAAGGTTATGATTATTGTTAGTATAAATGAATTATGCTTTTATGCAGCCAAATAATTTCTTATCAGCGTAAACCATTTATTAGATTGAGCAAATTTTGTTTTTTGATAAGACTGATGAATTCTTCTTTCTGGAAAATAAATTGAAATGCCTTGTGTTTTGATAAGATTCTTTCCTGCAACATTTTCAATAACAATATTTTTTACTATGTCCATACTGATCCTTAATGCTTCTTGCAGTTCTTTAAGAATTTTATTACCAATTTCAATATGAGTGAATTCCATTTTTTTTGAATTGGCCAGAAGATTTGTGCATAGGTGATGCCAATCTAAGTAGCTTGGTTCATCAAAATGTGTGCAATAAAGTTTATGACGACTCAATTTTATTGCTTCTCTGACCGAGTTATTTTTTTGAATTTTTATTGCTTCAATTAATAATTCAGCAATACGATCTATGGTTATTTCAAGATCCAAAAAGCCCGACAAGTCTATTGCAGATTGTGTATAATCATTGGTAATTGTGCTGTAGGCATTTTCATATGATTTGACAATATGTTTAGCAAAGGCTTTAGGTTCCATTGACTCATTTAAAAATGGTAACAAAATTTTATAGTAATTATAACCGGTGCCTAATTCTACTTCTACTGAAGCTGTCATATAATGAGCATGATTTTTTACGATATTTGCTATTTCTATCATTGACATTAAGCAAGCGTCAAAACAAATAATGCTAAATTTTTTACCGCCTAAATAATTCTTGCATATAGTACTTAGGGCAAAATCAAGATCTTGATTGTTAAGAGCATGGCCTGTTGAATCATCAAAACAAATTGATCGATGCTCGGGACAGCAGGTAGCTTGAACAAAATCAATAAACGAGATGCTTCTATCAAGTTCAAGTAAGTTGCTTTCAGGATTAAACATAAACAGTGGTAATGGATTTATACTGCGATGTCGCACAACATCAAGAGCTCCAGTTCCATGATTCCAAAGTATAAGAACATAATTTTTTGCAGGATAATTAGTAATAGCCCACTTACAGCAATCGATTAATGTTGCAGGTAAACCACTGTCCATTTTTTGGCTGTTCGGATCGTTTTGGTTGGTTACGATTAATTTATTTTTTTCAATATAATAACGTTTAGTTACTTTTTTGTTGCCAGCAACACGTGTATCTAGCTGCGTAACTATATTTATATATTTGCTGGAGCCAACATCCGACTGTTCTTTTAAATTTTTTCGTGCAAATGGTGCAAGATCATTATCTGCTGCCATATAGGTAATAAAAGTCCAATCTTTTAATTCAAGTTTTGCCTTAATGGCATGAGCGTTGCTAGGATCAGTGCAAAGATTCTCCTGAGAGTTAGTTAAATATGTATCGGCAAAACTTTGCTCTTCGTTTTCCAAGATGGGTAGGGCATGAATACCTTGCTCTAAGCAAAAAGTACTGGAGATAATTAAAAGAAAAATAATTAATAAATTTTTATGAGGGTTAAATTTATTAAATTTCATTTTAAGCTCCTCTTTTTTTATTTTTCTTTTTCTTAGTTAGATTTAGTCTATGGAAAAGAAATTATCGTGATCAAGAGTTTTTAAGTAAAAAGGAGTTTTTGTTGAATGTGCTATGATTTATCCATGTTAGTAAAAAAGTGATGCCAAAGCTGAGTTGAAAATCAAGAAAAAAAAGATAGAAAGGATTAATTATAAGGCTGCAAAATGTAATGACCGTTATAGCATGAATTGGATGAATTTGTTTTTCTAAAAATAATCCTCCCTTATACAAAAAAAAAGTAGCTAATGAGCGAATAAATGATATGCTTGACCAACTAAATAATACGTAAACAAGAGTTAATAGGCACAAAATAGATTGTTTCAAGAGGTAAGTAACAGGCAATAATTTCAGTAACATTTCCCATAAAAAAATAAAAATTATTAAATGCAAGCCTGATCGTGCAAGATAATGAGAAATCCCCCAAAATTTAAAATTTTCTTTAAGAGAGCAGAGATTTTTTTTATCAATTTCTTTATTGCCAAAAAAAAGAAGTGCTAAAAAATTATACGTTTTTTTTGATAATTTTTTTTTGAGTACGTTTATAATTTGCAAACGGTATTCAAAAAATAGGCGGCTAAGGCTTTTTGTTGGTCTTTCTATAAGTATACCTTTTGAAGAGGTTATCGTGCCCGCAATTTGCTCCTTTAAAAAATATTGTTTGATAGAGTCTTGCTTGGGTATAGAAATAAAACAATTTTCTAGTTTTATGGTATCTCCGATGCGAAATTGGTGATTTTGGGAGCAATACCATAAGATATTCTGAGAGCCATGAAAAGTTAAATTATTTTGCGCTTCTATGATTTTATCTATAGATCCTGTAATACGATATTTTAGAAAGCGATGATTTGATTGGGCTATATCTGTAATTGTTATAATGGTATCAATTTTTTTATTTAAAATAATACGATGGAATTGAAGAGCGCGATTTATATTTTTTTGATAAAGTGCAGAACCAATGATTAATGAACTGCCAAATAAAGCAATAGTAAGATTTTTTTTTAGATAACTTATGAAGATGCTTAGCCCAAAAAAACTAAAAGGCCAGTAAAAGGAATAATTAAGCGATTGAAAAAAAATTCCAATCATTAAGAATAAGGTTGCAGGCAATAAGGGATGGATGGTAAAAAAAATAAAATAGCGACTTAGTGAAAGCATAAAAACCAACTTAAAAATTTTTATAAATTTCCATTAGTCTATCATATAATTGGGTGTTTGCCATAAATAAAAATCGTTTAAAGTCGCGTTTTTTGCTAATTTTTATTAATATACTCAACATTATTACTTATAATCATCAAAAAGCTTTGTTTTATTTTGAGAAGGGTGCGCTTAATGAATTATATTAAAATAGCCATGTTACTATGTATATTCACTACCTTAAGTGCTGATCAGAATTTAGTTAAGATCAGATTGATTGATCCGAGTATTATTATAGATTTGCGTTATGCAACTCCTTATAATTTTACAAACCATCAAGTTTATCCGGACTATGCCGATGCCTATCTTCTTGAGTTTGTTGCACACCAACTTTCTTTAGTGCAAAATTATTTAAAGCAAAAAGGATTAGGGTTAAAAATATGGGATGCATACCGACCACTTTCAGCGCAATGGAAATTTTGGGAATTGTTTCCTGATGAGCGTTATGTTTCAAATCCAGCAAAAGGTGGACGTCATACACGAGGAACAACCGTCGATGTTACCCTTATTTATCTAGCTGATAGCAAAGAATTATGCATGCCAACAGAATTTGATAATTTTACAGAAAAAGCTCATGCGGATTGCATTGATTTGCCGCAGGAAGCAATATTTAATCGTGAAATATTGCGTCAAGCAATGGAATTATTTGGATTTAAAGGAATTCAAACTGAATGGTGGCATTTTGATATGGAAGATTGGACCAGATATCCGGTTTTAGATATTGAGTTTGATGAGCTTGCGAAGAAATAAATTAAAAAATATCCAATGAATAATCAGAAAATAAATTATGCTTTGCTTTATAGTTCCCAACCAAAGCAATCATAGCAGCATTATCAGTACAAAATTGTGGTGCCGGACTAAAAAAATTTAGATTATGCTCTTTACAAAACTCAGCAAAAGCATTTTTTATAAATTTATTGCAGGCAACGCCACCTACAAAAGTAACGGCTTTTATATCGGGGTTTTGTGTTAATGCCAATTTAATTTTTTTTATAAAAATATCTTTGATAGCTACCAGCAAAGAGCTTGCAACTTCTCGTTTGAGTTTCTCAGTCAATAATGAGCTTTGCTTTTTTGCTTTCAATTCATAAGCACCTTTTTTTACCAGATCATAGAGTACGGCAGTTTTTAATCCTGAAAAACTAAAATCAAGTGAATCAGCAGTACTACGAGGGTAATGGAAATAATCTTGAAAATTTTCTTCTCGTGCTAATTTTTCAATTACTGGGCCACCAGGATAAGGAAGGTCAAGAAGTTTTGCAATTTTATCAAATGCTTCACCCGCAGCATCATCAAGAGTTTGGCCAATTAGTTGATAATCGCCAAAGCCTTTTACTAAATACATTGCTGTATGACCGCCTGATGCAGTTAGACAAATATGAGGAAATGGCGGTTTGTTATCAAGAAATGAAGAAAAGACATGGCCTTCTAAGTGATTGATCCCAATAATTTTTTTTTGTTGTGCCCAGGCGAGTCCTTTTGCAAAGCAGACGCCAATCAAAAGAGAGCCCGGCAATCCTGGACGATGGGTAACTGCAACAACATCAATATCTTCTAATACTTTTCCTGCTTTTTTGAGCGCTTTTTCTACGATGAAATTTATTTTTTCAATATGAGAGCGCGATGCAATTTCTGGAACAACGCCACCATATTCTTTATGTAAATCAACTTGTGAAAAAAGTTCGTTTGAAAGAGCTCCATGCTGTTGTGAATAAATAGCAGCGGCTGTTTCATCGCATGAGGTTTCAATCCCAAGAATTATTAAAGACATATAATTTTCCTATGATGCAAGAGATCTTCGCGTAGTAAATGGCATTGATAAAAGACGATTATTTGCAAAAGGAATAGAGGCAAGATTTGCTTTTTTATGCAAAAATTTAAAGTCCAAAAATGCAAGCTTCATTTTATCTGCTATTGTATACAAATATTCTTTGGTTACGGTCTCTTTTAATTTAATTATGGGAAGATGAATTACGTTACTATCTTTTGTCCAAGTTAGCGCTTGAACTGTGTCGATGCTTTCAGGGGGCATAAAAAGAATAATAGTAGTATCAGGAATAGCGATTTCTTTTTTTTGAGAAGTTATTTCAGTTATATGCCATGTTTCTAACATTTCTTTATTTTCTTCGCAGTTTTTTTTGGTGAGTTTATATAAATGATAGGTATGCTCTTTTGAGGTAATTAAATGTTGTATATCATGACTATCTGGCTTTGAAAGATATTCTGTAATTAACAGGTAGAGTTCAGAGATTTTTTCATCTTCGTAGAGTTCAAAATGTGCTTTTCGGGTATCGCCATTTATTTCAACTTTGGCGACACATTCTTTGCCTTTATAAGAAATTGGATATTCAACTTCTCGATCAACAGGATGTCTGAATTGAATAGTGCCAAGAAGAATATTATTTTTTGACGCTAAATTTGGTATTAATGCCATGGTTTTATGGCAAGAATAGAAAGAAAAAAATAGTGCAAAAAACACGTAAATAAAAAAATTGGTACTATTGCAGGAGCTGTGTGTTTTTTTCATGAGAGCGTTCCTTACAATTGGTATTTTTTTAATTTCATCTCTTAGTTTATACTTAATAAAGTATTAGCGCAATTGCACTTTCTAACAAAAAAAATATGAATCTAAAAATAAAGGAAATAATGAATAGCTTGATGAGTTTTTTTAAAAATTTAATTTTGAAGGAAAAATCACCTCATCGGTTGGCATTAGCTTTTTGTTTAGGTAATTTTATTGCGTTTTCTCCTTTTATCGGCTTGCATACTATAATGGTTTTCATTTGTGCATGGGTTTTTGGTCTTAGTTTGCCAGTAATGCTTACTGTCTCAATGGCAATAAATAATATTTGGACTCTTGTGCCAATTTATGTCAGTGATTATATTTTTGGCTATTGGCTTTCCCATAATTTTTTGAAATTAAACTTTACCAATTTAAATAAAATTCTGTTAACCATAATTTCTTGGTTGCCTACCCTTTTTTTTCAAAAAGTGCACGGAGCTTTAGATTGTACAAAGCATTTTTTTCAAGAAACCTTGGGCTTGCCAAAGCCCTGTTTATGGTCCTTTTTGATAGGGGGGAATATTTTAGGCCTCGTGACAAGTTTGATGCTTTATCCTATAATAAAAAGACTTTTTACTAAGTTAATAGCACAAATCGATTCGACCAAGGTTGTATGAAAATTATTACTCAAAATAAAAAAGCTTTTCATGAATACCATATCCTAGACAAATTGGAAACTGGCATTGTATTAACCGGCGATGAAGTTAAATCTATTAGGGCTGGACATGTAAATTTAACTGGTTCTTATGCAACAGTCCATAATGGCGAGCTTTTCTTGCTTAATTGCAACATTTCTCCTTACAAACAGGCTTTTGATAAGCGCGAAGATCAATCAACACGCAGCAGAAAATTATTACTCCATAAGCGTGAACTCAATAAAATTATTGGTCAGATAGCCCAAAAAGGGATAACAGTAGTACCGCTCAAGATTTATTTAAATGAACGCGGCTTAATTAAGGTAGAGTTGGGTATTGCTAAACATAAAAATGTGGCAGATAAAAAACAAGCGCTTAAAGAGCGCGACATTAAGCGAGAAACTTCAAGGGAACTTAAAAAATATAGGTAATTTAGAACTTTTTGAATAGAGATACCATAGTCAACAAGAGCTTATGGACTGCCTTAAACTTGTTAATCATAAAGATAAATTATCTCAATACTAGGGTTAATATAGTGATTGCTGTTATGAATAGCAGCTTCAAATGGCTTCTTAGCCACGGGTGGAAGTGTTTTCAGGCTTAGCGTTCGCCAAAATGTATCTATTGACTGAAAGATTTTTTTTCGTTACTATTTGAATAAAGATCATTGAAATATTCGGGGGCGTCAAGGCTTCGACGTGTTATTGATAGCTCAGAAAGCATGCCAAGTTTCGGCTGAGAACTTGTAAAAAAGCAGTCAAAACAATAAATGCAAACCAAAATAATGGTTTCGCTTCTGCACAACCTGCGTTCGCGTAAGTTGTAAGAAGACTTGTCACAAGGCGTTTCTGCCCGTTGCGTGACTCGTATTAACCCTGGTAGGACTTTCTTGCGAGGATCATTAGGTGCGTAGCAAAATAGTATCACGAACCTAGCTTTCAAACCAATCTATGTTTTCGAGGTGGTTTGTTCGTAGATTCGAAAACTAAGCATGTAGCGTTTTGAGTTTGATATAGTGCGGACATGGGTTCGATTCCCATCGCCTCCACCAGGCTTCGCTCTTTGAGCTACGTCTGGCACAGCCATTTAATAAGCAAGGCAAAATTCAGAAGATAAATGAAGCGAAGCCTGTCCGGCATAGCCTTTAGGCGACGTCTGGGCGATAAATTAAGTCTTTTCAAAATTAAAAATCATGCATATTGTTTATTTACTCAAATCTATTAATTTTCCGGATCAAACTTATATAGGTTATACTACAAACCTTGATCAAAGAATTCAGTCTCACAATTTTGGTGGATCAATTCATCCACTAAATTTAAGCCTTGGAAATTGCATAGTTACTTTGTATTTGAAGATAAATCTATAGCATTGAATTTTGAATTGTATCTAAAATCTCACTCTGGAAAAGCTTTTGCAAAAAAAAGATTTTGGAGATAATTATAAACCAGTCTTCGTCAAGGCTTCAGCTGGCGCGGGCATTTTTTCCCCTCAACCATTACCAACTCTATTCTGATTATATTACACTCACAAAAAGAGCATATCTTTTTGAAAGGAGTGCTAATGATCAAGTTTATTTATTCGTTATTTTTTATTAGTTTTTGTGCATTTGCCATGCAGCCACAGCAAAAAATGTTGACGGTAGAAACTTCAGACAAAAAAATTCTTCAAATTCCTGAAAAATATCTTCTTTCCTCTATAGTTATAAAAAAGGTATTAAAAAAATGTTCAGATTCTGATAATCCTATTCCTTTGCCTAACATATCTTCTTCTCAGTTTTCTCTTGTCCGTAAATTTTTGAAAAATAGCTTTATATTACAAGATAAATCTGCGTCAACTATTTTAAGACAAGCAGCAAATGCTGAGTTTTCTGATCTTAATACACAAGAAAAATTATATAGTGTTTTATGTGCTGCAAATTATTTAAATGAGCCTAATTTACTAGAAAAATGTATGGAGCTTTGGGCTCAAAAAAAATACAGTCCTACAAAGCAATACCCATTACCCTTAGAAATAAATATGGAAATTGCAAAAAAAATGGATCGATTGCAAAAATTAGTTAATAATACGGCACAATGGGTTGCTTATGATCTTGAAAAAGAGCAAACGTCATTTTTAGTAAAAACCTACGAGCCTGCTATGAATTCAATTTGGGCTAATGATTTTAGCAAGAATGGAAAATTTTTGGTTGGTGGTCATCGAACTGGTGAAATTTCTTTGTATAATCTTGAAACTGATGTAGTTAAAATTATCCAAAGCGGTCATCCGCAGGTAAGTTTGGTAAAATTTAATGCCAATGATACACAAATCTGGTCCTGTGGCGAAGATAGTACCATTAAAATTTGGGATGTTAATAGTGGTTCTCATGTGGGAACATTCGAGTCGCCCCTTTGTCGATCTTTTATATTTGGTCATATACCTCAATATAAACTTTTAATTGCAGATGGAATTATCGATAACTTATGTGTGTGGAACCTTGGCGATAAAAAAAAGGGCCCAGAATTTATTGATGCTCATTCAGAAAGTATTCTTTTTATTGAACCAAGTCGTGATGGATCGTTATTCGTTTCAGGAGGTCGAGATAAAAACATAAAGGTATGGAACAGCGCAACTAGAAAGTTGGCTGGACTTTTTACTAATACTAGTTCTGGGATGAGTGGTTGTTTTGGTAACAACAATAAATTAGTGTGTGGTTTAGAAAATGGTACCGTTGTGCTGTATGACTTGGAAAAAGGTAGTAAACTTTCTGAAGCACAAGAACATGATGCGGGCATTTGGTCAGTTTTATATGCAGATGAAAAGGATAATCTTTTGTGTTCAGGAGCAAAAGATACGTTAATAAAACTTTGGGATATCCGTACTAAGAATCCTATTATAACGTTGAGAGATCATAGAGATGAAATACAATTTATGGCTATAAATCAGAACAAAGGCCTTTTGTCTTCAGCGTCTCATGATCAAAGTATGAAAGTTTGGGATCTTAGAAAATTGTCGAGACCTATTAAAACCTTACGAGAAGAATTTTCTCAAAGAACTACTATTGAACAAATATTATTGCTTGAAGAAGCCGATAAGAATGAAACTCCATTGGATATGGAGATTTTTAATCGTAAAAATGTATTTCAAAAATTTTCATGTGAAGCGCAAAAGCTTTTATTTTCTAAGATGAATATTAAAAATCAAAATATAAATTAGCTATTAAAATATATTTGCTTTATCGATATAAAATTTTATGGTCCAAAACAAACCAACAAAACAGAATGTTGTGAATGAGCCATACCAAAAACCATTGGCGGATGAAAGTTTTTCTTCGCCAAAAGTTATGCGAATAGCATTACGTATCCCTTCAGGAGTTTTTTCTTTTATAGATTTTAATTGTTCAGATAATTTTTCAATCACAAGGGTTCGAGCCTTAATTTCATGATTGCCAACCCATTCTGAAAAGCTATCTATAATTCCTGCTTTTTCCATTGCTTCTTCAAAAATTCCTTTTTGTTTTTTATTTAGTAATTGCGATATAAATTTTTCAGTTTCAACACTAGAAAAGCCGCCACTTAAAATACCCTTATGATACATTTGAATGAGTTGTTGGTCGTATTCAGATTGCTTGAGGTTTTCTTGGGTTGTTAACTCTTGAGCCCATTTTTGCAATACTTCATTAAATTCTTGCCGTTCATTTGTATTTTCAGAAGTATTGAAATTACTTAAATAACTGCTATCACGATTTAAGATGAGTTGCTTTTGATTTTTTTCCGTGGAAAAAGCATTAAAAATCATAAACAAGGTATAAACTAGTCCTAAGATTTTAACTACTTTCATTTTAATTTCCTCTTTTTAATAGCATTATTCCAGTTTTGAACGCGGCCAAATTGTTTCAGTGATATAAGAAGCTGCGTAGCTAAAGGGAGCTGTCGCATAACTGCCGAGTGTATCCCAATAAGAACTGCTATTATTTTCTTTCTCTTGCGCCAAATGATCTGAATATTCTTTAATTTTTTCTTTGATGCTTTCGGGTAAATGACTTGAATTTTCTAGGATTTTGAGTACAAGATTTTCAATTTTTTCTTTGATATATGGTGGAAGGTTATCAATCTTATCCTTGAGATCTTCAAGTTTCTGGCCTAATTCACTTTCAGATAATTGCGCAATGCGCATTTCTATGCGCATACGAATAAATTCTCTAAATTTTTCTATCAAATCGATTTCAATGTCACCAATTAGTTCAACAAGAGCTTCTTCAAGATCTGTTTTTTCTAAAATGCGCTCAAGAGCTCCTTTATTAAAAATTCTGCGTAGTTTATTAACTAATTCGTCTTTATAGCCAGCTTCAATTGCTTTAATTAATAAAATAAGAACTTGTATGTCATATTCTGATTGAGTAATTTTTTTTCCATTAAGTTGTTCTTGCCCTGTTTCTATTTGATAAAAAAAGTCGCCTAGTTTTCCTGAGGGATTTTCCGGCTTATGTTGCATAAAATAACCGCCATCAATTTTCAGATTGAATGTTGATTTTTTTGTTGAGCACAAAATTGTGAATGAACATAAACCTACGTATAAAATTAAAGAATAATTGAGATGAAGCTTCATAAAAAAATCCCCCTCGTAAGCATTGTCCCATTTGTTATTTACCCTAGTTATTTTATATTTTAATTGTCAATATTTTTAATAGTAAAACTAATAGATTTAATAGAATTGAGACTTTTGTAACAAAAAGTTATTTTATAATTTTTTCAAATATTATAGGTTATACTAGGGCTGAAATTTGTGACCTAAAAAAATGAGAAAATAGTCGTATGAAGTTAGCTTTTTTTGAAGTTGATTCCTTAGATCAAAAAATTTATATTAATGCTTTTCCTCAAGATGAAGTAATTTTTTTTGATGGTGAGCTCATAAATAATGTTCCTCTTGCTGCGCGTGATGCTGATGTAATTTCTATCTTTGTTTGCTCAAGAATTACTGCAGAGGTTTTAAAACAATTTTCTCGATTAAAATTTATAGCACAACGAGCAACTGGTTATGATAATATTGATATAGATGCAGCCATTAAGTATGGTATTCAGGTTGCAAGTGTGCCAGATTATGCAGTACAAACTGTAGCAGAATATGTTTTTGCGTTATTGTTATGTTTGTCCCGAAAAATATACGATGCTTACTATCGGCTACGGCATGAACATTATTTTTCTCATAAAAACTTGCAGGGATTTGATCTCTATAAAAAAAAGCTTGGTGTTGTTGGAACGGGTAATATTGGTAAAAAGGTAATTGGTATCGCTCAAGGTTTTGAAATGGAGGTAATTGCTTATGATATTTTTCCTGATCATAAGTATGCTCATTTAATGAAATTTTCTTATTGCTCATTTGAAGACCTTTTGAGCCAATCAGATATAATTACATTTCACGTTCCACTAAACAAAGTAACCCATTATATGCTCAATAAAAAGAATATTTCATTGGTAAAAAAAGGTGCTTATATTATAAATACAGCACGTGGTGGTGTTATTGAAACTGACGCTTTAGTAGAGGCTCTTGATAAAAATATTATAGCTGGAGCAGCTTTGGATGTTTTAGAAGAAGAGTGCTTTACCAGAGATCCACTTTCCTTGCTTATTGATAATAGCCCGGAAAAAAATGAACTAAAAGCAGTTTTGGAAAATCATTATTTGATTAATCATCCAAAAGTAATTGTTACGCCGCATAATGCATTTAATTCGTATGAAGCTATGCGCCGCTTAATTTTTAATACAATTGAAAATATCATTGCATGGCAAAAAGGCAAGCCAATTAATCTGGTTTTAAAACGATAAAAAAGGATGAATTTATGATTAAAAAATTTTTTTCATTTCTCCTATTTTGTAATTTTCTACTTCATGCAGAAGAGTTAAATCTTATTGAATCAATCAAAGTTTCTAAAGATGCGATAATTATAAAACCAAATAAAGAGCTTTCGAAGTTATTTTTCATAGAAGATTTTATGCTTCAATATGACGATGTTGCTATCGACTTAACAAAGTTAGATTATTCAATCCTTATTGTGCCTTTTCTTTTACATGTTGTCCCCATTATTTGGCAACAAGATAAAACATATATAATAGAACGAATGGATCAAGATTTGTATGAATCTTTGGGAAAAATAAAAAAAGTGTTCCGTTTATTTTACCCATCCCGAAATTGGAATGGGATTTTAAAGGCCAAAAACCTCATTAAAAACTCCTATACCCAAGCGCAAGAATTTAATGAAAATCGGAACGCTGTAATTATACCATTTAGTGGTGGTGTTGACTCAATTTACAACTCGTTGGCAACAATTGATAAAAAACAATATCTCGTAACGATTTGCGGCGGAGACGTGCCAATTGCAAGACACGATCAATGGGTTCAAGTAAAAAATCATTGTAGATCATATGCACAGGAATATCATCTGCCGCTTGCGTGTGTACGCTCAAATTTTGCAGGAATATATAATTGGCAGCAGACTATTAACCATCCTGCTATTTGGACCTATATGACACAGGGGTTAGGCTATACGAGTTTGATGATTCCTTTTATGGTTGCAAAAGGCATTCCTTTTTGCTTAATTGGCTCAGCAAGTGTTGTTGATTGCCCTTGGCCTTATGGAAGCCATCCTCTTATTGAGCACAACTTAAAGATTGCAGGATGCTATTCTTTTCATTTCGGAGCAGAACTTACCCGCTCAGAAAAAATTGGAAAAATCCTTGAAATTTGTAAAGAACATTCACTTAAAAAACCCAAACTACGCGTATGTTGGAAAAGTGACATAGGAAGCAACTGTTGCGAATGTTTTAGTAAATGTATAGTGACGATGGTTTGTCTTCTTGTAGAAGGCGAAGATTATGAAGATTTTGGTTTTTCTTTGCCTTTAGATGAAATGGCAGCGCGCTTAAAAAATTATTTTTTAGAAAAACCGCTTGATGAAGAAACTGTCTGGAAATGGCGTTTTGTCCAGCGTAGAATAAAGAATTTAAAAAATACTAAAAATTATAAGCCAGAAATAGCAGCATTTATAAACTGGCTTGAAGATCTTGATTTAGACAAATTATCTGATAAAAGTAAAGCACCAAAATTTTCTTCGCGATTACATTCTATCTTTTCTTCATTGTGGTCTGATAGTTTGGAAATAGCGCGCATGAGATTTAATAATCATTTTGCATAAGATAAAGTTTGGTAACTAGTATAAAAAAAATACCAAAGGAAAGAAATTGAAAAGAATTTTACGTTTTTCAATATTACTTTTACTATCACTATTGGTCTCCTATAATCATAATGCTGTTCAAAACTGTTTATCTATCGAAAATCGTTCTATTTCTGATTTGCATGTAGGATTAGGCAAAGAATTGTTAACTGCAGCAAAAGAAAATACACCCCAGAAATTTCGTTCGTTACTAAAGCAAGTAGTGCAGCAGTACAGAGGTGATAAAGAAGGCTTTCTTAAAGTGCTTAATACAAGAGATGAAGATGATTTTAATATTATGCAATTTGGGTCACTTATTAGTGATATTGAGAATGTTTCAGCAATATTTGATGCCCTAGAAGAATTTTATGGTAATGATACTTATGGGCTTTTTGAATACCTTTCTCAGCGTACCAAACAAGGCTTAACGATTTTGGGTCTTGCTGAATATAGTGCCAATAGAAGATTGATTGAACTCATAATGATGCGGATAATGAAGTTATCGGCTGAAAATAAAGAACTTTTTTTAAAATTTATGAATCTTGGTACTTATCAAGAAAACGAAAGACCTTTGGGTGATGCTTCATTTGATAGTGAATTTGAAAATATAAAAATTATGGTAAAAGTTGCTGCGCATGTTTTGGGCAGAGACTCAAAAGAATTTGATGAATTTTTAAATGCTCAAGAAAAATCAGGCAATAACGCATTATCCTATGCAAAAGATAATCAAATTAAATTTTTTTTGATGCATTATGGTGCAAAAATGCCTATAGGGCCAATTGATCCATTAATAACAAAAGCAAATCAAGAAGGCTTAGCATTGAATCATGCAATAAATCATGATCAATTTAAAAAATTTAATAAAATTTTAAATCTAGCTTCTCAATTTAAAGATAATGACTATGCCTTATTTACTTTCTTTTCAACGAGAAATAGTGCTGGTTGGAATCCCTTTATTAATGTTGCTGCAGACAATCAAATTAATTATTTAAAAATATTGCTTGAAAAAATAGATTATCTTTTTAAAGAAGATAAAGAAACAAAATCATTATTATTAAGTAATGCCGATTTTGAAGGAAGGACACCATTACATTTAGCAATTTTGCGAAGAAATTTTGATATAGCACGGTTGCTTATAGATACGATTGTTCGTTACTCAGTTAATAAACCTTTTTTATATGCTGTTTTAAGTGTAGCTAATGAATTAAATGGTTTTACGCCTTTTACAAATACTATTTATGCAAGTGAAGATTTTGATGAAGAAATTTATGAATTTACTAAATTTTTTATTACTCGCGCGGAACAATTATTCGGTAGAAATTCTCGGATGTTTTATTTATTTATGAATACGAGAGATTATAATGGTTGGAATCCGCTGGCATATGCTGTTGATACTCCGATGATCAAGTTACTTAAATCCTATGGTGCGGTAGATACTGTTATGCCTTATTATAAAGGAATTGGTGAATTTAAAAAATTAGAATTTGAAGGCGAATTATAATTTAATTATGAAAGCATATAAAGAACTTATTGAAACTGTTTTACAAAATCTATCTACTGACTCTGCCAAAGGCCTTTCTTTTGACCAAGTGATTCAACTTCAAAAACGATTTGGTAAGAATATTTTGCCAAAGATTCAGCGCGATTCGCTCTTGAAAATTTTTTTTCGTCAATTTCAAAATCCTCTGATTTATATTTTATTGGTCGCAGCAACAATAATTTTTTTTGTAGGTGACCCTCTTGATGCATTCGTGATTAGTGGGGTATTGTTTTTTAATGCTGTTATTGGAACTATTCAAGAAGGCAGAACAGAGCGAATGCTTGAAAGTTTAAGAAAATACTTAAAATTTCAAGTAATTGTCTTGCGCGATGGGAAAAAGAAGATTGTACAATCATCTGAATTAGTCCCTGGAGATATTGTTATTTTGCAAGAGGGAGAAAAAGTTCCTGCTGATGCTCGTTTGCTAGAAGCACACCATCTTTTAGTAGATGAGTCAATGTTAACGGGAGAATCAAGGGGAATAGCAAAAGAAATAAAACCAATAACACAAGAAGTTTCAATTGCTGATCAAAAAAATATGATTTTTAAGGGCACTTATATTCTTAATGGTTTTGCAAAAGCAGTTGTTGTTGCTACAGCAGACAAAACTGAAATAGGGAGAATAGGCCACGCGATTGAAGAAATTGAAACAGAAATGCCTCTCAAGCGCGAAATTGATCATTTATCAGGGTATATTTTATATTTTATTTTGCTCGTATGTTTATTTTTATTGTTGATAGGCGTTTGGCAAGGAAGAACATTTGTTGACATGTTGGTTATTCTTACTGCCCTTTTTATTTGTGTTATTCCTGAAGGATTGCCCGTAATTATGACATTAACACTTGTTACTGGTGCCTATCGCATGTCAAAAGAAAATGTTTTGGTAAAACGATTACAAGCAGCGGAAGGTCTAGGACGTACCGATGTTATAATAATTGACAAAACTGGAACATTGACACGCAATGAAATGATTGTTTCAAAGTTATATGCCGATGATAAATTATATGAGATTTCAGGACAAGGATACAAGCCTGAAGGGAATATTTATTATGAACAAAAACCATTAAAAGAATATAGTTCAACAATGCATTTAATGGGATTAGGTTGCTCATTAATGAATAAAACAGAAATTGAGTTTGTTCCTGATCTAAAATTATACAATATAAAAGGAGATCCAACGGAAGCGGCATTATTTGTTTTTTCCCAAAAAATTGATATAAGTAGCCAAGAAGCTTTATTTGAATATAAACCTCTTTATGAACAACCTTTCGAATCTGTGTTGCGATATCAAGCAGGAATTTATCAAAAAGGAGATGATATTTTTTGTTTTATTGCCGGAGCACCAGAGACGATTATCAATAAGTGTCATAATGCTAAATATCAAACTCAACAAACTTTACAAGAATTAGTTCAAGAGGGTTTTAGAGTTATTGGTATGGCAGAAAAAAAAATTGATATTCTAAAACTTGCCCCCAATTGGCAGGAGGATTCTAATTTTTTGAAACAGCTATTTGAAGATAATTTTAACTTTTTGGGTTTATTCGCTATTGAAGATACTATTCGGCCTGAAGTTAAACGAATTGTAGCACAAGCAAAGTCAGCTGGACTTAATGTTGTTATGGCAACGGGAGATCATAGAGATACTGCATTATTTGTTGCGCGTAAAGTAGGTATTTTTCATGATGGAGACAGGGTTATTGAAGGTAAAGAAATTGATTTGTTGTCTGATGATGAATTATCTTCAAAATTAGATTTAATCAAAGTTTTTGCGCGTGTTTCACCTGAAAATAAATTACGTATTGTTCAATTATTTCGCAAAAAAGGAAATATTGTTGCTATGACAGGTGATGGTGTCAATGATGCTCCTTCGTTAGTTGCAGCTGATCTTGGTATTGCTATGGGAGCTATTGGAACAGAAGTTGCAAAACGAGCAGCCGATATGATTTTATTAGATGACTCATTTATGAGTGTTGTGCATGCCATTGAACAAGGTCGGCATATTTTTGCTACGTTGCGGCGTGTTATTACTTACTTTTTTACCACCAATATGGCAGAAATTTTTATTATTCTTTTTGCGTTGGTTGCCAATATGCCATTGCCTTTATTGGCAGTTCAAATTCTTTGGTTGAATCTGATTACTGATGGTTTCCTTGATGTAGCGCTTTCTCTTGAGCCATGCCATGAGAAAGCATTAGCAATAAGCATTCATGTGAAAAAAATTACACGGCTTGTTGATTGGAAGGTTTTTCTCAATATGGTTTATCTTTCTATACCGATGGCTTTAGGTTCTTTGTTTATTTTTAATAGGTATTATGAACAGAATATTTCTCTTGCAAGAACGATGGCGCTTGTTACTATGGCAATGTATCAGTGGTTTAATGCATGGAACTGCCGTTCAGAAAAGTTTTCAATTTTTAAGATCGGAATCTTGAGTAATTATTGGCTTTTAATAGCTACCTTTTTTGTTTTAGGGTTGCAAATGATACTATTATACACAATTCCAGGGCAGTATATTTTTAAGACAGTACCTTTAACCTTTAATCAATGGTGTTTAATATTGTTGCTAACGGCCCCTTTATTTATATTTGAAGAGTTGCGAAAAGTGCTTGTAAACTATCTTTTTAAAGATTAAAAAATTTGACGCAAAAAAATAATCGAGTAGATTAAGAGACTACAATATTCATTGCTTGTTAAAATTAATAAGGATTGTTTCATGAAAAATGCTTCTAAAAATAGGATAATTGTTATTTTTTTCGGAATTTCATTATCTCTTTGTGCTGCACAAACAATAAAAGTTGAGGGTGAAACTAAATCAGCTAGTGTTGAAAAAGGTCTTAAGAGTGACACGGATTTTATGAAGTCTCCCGATGCTTTGAGAAATTTCATTCGTGAAGAGATACAAAAATCTATTGCCTTTATTAACCCCTTTGAGATTCTTGAAAAATCAACAGAATATCGTGATGGCCTCAAGCGTATTGAAAAAGAACTTGATTCGCGCAAAGCGCAACTCAAATCTCTTGAAGAAACAGCAATCAAGAAAAAAACTGAGCTAGAAACTATGGGGAATGCACTGAGTGAAACTGCGCGTGAGCGTAAACGCGAAGAACTTGTTAATTTGGAAGCCCAATATCGTATTAAGGTACAAGGTGCCCAAGAATATGCCCAAGGTGCAGAAGAAAAATTGCGTATGAATATTTTGAAAAAAATCCAAGATGAAGCAGAAGCTTTGGCGCGTGAAGAAAACCGTATCATGGTTCTTGCTGGTGGCATAATTTTTGGTGCTAAACCGATTGATCTAACCCAAAAAGTTCTTACTCGCTTAAACAAAAAATATGAAGCTGAAAAAGAAAAGCAAAAAAAAGATGAAGGTTCTAAACCAAAAGCAAATGAAGACTAATTTTGCTTATTAATAAGAAATAATAAATTTTCCCGTCTGTAAGATTTTCTTATGGACGGGATTTTGTTAAGTAATCATATGGAAAAAAAAACAGACATAAAAGCAATCATAGGGCTCGGTAACCCCGGACCAAAGTTTGAACACAATAGGCACAATATTGGCTTTTTAGTTCTTGATGCGCTTGCAGATAAATACAATTTATCTTGGCAGAAAAAAGATATCTTCGAGCTGGCTGAATTGTGTATTGATGATAAAACAGTTTTACTTATAAAGCCCCAAACTTTTATGAACACTTCCGGCAAAGTTGTTCCCTTTTTGCAAAAAAAAGGCATTAAGCCTGAAAACATTATTGTTGTTCATGATGAATTAGAGTTGCCTTTTGGTAAAGTTAAACTTAAATTCGCTGGTAGTGCTAAGGGGCATAACGGTTTGCGCTCTATTATCGATTTTATCGGTAAAGATTTCTGGCGTCTTTCTTTTGGCATAGGAAGACCAGAAAATCGTGAAGATGTTGGCAATTATGTTCTTTCCAATTTTTCAGAAGGTGCTGATCTTTTGGCTAGCAATATAGGTCAAGCATGCAATTTCTTAGAAAAGCTGCTTTAATTTTTTAACCAGTTTTTAATTTTTTCTTGAAGTACCTGAACATCCAAGAAGGATCCGCCGCCTTGGAGCATTCCTTTTTTGCCACCACCGCGCAATGCAAACGATTCTTGTAACCAGTTTCCAAATTGCTTAAAATCTATTTTTGATTCATAGCTTTGGGCAATCATGCTCAAGAATGTACAGCGATCATTTTCACAACTTATCAAGAAATAAAAGCCAGGTTTTTTATCCATGAGTTCTTGTGCGATAGCTCTTAATTCATCGACTGAATAATCAGAAAATGAAAAAAATCCAAATGGCAAACCATTAATTTCCTTGACGCTTGAAAGCCAAGCAGGCAACTGAACTTTCCAAGTTTCTTTTTTTAACTGTTTTAATTGTGCTTGTGCTTGTTTGAGTTGTTCGCGTTGCTTTTCAATTGCATCAATAAGTTCATGATGCTGCACTTTATAGTCTTGACTGAGTTTTTTTACAATACCAAAATCTTGCTGATATAGTTCCATTGCGCCGCGCCCTGTCATCGCAAAAATTCTGCGCTGACCAGCAGATAACGATATTTCTTCGGTAATTTTGAAGGTGCCAATATCACCAGTTCTTCTTACATGGGTGCCACCGCAGAGTTCCATAGAAAAAGGTGAAATATCAATAACACGAACGCTTTCTGGATTGTATTTTTCACCAAAGATAGCAATTACGCCTTTTTTTATAGCATCTTGATAGGTAGTTTCGTAGATCGAGACCGAAAGATTTTCACGAATTTTTTCATTAACGCGATTTTCTACCAATTTAATTTCTTCTGGGTTCATTGCTTTATGGTACGTAAAATCAAAACGTAAATAATCAGGGTGAACTAAAGAACCAGATTGTTTAACCTCTTTGCCAAGAATTTCGATTAGCGCAGATTGCAATAAATGCGTTGCAGTATGATTATTCATCGTATCAAGACGACGTTGATAAGACACTTGTGACATCGCGCTTTGACCAATTTTTAAATCACATGGCGCAGTAATGTTGATTGCAATAGCATTATTAACGCGCTTAAGATCTTCGATGGGCGTTTTTTTATTTTCGATAATTACCATTCCTTCATCGCTTACTTGGCCGCCCTTTTCTACAAAAAATGGTGATTCTTGGGTAACAATCCAACATGATTCGCCTTCTTTGATTGTTTCTACTAATTGGTTATCTTGGATAAGGGCAATGATGGGAGATTTATGTTCGGTTGTTTCATAGCCAACAAAGGTTGTTTGAATAGTATCTGGCAATGAAATTTTATCAATATCTTGTTTGACTATTTTGCCGCCAGAGCGCTCACGTTGTAGCTCCATTTGCGCATCAAAACCTTCAGTGTCAACCGTGTAGCCTTTTTCATGAGCAATAACGCGGGTTAATTCCAAGGGAAAACCATACGTATCATACAATTTGAATGCTTGGACACCCGTAATAATTCTATTTTTTTTGGATTCTTCAAAGAATTTTTCTAATATAGTTTGTCCATGCACAAGATTTGTTGCGAATTTGTCAATTTCTGTTTTGAGCAAATGTTTGATAGCTTTTTCTGCGGGTTTGAGTTCTGGATAAATAGAGCCCATAGAATCAATAACTGCTTGAGCAAGATCTGGGAAAATATTATTGCTCGTTAATTTTTGTGCAAATAAAGCTGCACGGCGAATTACCTTGCGCAATACATAACCGCGTCCTTCATTTGACGGTGTAGCGCCATCAGCAATCAAAAAAGTTGCAGCGCGCACATGGTCTGCAATAACATTAAAGGCTGTTCTGATGGGCATAGCAGAATCATAATAGGCAAAACCGGTCAATTCTTCTGTTTTTTTAATGATTGGTGCAAAAAGGTCAGTTTCGAATACTGATTCTTTATTTTCAACAATAAGGGCTAATCGCTCAAGTCCCATGCCTGTATCAACACCAGGGTTTTTTAAGGGAACATTAGTGCCGTCTTCTTGGCGATCATATTGCATAAAAACAAGGTTCCAAACTTCTAAAAATCGGTCACAACTACAACCCGGAGTACACTCTTTTTTCCCGCAGCCTATTTTTGGACCGCGGTCAACATAAATTTCAGTGCAAGGACCACAGGGGCCGGTATCTCCCATTTGCCAAAAATTGTCCTTTGCACCAAGTTTAGAGATTCTTTCTTTGGCAACGCCAACGTCTTTGTGCCAAATGTCATAACTTTCATTGTCTTGTTCAAAAACGGTAACATACATATTTTTGGGGTCAAAATTAAAATATTTGATAAGGCATTCCCAAGCCCAGCTAATCGCGTCTTTTTTAAAGTAATCACCAAAAGAAAAGTTGCCCATCATTTCAAAAAACGTAAGGTGACGATTCGTAAGACCGACATTATCAAGATCATTATGCTTACCCCCGGCACGCATGCACTTTTGAATGGAAACCGCTCTGGTATAGCTACGTTTTTCTTTGCCTAAAAAGGCGTCTTTGAATTGGTTCATTCCTGCATTGGTGAAAAGAAGGGTTGGATCTTGGGCAGGAATTAAAGATGAGCTAGGAACTTTGGTGTGGCTATGTTTTTCAAAAAATTCGAAAAATTTTTTACGCGTTTCTAATGATTTCATAATCAATCAGCTCTTTTGGAAGGTCTAAAGCTATTTTACCGCTTATTTTAGTATAGTCTTAATTTTAGGATTTTCATACTATCAGCCTTAGAATTTCTTGTCAGAATTTACTGAAGTGCTACCTTTAATGCAGATGTTTTTTTGACCAAAGGAATTATTGATGAAAAGATTGGTTATTTTTCTTATTTTTCCCTTTTTGTCTGAAGGTATGGAAAGTAAGAAATTAAATAAAAAAGAAAGATACGGGAAAAAGAAGGTTTGGCAGGTAAAAACTAAAAATAAATCAGAACTTTCAAGCGATTCTTTTAAGTTTGATGATTTCTTTTTATCAGAAATGTTACAAAAAGAAGAATTTTTTGGAAAACAAAGACTTCCTGTTTTCCAAAAAAAACCTTCAGGATATTAATGAGCAAAATGAATTGGTGGAATTTTTAGAAGATCATACAGTTATCGTTAATTTAGACGATAAATTACCAAAAATTAATACCAAAATAGAAAAAAAGGAATTTTGTACAAAGCAAGTTTTAATAAAAAATAAAAAACCTAAAAAAAAGAAAAAAAATCAGTCAATTAATTCGATTGTTGCAATGTTGCAAACCGGAGTTATAAATAACAATTTCCCAAATTTTTTTACTTTGCTGAAGAAACATAAAGAAAAATTAGATAAAGAGAACAAATTTTCTTTATCAACTCTTCTTGTTAGGGATAAAGAAAATTTTTTAAAATTTGTAGAGGAATCTAATTTAGCAGCAAGTAAAGATGATTACACAAATCTTCTTCATTTACTTATTCAAAAAAAAGCTTTACCTGAATTAATTGAATGGGCAATTGGTAAAGGTGCTGATATTGATGCATTGGATTCTCAAGGAGTTCCTCCTGCTCAAAGAGCCTTGAGTTCTTATGATATTTTTTCATTCTTGCTAAGATTTAACCCAGACTTGAATAAACTAAATGCATATGGGGTTTCAACTTTTCATGAAGTTTTGCTTACGCTAATTCCTGAGGCAGATGAAATCTATAAAGAAAAAGTAAGAGATTTTGCGAATTATTTAATTAGAAATAATAAAGCGGATGTTAATCGCCCTTTATCTTTGGATGCAGCAACAATTTCTCCGTTAGCCTATGCAATACGGTGTGGCAGAGATCAAGCTATTTCATTTATTTTAGAAAATAAAGGGGAGTTCTTTTTTCAGGAATATAAGGACAAAAAAATGAGTTCTGAGTGGCAAAATCATCAGGCGCTTCATTTTGTCGCGGCCAAATCTGCGCCAGAGATTATCGAGCTTCTGGTAAAGACAAAAAGATGGGGTATTAATGAAATAATTAATGGAAGAACTCCATTACATGAAGCTTTATTAGCAAAAAAGTTAGAAAATGTTGAGAAGTTAATAAATTTAGGAGCTGATACAAGCATAAATATAAAAATCCGTAATCATGAATATACAACAGAGGAGCTTATGCGTGCTTTATGCAGGAATCAAATTATAGAGTTGGGGTCTAAAAATAAACTATAATGCTAGAATCGATGATTTTAGTTTTTTATAAATTTCATTAAGGTCGATTGATATTTGTTTTGTATTAGCAAGTAATGGCAAAAAGTTTGTGTCCCCAATCCAGCGTGGAAGTACGTGTTGATGAAAATGGCTTGGTATTCCTGCGCCACTTGCTTTGCCAATATTAAAACCAACATTAACTCCTTGTGCTTTTAGAACATCAGTTAAAATATTTATGCAACTGTTGGTTAATTCTATTAATTCAATGCGTGCTTCTTTTGATAATTCTTCTAAATTTTTTTTATGATCTAATGAAATAATCAGCAAATGCCCGGCATTATAGGGATATAAATTAAGCATTATTGCATGATGAGTAAATCGTTTAAAAATAAAATGTTTTTCATCATTGTTATCAGCAAGATTTGCGCAAAATATACAGTCTTCTTTTTCTATTTTATCATTTTTACCATGGACAACGTCTGTTACATAGTTACTTCGCCATGGCGCATAAAGATGTTTCATGTAAGTTTTTCCTTTTGTACATAAAAAATCTGTTTTTTTTCTTTTAAAAAATATAGCCAAAATGTTAAGGATAATAGCACCATTAATGGCTCAGCCGGCATGCGTAAACGAGCATATCCAAAACCACCGGTCATGAAAAGTAACCCGCCGATCATCAATCCAGTTTTTATCCACAAATAGGTAGTATCAGATAAAGGTTTTCTTTGTCGGAAAAAATTAATAAATGCTTGAAGAATAAAAATAATGATGCCACCAATCAAGCCAAACCAAAGTAAAATTGAAAAAAGAAATTCCAACCAGCATATAAAGCGCATTAAAACTGGCATAGGATTTTTATAAAGGCAATTTTTTATTTTTTCGGTTAAAAATTCTTCTATAGGATCATGCATAAAACTATTATTTACAAAAGTAACGAGTTGATGGCTATAGAGATCAAAAGTTGTTTTGCATACTTCATAAATCCAATCAATACAAACATAATGAGGATATTTTGTGATAATTGGATAGGCAATTTTTTTACAGACAAGCTCTCGAGATACAAAAAGTTCAGGGTTTGTTAGAGCTAACTTTTTTTCTTCTTGTTCAAGTTGGGTTTTTAAGGTAACAAATAAATATTTTAAACAATTTTCTAAGGGTTGATTTGTTAGCCGATGAAGAATTTTAGGGGCTGAAAAAGCAAGGTGATAAGCTCCGGACATTGGGCAAAAAAACCAATAACCAGTAAGATTGTGATTTCGCACATACCAAGGACTTAAGCAGGTAAAAAAGATTGTAGCAAATACTATAATTTTTATACATTTTTGTCTTAAGGTATTTGCTGAAAATAAAAAAATAAAAAGAGCAATGAATGCAATAAATTCTCCATTTGGTCGCATCCAAGTATAAATAGAAAGAGCTATAGCAGCAAATACCCAATATATTATTGGGCTATCAGATATTTTTTTTTGTTCTTTCAGAAACGTAAAACTTTTATAAAAAAACAATAAAAAAAGAAGAAAAAAAATCATGGCAAGGCCATCAGTTAAAAGATAGCAGCTTGCTAAAATGAATCCTGGATGAAACACAAAAATCAAACTTGAAATCCATGCAATAACAGAAGAACTCGTTAAAAGTAATGCTAAAAAAAATACTAAAATTGGAATGAACGAGCATAGAAATATTTGAAGCCAAATTGAAATCTTCTGAGCTTTGATATTTCCTTGAAAGCGTATATCACTAGTACCACAGTATTTATAAAAAATTGCTAAATAGGCTGGGTATCCTGGTGTACGCCAAAAAAGTGGTTTATGATGTTGAGGATGGAACATTCCTAAACCTTTTGCCAGACTAAAAGCACAGATGTGATAATCAGATGAATCTGCTTGTTTATATCGTTCATGGTTTTGAACGTAGATATAAAAAGTTAATCCACGTATAAAAAATGAAACCAGAAAGAGAAGTACTAACTTTTTTTTCTCATAAGGTTGATTAGAAAAGGTATAGATAGCATTCATAGATCTCCTTATATTTTTCTTCATACTAATACTAGCAACATAGAATTACATTTCAATCTTGCTATGTGATACCGATATGGTATGTTGCTCAATAAGGTAATATTATAAATTTCATTTTTTTAGATTAACCAAAAATATTAAGTAACTTTTATGACACAGCCTGTAATCCTTATTATTGGCACACGCCCCGAAGGTATCAAAATGATACCGCTTTATTTTGCGCTAAGAAAAGCCGAAATTCCTGTAGTAATTTGTTCTACAACTCAACATAGCGATTTATTACAAGAAGTTTTTGATCTTTTTAATGTGAGACCAGATTTTGCATTAAATGTTATGGTTCCCGGCCAAGATCTTTTTCACGTACATCAAAAAGTATTAGAGAAGACTAAAGAAATTTTTCAGAATATTAAACCTTCACTTGTTATTGTTCAAGGTGATACAACAACAACAATGGCAGCAGCAATGGCAGCTTTCTATTTGCATATTCCTGTAGGCCATGTTGAAGCTGGGTTGCGTACGGCAACTATCAATTATCCATTCCCTGAAGAGATGAATCGTAGAATTGTTTCTATGCTGGCGAGATTTCATTTCGCACCCACATCTTTTGCCACAGCAAATTTATTGTCAGAAAAAAATAATAGGGATCATGTTTTTTGTACTGGAAACACCGTTGTTGATGCTTTACGAATAATGGAAAATTTAATTGCTGAAAAAAAAGTAGTAATTGATCCTATTGTTCAATCGATTGTTGATGAAAATAAAAAATTGGGGAAAAAAATTGTATTAGTTACGGCCCATAGGCGAGAATCATTTAATGGTGGTATAAAATCAATTTTATCAGCGGTCAAAAAATCTGCTCAAGATAATCAAGATGTATTGTTTATATATCCTTATCATCCTAATCCAAATGTCCTGAAAGCAATTGAAGAAGTTAATTTAAATGATTGTTCCAATATTTTTAAATGTAAGCCCTTGAAGTATAAAGATTTGGTATATATTTTATTGCAAGCCAATTTAGTAGCCTCAGATTCTGGTGGCATTTGTGAAGAAGCTGTAAGTTTAGGTAAACCAACGCTGATTTTGCGTAATGAAACAGAGCGCATGGAAGCTGTTTGGGAGGGTGTTGCTCATTTAGTTGGAACCGATGAAGATGTAATTTTTGATATGCTACAGCAGTACTTTGTGACGCGCTTGTTGAATGAACCCCAAAAACGTACTATTTTTGGTGATGGTTATGCATCAGAAAAAATAGTAACTATTGTCAAAGATTTTATTGAAAAAAAAGATTGCATATTCGAGAAAAAAAATACTATATCTATGCAAATTAATGGTTAAGGGCAAAGGAAAAACGCATGAAAAAGGTGTGTGTAGTAGGATTAGGCTATATTGGTTTGCCGACGGCAATAGTAGCAGCAAAATATGGTTTTGAAGTAATTGGTTATGATATTGATAAAGAAAAAGTAGAGCGCATTAATAATTTTGATCCAGTAATTGAAGAGCCTGAACTTTTAGAAAAATTACGTGAAGTTCTTTCTTATAATACTTTTCGAGCAACTACTATTATCGAGCAATCAGATTGTTTTATCATAGCTGTTCCAACGCCCTTTTTAGAAAATAAAGATGCAGATCTTTCTTATGTATGGAACGCAGCTGAATCAATTGCAAGAGTTCTTAAAAAAGGTGATGTTATTATTCTTGAATCAACCGTGCCTGTTGGAGCTACGGATTCATTAGCACAGCGCTTAGAGGCTTCAAGTAAATTAAAGGCAGGAGTTGATTTTTATGTATCACATTGTCCAGAACGTGTTTTGCCAGGAAAAATTTTTTTTGAATTAATCAACAATCCTCGGATAATTGGTGGCATCAATCAAGAATCGGTAGAAAAAGCAAAATTATTTTATAAGCAATTTGTAAAAGCTTCTTTATATTTAACTAATGCTACAACAGCGGAGATGGTTAAACTCGTTGAAAATAGTTCACGTGATGTAGCAATTGCCTTTGCAAATCAAGTTGCTGCTATGGCTTATAAGATGCGATTAGATCCTTTTGAAGTTATTGAATTAGCAAATAAGCATCCACGGGTTAATATTTTGAATCCATCGTGTGGTGTTGGTGGTCATTGTATAGCCGTTGATCCTTGGTTTTTGATACAAACGTTTCCTGAGCATACAGCACTTTTAAAAGCAGCACGTCAGATTAATGATGCAAAACCTCGGCAGGTTGTACAAACAACACGCCGTTGTATTGAAAATTGGTATCGTAGCCATTTGCAACGTCCAAAGCTTTTAATTTTAGGTTTGACCTATAAACCTGATATCGATGATTTACGAGAATCTCCCGCTCTTGAAATTGCCAAAAAACTTTCAATTTTTACTGATATAGATCTTCTGATTTGTGATCCTTATGTTAATAATGAAACAATGCATGAGTTATTTAACCAAGAGAACGTTCCTTTAAAACATGGCCTTGACCAGGCCGATATTATTTTATGCCTCGTAAAACATACCCAATTTAAAAAAATGGACAAATTAGTCTTGCAGCACAAAAAAATATTAGATTTTTGTGGAGTATTTTATGAACCTCATAGAGAGCATGAAGGGCAAGACCAATTGTTTTGGCCAGCAAATAACATTTCAATTGCAACAATAATAGATTATGTGCAAGGAGATTTATAAATGAGACAGGTTTTTTTAGAAAAAGGTATTGTTAAAGTTAAAGAAGTATGTGAACCAATCCTGAGTGAAAATACAGTTTTGATTGAAGTGTTTTACTCCTGTATAAGCCCTGGAACTGAAGGTTCTACTATTGCTAATGCACAAAAAAGTTTATTTAGTACTATTCCGCTTAAGTTGCCAAAAGTTATGATGTCAATTGCTAAAAATGGCATTGAAGGAACAAAGGCTCTTATCAAAGAAAAACTTGCAGGTGATCTTCAGACATTAGGTTATTCGTGCTCTGGCAAAGTAATTGCGGTGGGCAAAAAAATTACCAAATTTAGAGCAGGGGATTTTGTAGCATGTGCAGGTGCTGGTTTTGCGCATCATGCGGAAATGATAGCGGTGCCAGAAAATCTTGTGGTCAAAGTAACTAATCAAGATTATTTGAAAGAGGCAAGTATTACTACTTTAGGCGCGATTGCATTGCAAGGACTACGAAGAGCAAATCTTATGTTGGGTGAAACTGTTTGTGTGCTAGGGCTTGGCCTTTTAGGGCAATTAACGGTGCAGTTAGCAAAACTTTCTGGTTGTAAGGTAATTGGTATTGACCTTATTCCTGAGCGGCTTGAACTTGCAAAAAAAATTGGTGCAGACTCTGTATTGAATCCTCGTGAGCATGCCCTGAAAGATGAAATAGATTTTATTACGGCACATAATGGCGTTGATAGTACTATTATAACCGCAGGCTCAAGTAATAATACCATTATTCAGCAATCGATGGAAATTACCCGCAAAAAGGGACGGGTTGTTTTAGTTGGGGATGTTCCTTTAACGTGTGATCGAAGTCCTTTTTATCAAAAAGAAATTGACTTTCTTATTTCATGTTCATATGGGCCTGGAAGATATGATGGTTCTTATGAGCAAAACGGTCTTGACTATCCTTTTGCCTATGTTCGTTGGACAGAAAATAGAAATATGCAATCAATTGTTGATTTTATTGAACAAAAGAGACTAGATGTTAACAGTTTAATTTCTGAATCAGCATCAATAGAGCAAGCAGAACAAGCTTATGAGCGCTTAAAAAATCAATCGGCTTTAGCTGTTATTCTCTCATATAGAGAAGAAAAAGAAGCTGCTAGCTATATAAATAAACAGGAACAAAAAATTATTCAGCAAAAAAGCCAGCCAACTTTTATTCCTGCATATAAAGATAATGTCCGTGTTGGTGTTATTGGGGCTGGTGGTTTTGCTAAAGTAAAATTGATGCCCATTATTTCACGCATTAAGAATGTAAAAATTAATGCGATTGTTGATGCTAATATAGCTAACTCAATCACGGTTTCAAAGACCTATGGCGCAGCAAAAGCCCTTTCTGATGATAGTAAATTATTTGATGAAGATTTGGTTGATGCAGTGCTTATTGCATCGCCACATAAATATCATTGCAATCAAGCTTTAGCGGCTCTGGAAAATGGGAAAGCAGTTTTTTTAGAAAAACCTATGGTAACTGATTTTGACCAGCTGAAACAATTTCAAGAATTTTTTCAAAAAAATTCGAATATTCCATTTTGTGTTGATTATAATCGCTCTTTTGCTCCCTTTATGCAGAAGATAAAAAAGGAAATTGAAAAACGCACATCACCGTTGGTTGTGCAATATCGTATGAATGCAGGTTTTATTCCAAAAGATCATTGGATACAAACAGAAGTTGGTGCAGGAAGAATTATCGGAGAAGCATGCCACATTTTTGATCTTTTTATGTTTTTAACTGATTCTGAACCAGTAGCTGTTTCAGTTGAAGCAATTAAACCAAAAAATGATGATCTTTTTCCTACCGATAATTTCTCTGCACAATTTAGTTTTCAAGATGGTTCAATTTGTACTTTATTGTATACTTCCCTTGGTCATAAGGATTTGAGTAAGGAACGGATGGAATTATTTTATGATTCCAAAGCTATTTTAATGGATGATTTTAAAATATTACAAGGTTTTGGGCTGCCATCTTCTTTTAATGAAAAAGTGATGGTGCCGGATAAAGGTCATGAACATTTGTTACATGAATTTTTTAATAGAATTCGTATGCCAGACTATCAACCTGCAATTAGCTTAAGACGCTTATCTAAGGTAGCTGAAATTACGTTAATTATTGATCAATTGGCTTGTCAGGGTGGTGGTTCACAGGAGATAAATCCATGAATAAAAATAGCCTAATTTTATTTGTAGCTTCTGTGTTTTTTTGTGTTTTATCGTACTGCCTTTATTCATTAGCACCCAACAAGGATGCTCGTTTTGATTTAGATTCACCAACGTACGAGCGTATTGGTCAGAATTTTTCTGAAAATAATCATTTGGTAGATCCTTTTTCTGAAAACGAAATTCCTACTCCAGCATTAGGCTATCCTTTATTTTTAGGAATTTTATATAAATTATTTGGCTCTGATTATTTTTATATAATTTTTATTCAAATTATATTGTCGCTTGTCTGTTTATTTCTTCTCTATAAATGTGCTAAAACTCTTTTGAATGAGGATGCTGCTTTATTTGCTGTTATTTTGGGATCTTTAAATCTAGGTTTTTTTGTATATGCTCAATTTTTTTTAACAGAAACATTGCTTATTACTTTTCTCATCGCTGGTTTCGAACGATTATTAAATTTTTTTAAAACTAAACAAACCAATTCTTTGCTACAAGCAGGGATTCTTTATGGCATTTCTGTGATTGTTAAACCAGCAGCGCTTTTTTATGTCTTTATTTTATTTTTTTTTATAGGTCTTTACGGTGTTATAAAATCATTACCTGTTGTAAAACTATTAGGCCTATTTGCTTGTTGTTTTTATGTGCCTGTCATTGGTTACATGGTTCATAACAAAATGCAATTTGGTGTTCTTACGGTTGCCCCATTAATGTATGAGAATATGTATTATTTTTTTCTTGGCGAACTCATAGCAAAGGATGAACAAATTATACCAAAACAAGCTTTTGAAAGAATTGAAAAAAGTTATCAAGGAAAAAAAAGAAATGATTCAGCACGATGGATTACTGCAAAAGAAATGTTGAATAATTTTATTTATAATAGGCCCTTCTTTATTGTACGCATTTGGATGTTAAATATGATAAAAACATTGTTTGGTCTTTATGCAAACCAGCTTAAATTTTTAGTTAATCCTCAACTAAAAGGATCAGATAATTCCTTTTTTAGTAAAAAAGGTTCTCTTGGTGAAAAGATTTGGCATTATGTAACAGAGGGAACTGATAATAAATTAATTCAAGGCCTTGCTCTCTGGAATATAATTTTTATGGCTTTTCAATATTTTTTTGTCATAATTGCTCTCATTTTGTTATTGAAGCAAAAATGCTATTTTCTATTGAGTTTTTTTGTCACTTCAATTAGTTATTTTGTTTTTATTACTGGTCCTGGAGGTTGTGCTCGTTATAGGATGTTGATGGAATATTATCTTGTTATTTTAGCTGCTCTTGGAATAATGGTAGCTTATCAATATGTACGAAATAGACGATTTTCCATTGATTATCAATCACTCTTTTAAGGAGGTGATCTGCTTATGGCAAAGAATGAAGTTCTTGTTTTTATTCCTACCTATAATGAATTACAAAATGTAGAAATTTTGTATAAAGAAATAAAAAAAAATAAACACGATGTCGATATTCTTTTTTGTGATGATAATTCTCCTGACGGTACCGGTAAATTTCTTGATCAGCTTGCAAAAAAAGACCCAACAGTTTTTGTAATGCATAGAGAAAAAAAATTAGGTCTTGGCACGGCGCATCTGTGTGCTTTTGAATATGCCCAAAAACATAATTATCGTTATTTGTTAACAATGGATGCAGATTTAACCCATGACCCTATTTATATTCCTGCTTTACTGGCAAAAAAAGACAGTTCAGACATTGTGGTAGGCTCGCGTTATGCTGATGGTGGTGGCATGTCAGGCTGGGGAAAAATCCGTTTACCATTTACCTATTTCTGGAAAAATTTAATAAAAAATGGGCTTGGAATGCCGTACGATTGTACTGGTGCTTATCGCCTATATAATGTAAAAGTGTTAAAGCCAGCTGTTTATCAAAAAGTTCAATCAAAGGGATTTTCTTTTTGCATAGAATCATTATATAGACTTAAGCAAGCAGGATGTAAAATTGCTGAAGTACCTATTAAAGCCCGAAACCGTATGTATGGTAAATCAAAGTTATCTATGGCAATTATGAAAGAGGCAGCATTTACGTATTGTCGATTATTGTTTGAAAGAAAATAAAATTAAAAATGAGAGTAGTATGAAAAAATCTCATTATATTGTTATTCTTGCTGGTGGCAAAGGTGAGCGCTTGTGGCCATTGAGTCGAGAAAAGATGCCAAAGCAACTTTTAACTCTTGGTAATAAACATTCTCTTTTAGAACAAACTATTGCTCGGGTAAAATCACTTGTGCCAAAATCAAATTTATTGATTATGACAACCGAACAGCAAGAAGAAGAAATCAAACGGTTAGTAGGTCATGAAGTTAATCAGGTATTGACTGAGCCCTGTGCGCGCAATACCGCTCCAGCAATTTTATTAGCTTGTTTGCAAATCTTTGAAAAAGACAAAGATGCAACAATAGTTTTTTTGCCAGCCGATCATTTTATTATTCAAGACGCCCTTTTTAGAATTCACTTAAAAAAAGCTTTGGATTTTTCAGCACATAATGAGGTTTTTAGTTTGGTTGGCATAAAACCAAATTTTGCTGCGACTGGTTATGGGTATATTGAATACGAAGAAAAAAAAACTGCTGCTAGGTCATTAAATAAAGTTTCACACTTTCATGAAAAACCTTCTTTAAAGATCGCCAAACTCTATATTAGTTTGTCAAATATGCTTTGGAATATTGGTGTTTTTTGTGGAAAAGCTTCTTTATTTATCAATGAATATAAAAATATTATACCAACACTTTTCAATGCTGTTATGAAGTATCACAAAGGTGATGGAAACTATCAAAATTGCGAATCAATTTCATTTGACCATGCAGTTTTGGAAAAAAGTAAAAAAATTTTTGTAGAGCCGGCAGATTTTTCATGGTCTGATGTTGGAAATTTAGAAATTTTTCTTTCTATTCGCGCCCAGCATCAACAGGTAAATGCTCCCGTAATTAATATTAATTCTAAAAATAATATTGTAGATGTGCCAAAAAAATTAGTTGGCCTTATTGGCATTGAAGATCTTTGTATTGTTGAAACAGATGATGTTTTGCTTATTTCCAAAAAAAAACAAACTGATAATGTAAAACTTATTTTAAATAAATTAAAAGATGAAAAGCAGAATCATTATTTATAGGGAGTATAGGGTGAAAAAAGCAGTCTCATTTCATTATATATTTTTGATAATACTATGGAATCTTGGCTTATACGCAAACTTCAAAAGTGAGACAGACATGAAGAAAAAAGTCGCTTTAATAACAGGTGTTACTGGTCAAGATGGTGCATATTTAGCTGAATTTTTGCTCAGCAAGGGATATCAAGTACATGGTATTAAAAGGCGCTCTTCCTCTTTTAATACTCAAAGGATTGATCATCTTTATCGTGATCCTCATACCAAACATAAAAATAACAACTTCTTTCTCCATTATGGCGATATGACTGACGCTACCAATTTGTTGGGTCTGATTCAGCGTATAAAGCCTGATGAAATCTATAATTTAGCTGCACAATCACACGTGCAGGTTTCTTTTGAAATGCCTGAATATACTGCACAAGCAGATGCTTTAGGAACTTTAAGGTTACTTGAAGCAATTCGTGCCTCCGGTATGACCAAAAAAGTTAAATTTTATCAAGCTTCAACCTCTGAGATGTTTGGTAAAGTACAAGAAATACCGCAACGAGAAACAACCCCTTTTTACCCAAGATCTCCATATGGTGTCGCTAAGGTGTATGCTCACTGGATTACTATTAACTACCGAGAATCATATGGAATGTTTGCTTGCACCGGTATTTTATTTAATCATGAATCCCCAATACGTGGCGAGACCTTTGTTACTCGAAAAATTACGCGTAATGTAGCCCGCATTGCCTGTGGTATGGATGGCACGTTGTATTTAGGTAATCTTGATGCTAAACGAGACTGGGGCTATGCAAAGGAATATGTTGAAGCGATGTGGATGATTCTGCAATATGATGAACCACAAGATTGGGTTATAGCAACAGGTGAAACGCATACCGTGCGTGAGTTTGTGGAATGTGCTTTCAAAAGAATTGGTATTGATATTGAATGGCATGGTTCTGGTATTGATGAAAAAGGTTACAATGCAAAAACAGGTCAAGTTCTTGTGGCTATTGATAAACGTTATTTTCGTCCTGCAGAAGTTGATCTTTTGATTGGAGATCCAACTAAAGCGCGTACTTTACTTGGTTGGGAACCGAAAGTAACTTTTAAAGAATTAGTAGAAATAATGGTTGATGCTGATATTGCTTTGTTAAAAGGTGAATTAGGGAATGATTACTACGGACAAGATTCTGAGTTTTTGATTTATAAAAAAAGTACTAGTACTAACCAACATCGTATTAATATATGAAATGTAATTGGTAATCGAATATGAGCATGAAGGTGTATGATTCTATGCATCAAAATGCAAAAATTTATGTTGCTGGGCATACTGGATTGGTTGGCTCTGCATTAATAAGAGTGCTCCAAAAAAAGCGCTATACCAATCTTATAACAAAAACTTTTGGACAACTTGATTTGCGCAAGCAATTAGCAGTTGATTCTTTTTTTCGAGCGGAAAAACCAGATTATGTTTTTCTTGGTGCAGCAAAAGTTGGCGGCATAAAGGCTAATAATGAATTTCCTGCTTCATTTATTTATGACAATCTTATGATAGAAGCAAATATAATTCATGCATCCTATAAGTATGGTGTTAAAAAATTATTATTTTTAGGTTCGTCCTGTATTTATCCGCGTCTTTGTAATCAACCTATTTTGGAAGAATATCTTTTGACGAGTGAACTTGAAAAAACAAATGAGCCATATGCTCTAGCAAAAATTGCCGGTATCAAGCTATGTGAAAGCTATAACAGACAATACGGCACAAACTTTATTTCATGTATGCCTACTAATTTATACGGTCCTCATGATAATTTTGATTTGGAATCTTCCCATGTCATTCCAGCACTTATTGCAAAAATTGATCGCGCAAAAGAAGAATATGCGTCGTCTGTTCAATTATGGGGCACTGGAAATCCACGACGTGAATTTCTATATGTTGATGATATGGCTGATGCATGTGTATTTTTGATGAATAATTATAATGATTTAGGGCATATTAATGTTGGTACAGGCAAAGATATTGCCATAAAAGAATTAGCAGAACTTATAAAAGAAATTGTAGGTTTTGATGGTGAAATTTTATTTAATCTCAATCAGCTTGATGGCACACCCAGAAAATTGCTCAATGTAGAGAAATTATCAAATCTTGGATGGCATGCTTCGACATCTCTCAAGGATGGTTTGAAAAAAGCATATGATTGGTATTGCGTATATAAAAAGCCGAAACCAATTCAAGAAGAGCTTTTTAAAGGATATGAAGGGTTTTAATTTGTGGCTAAGCCATAACGTTATTTTGATTCATGATATTCTTGCTCTGTATTGACAGACCATATATTTGATTTATTTGTAGTGCCTTGAATAATGTTATCAACAGCTGTCATTGCAGTAAGCATAGAATGATCTTGATTATTATATTTGTGCATACCATTACGACCAATTAAAAATAAATTTTCAAATTTATCCGTGAAATTTTTGATTACATCAAATTTATCATACGTTCCAAAATATGCCGGATACGTTTTTTCCATTTTAATTACAACAGCATCAAGAATATTTTCTTGATTTATTATGCCAAGTTTTTCAATTTCTGTTTTAGCAAGTCTAATAAGTTCTTGATCACTTTTTTGCCATAATTCATCGTTTTCATAACAAAAATACTCTAGCCCAATCCAAATAGTATTTGGATTGGCAACCATATAAGGACTCCAGTTATTAAAAATCTGAATTCTGCCAACAAGAACATCAGGTTCCTGAACATAAATCCAGTTATCTTCAAGAAGTTCTTTTTTCTTTTCTTGTATATTGAGTTTTTTTGCAAGAATGCCGACGGTAATGAAATCGCGATATAATAAGCCATCACTAACTTTCTTGACTTCGCAAGGAACATTACTTTGGAAAGCATTCATTAGATCTTTTACTGGCATGGTAGAAAAGACAAAATCGGCTTTAAAATCTTCGTGCATTTTTGTGGTGTAATTGTAAGCAGCAATTTCAGTGATTTTATTGTTTTGATGAAAAATTTTATCAACAAGAATATTTGTTTTTATAATGCCGCCCATATCGATTATTTTTTTTGCAACGACTTCCCACATTTGACCTGGACCAAATTTTGGATATAAAAATTGTTCAATTAAGCTAGTTTCAATATTTTTTTGAGAGATATCGGATGTTTTTTTTGTAAAAATCTGTTTGGTAAAATGTTTAATTGTTTTGGCAATAGAAAGCCCTTTAATGCGCTGAGCTCCCCATTCAGCACTAATTTTATTACAAGGTATGCCCCAAACTTTTTCAGTATATGATTTGAAGAAAGTTTTATAGAGTGTTTTACCAAAACGATTAATGAAAAATTGCTCTAAATTTTCTTCCTTTTTTATAGGAAATAGCACACTTTTGGCATAGCTAGTCCCAATCCGAATTGTTTGAATCAACCCCATTTTTTTTAGAGTATCACTATTAATTTTCAAGGGATAGTCAAAAAAAGTTCGATTGAAATAAATACGCGATTTTCTTGAGCGTACTAGCATAACATTATCAACGCTTTCAGGATTAGGACCAGTAGTTGCATCCAAGGTTCGTGTTTTTTGTTGGTATTTGATTGAAATTGAGTTCTCAAGATTTTGTATTGGCAAAATTTCATGCCACCATTGCATTACGCGATCAGATTTTGAGAAAAAGCGATGACCACCAATGTCGATACGATTTCCTTTATAATTGATTGTTCTAGAAATGCCGCCCATATAGGTACTTTTTTCTAGAACAATTGGTAGTATATTGGTGCGTTTTAATAACTCATAGGCAGCAGTTAAACCTGCAGGTCCTGCGCCAATAATAATAGCTTTTTTCTGGGACATTTTTTTCCTTTTTTCAGTTTCTCATGCAATGTTTTTGTTATTAAGTATTTAAGAAAATAACAAAATTTTTATAGGCACGATAGGAGAAATGTAAATAAAATAAAGACTTGCGAAATTCATAGTAATACATAAGATTAGTCAATACACAAAACAATCTTTCAGTATTTTGTAAATAGTTTGAAAAAAAGGAGTAGTATGTCCAAAAGTGCTATAACAAAAATATCTACTTTTTTTTTATTATTTTTTTCAGGAATTTTTCTCTATGTTTATAGTAACTCCCCAATAAAACAACATTCACCTATCCGACAATACTACTGTACGGCAGCAGATAAAAAATTTTTTGCTATTTTGCTTAATCTAATAGGATCACTTCATCATACTAATTTTGAAAATATCGAAGAAATAGCAGTTTATGATTTAGGTCTTGAGCAAGATCAAATTACTACGCTCAATAATATTCAGAAAGTACGTGTCTATAATATTGAGCTAACGCATCCTGATTTATTAAAACCAGTAAAGGTTGATGATCGCAGAATTGTTCCGGGTTGGTATGCTTGGAAGCCAGTTGCTATAAAACAATCCCTTGATAAATTTCCTTATGTTTTATGGATTGATGCCGGTTCTACTGTTTTAAAACCATTAGATGATCTTTTTGTTTATATTCAAAAACAAGGATATTTTTTGGCAACAATTGGTGATACTTGGGAACCAGAAAAGGGAAAATTTAGATGTGGTATAGAATGGCAAACAACTCGTTATGTAAGAAATAAATTTAATCTTGATGATCCAAAAAATGTTTGGATTTTTAATAAAGAAGCGGTTATGGGAGGCATAATTGGAGTTGCTCAATCGGCTAAAGACGTTTTTATTATGCCATTGTATGAAATGACGAAAGATTTGCGGGCTTATATTGATGATGGAACAGCACCCGGGGGGTTTGGTTGTGGTCGTCATGATCAGGCATTACTGAGTATTTTGGCGTACTTAGGTGGATTAACTATTCATAAACAAGATCGTTCACAAAGAAATCCGATACAATTATCTTTTGATGGAAAAACTGTTCCTTTGTATATTACGTGGGTCTCACAATATGTTTGTGATAAAACGCATATTTATAGTTCTCATGGTGACATAAAAGATATTAAATTCTATGCAAAATGTATTAAAGTTCGTAAATAGCTGATTAAAAAAGTGAGAATTAGTATGAATAAGGGAATAAGATACTTCTTTTTGTTGGTTATAATAACGACGTATCAATTGTATCCATTAAAACTGGATCGTGTAATTTTAGCAACAGATGCGAATCCTAATTATATTGAATTCTGGCCAATCGTAGCAAAAGCATGGAAAGAGATTATTGGTCTACAACCTACGTTAGCATTGATTGCCCCTTCCGAAGTTCAGATTGATGAAACGTTAGGGGATGTAATTCGTTTTGAACCAATTGAGGGAATACCAACCTCTTTTTATGCTCAATGTATTCGTCTTTTGCTTCCTTTTTTATTTCCTAATGATGGTTGTATAGTTTCTGACATTGATTTAATACCATTGAATAAAAATTATTTTATTAGTCGATCGATTTTTATTGATGATAGTTGTTTTATTCTCTACCGTGATAATGCAATGTTTGAAAAGTTGTATAAGCAAATTCCTATGTGCTATGTAGCAGGCAAAGGAAAGATTTTTTCTGAAATTTTTCAAGTTTACACTAAAGAGCACCTCATAGAAAAAATTAAAGAATGGCATTCAATGAATATTGGTTGGTTTACTGATCAAGAGCTTTTGTATAAATCAGTTCTTACATGGCAAGGATATCCGGATCGCTGTATTCGATTAGGGAAAATTGACAAAATAACTCCTAAGACAAGAATTGATAAATTTAATTGGCATTATGATGTTAATTTACTAAAAAGTGATCATTACATTGATTGTCATAGTAAACGCCCTTACAGCACTTATAAAAATTTTCTCGATGAAATGGTAGATCATCTCTTGCAGCAAAATAATTGTGGAATTTAAGTGAACTATAAAAATATTTTTTTTATAGTTCTTATGTTTTCTTGTACAACTACTTGTGAAAAATATGTGCTAGGTAGTCGTTTGGCAGGTTTATTTTCAAATATATTTGCAGTTATAAATCATCTGGTTTGGTGCAAAAAAGAAAATAAAGATTTAGTGATATATTGGTGCAATAAAAAATGTTTTTATGGTGTGCCATATGGTTATAATGGAAGTAAAAATATTTGGGAATATTATTTTGAGCCTCTTTCAGAAAACATTTATCAGAAAAAAGATATAATACATTACGATTATTATGCGCCAGATGGTCAAGGTATTGATATTGATTTTAAAAATTATCATAAAAATTTTTCGTATGAATATAGAAGTTTTATCAATACCTATTTTGAAAAATATGTGCATATAAAACCCACTATTATCCAAAAAATAAATGATTTTTATCAAAAAAATATAGCACGCAAAAAGACGGTTGGTATTCATGTGCGTAGAACCGATCATAATCAAGAAACACCCCATATTAATTTATTAAGGTATATTGAAGCAGCCAGAAAATTTAAGAATTTTCAATTTTTTGTTGCAACCGACGATGAACGTGTTTTGAATTTTTTTAAACACTACTTGTCTGCTCCTGTTCTTTATTATGATTCTTTTAGATCGATAGATGATACTGCTTTACATAAATTTAATAATCATGTTACTAATCGAGCATTAATGGGAGAGCAAGTTCTTATTGAGGCGAAACTTCTTTCTATGTGTGATGTTTTAATTCATTCGGTTTCAAATGTAAGTTTAGCGGCATTGTTTTTTAATCCTCTGCTAAAGAATATTTATTTAGACCCTTATCAGGAGTAAGAATTAGCTTCTCATGTAAAACAATGAAGAAAATAAAAACTTGAAAAATGTTACTTTGCTACCGAAATTAGAGCAAAAGTTTTTAGAAAATATTTTTTTGTTTTGAATGGTAGCAAAAATTCATTTATCGCTTTCTCAAACAGGGGATTTGTACTTGTTTGAAAAATATTTAGGGTTCTGATTTGTAGAGTTGGAATAATGGAATAATTTTTTTTAATAAAATCTACTATTATATTTTCAGCAGAAATTATATATGCAGGAGTATACTGGCTGATTAAGTCTTTAATTAGCCCATAATGTGTGCAGCCGAGTATAAGTGTGTCAATTTTGGCATGATTAAATATCTTAGAGTATTCTTCTATACAAGCAATAATATTGGAGTGATTAAGAGGTAATTCTTCAATCATAGATGCTAAAGTTGGACATTCTTGTTCTGTGACTGTTAAGGTGTTATCTTTCTGTAGTAGTGCTTTTTTATGGGCATGACTTTTGATTGTTGCCATCGTTGCCATGATTCCAATTTTTTTATTTTTAGTAATACTCAATGCAGCTTCTACAGTAGGCTGTAATACGTCGATAAAAATTAAATCAGAAAAATATTTCTTGAGTTTTAGAAGAACAGTTGCAGACAAAGTATGGCAAGCAATAATAATAATTTGAATATTGTATGTGCGTAAGAAATTTATATTATTTATGGTTAGTTCAAGAAGTTTTTCTGGAGATTTTGCACCGTAAGGAAGATTTTTTATGTCAGCAAGATAATAGTATTCTGCAGGAATAGCATCTATAAGCGATTTTAAAACAGTCAATCCGCCGCGACCTGAATCTAAAACGCCAATTTTTTGAACTTTTTTTATTATGGGATTAGAAGGATTTTTAGCCATACAAAAAAAAGGGGCATTGCTGCCCCTTGTTAATTACATAAATAATTCCGGATAAAAAAATGCTACTTCATTTTCAGCATTTTCAGGTGAATCTGAACCATGGGTTGCATTTTCGCCAACATTTTTTCCAAAACGTTTTCGAATAGTTCCTTCAGCAGCTTTTAAAGGATCTGTTGCTCCCATAAGATCGCGCCATGCCTTGATAGCATTTTCTCTTTCAAGAACCATAACCACAATAGGTCCAGAAGTCATGAATTGTACAAGCTCACCAAAGAAAGGACGATCTTTATGAACGGCATAAAAATCTTGAGCATCTTCTTCCATGAGTTCTAATTTTTCTAAACGAAGGATATCGAACCCTTTTTCCTCAATAATGTCAATTATTTTTCCGGTATAACCAGCCTTGACAGCATCAGGTTTAATAATTGCAAGTGTTATTTCTTTCATAGTATTAATCTTCATTGTCCTTTTGTCGTGCAGCATGTTTTTCAAGTTCAATTTGCAGCAAAGATTTTGATTTTGGCTTTTCATCTGTTTTTTTAGGAGCAGCAGGTTTAGTTTTTTGGAATTTCTCTGCTTTTGGTTCTTTTTCTTTAGCTTTTGTTTTGTCTTCATCAAGCTTAAGACTTAAACCAAGTTTATGATCATCTTTGCTTACTTTAATAACTTTAAACTGTGTTTTTTGACCAACTTTAAGTATATCTTCAACTTTATCAACATTTTGATTAGAAAGTTCAGAGATATGAATGAGTCCTTCAATACCAGTTGGAAGCTTAATAAATGCACCAAAATTAGTAATTTTTGAGACTTCACCTTCAACAATAGTCCCGACAGGATATTGCTCTTCAATAAGTGCCCAAGGATCATCAGAAAGCTGTTTAATACCAAGAGAAACACGCTTGTTATCTTCATCAATACCAAGAATTATTGCTTCAACTTCTTGAGCTTTTTTAAAGATATCTGCAGGATGATTTACATGTTCGGTCCATGACAAATCTGAAATATGAACGAGGCCATCTATGCCAGGCATAATCTGCACAAAAATACCAAAATCAGTAATATTACTAATGGTGCCTTTTATTTTATCGCCTACTTTGAATTTATCATGTAATTGCTTCCATGGATTGTCTTGTAATTGCTTGATGCTCAATGACATGCGGCGGTTTTCTTTATCAAGAGAAACAATAACAGCTTCTACTTGATCGCCAACTTTGTAGTGCCGTTTAATATCGTCAATTCTGTCAGTCCAAGAAATTTCAGAAATATGTACAAGTCCTTCGACACCTTTAGCAATTTCGACAAAGAATCCATAATCAGTAATACTGGAAATTTTTCCTTTGATTTTCTTGCCAACTTCAAATTCACCTGCGGCTTTTTCCCAAGGGTTTTCAGTAAGTTGTTTCATGCCAAGGGAAATTTTCTCGTTATCTTTATCAAAAGAAAGTACTTTTACTGAAATTTTATCGCCAATTTTTACTAATTCACTTGGATGAGCGATGCGACCCCAGGTCATATCAGTAATATGCAATAAGCCATCAACGCCGCCGATATCGATAAATACACCATAGTTGGTGATGTTTTTAACGATTCCTTGAATAACTTGATTAGTTTCAAGTTTATCAAGAATTTTTTTGCGTGATTCTGAGCGAATTTCATTAAGGTATTTGCGGCGAGAGATAATGACATTGCCGCGTTTTTGGTTAATTTTAATAATGTATGCAGTAATTGACTGATTTACAAATTGATCAAAGTCAGCTACGCGTTGCAAATCTACCTGCGAACCAGGCAAGAATGCAGGAATACCGATATCAACACTCAACCCACCCTTAACTTTATGGGTAACGATACCTTCTACAGGTTTATTTTCTTCAAAGAGTTTTGTTATAGTGTCCCAAGCGCGCATAGCCTTAGCTTTTTCGTAAGAAAGGCTAAGATGGCCATCAACATTTTCAAGTTCTTCAAGTATGACTTCGATTTCAGAGCTAGGTTTTATTTGTTTACGCTCATGATCGGAAAATTCATAGTTTGGTATAAGACCATGGGATTTGAACCCAACGTCTACAAGGACTCCGTCAGAATCAGCTTTTATAACTTTTGCTTTGACAATTTTGCCTTGTTTAATGCCTTCAAAAACACCTTCATAAAGGGCTTGAAGTTCGTCATGCTGTTCTTGATTTAACTGGAAATCGTCTTCGTCTTGCCAGTCTTGGTTTACATGACGAAATTGATTGCCGCGAATAACGGTTTTTGACATTTAAAAAGCTCCTAAACGACCTGTATTAAAAGAGGGGAGTTAAGAGGTTGAACATATATAACTACAAAAAATTTATTCTAAATATAGCAGCTAAATGGACAATTGGCAAATTTACAAAAAGGAAATTGGAGTTTTTGAGCTTTTTTTTGAAAACTGAAATCATCATACAGAATAAGCAAGAAATGCCAAGAAAAAAGGCCTCAATCAAGAGGCCTTAGATTTTTATTTAATAAGCACCGCCTATTAAAAGGTTTTTTACTATTTTAGAATCAAGGTTATAAGCTTGATTATATTTTTTGTTTTGTATTTGTTGGTCGAGCCAATTTTCAATAGGGTTTTTCTTTATCCAACCGATAGTCCAGCGATAAAGAGGATTAGAAAACTCTGAAGCCGATTGTTTTAGGTCTTTTTCTTCTTGGCAACTTAATCCTTGGTTGTTTTTTGAAAAACTTGATGTATTAATTTTATTTTCAAATTTTAGAGCTTGTTCTTTATAGCGTTCATTATAAAGATGAATGCAATGTTCAAACCCTTGTTCTAAGGCAAATAGAATGGCAGTATAACCAATCCACTTGGCAATGTTGTCAGAATAATCTTTGCAAGCTGTTGGATCAATATTTTCGATAGTTCCTTTAAACCAGGTAACTATTGATTCAATCATGCTCGATTCTACCTTAGAGTCTGCAGCAGCTTTAAGACCTGAAAAGGAGATATTGATTGCAGAAAAAGCGATAAGAGAAAAAAGTATAGATTTTTTGAATTTCATTGAAATAAACCTCCACAAGTTTATATAACCTCTAGTATCGAGTTCCAGTATAGATCTCTAGGTAAAATTGTCAAAAGGGCCTTTAGGGCAAGATTTAGAATAGGCCTTGTTTGCAGGGAAAACCGCCAAAGGATTTCAAAAAGAAATGAAATATTAAGCCTGGCATTTTCTTTCATTTGACAAATAAGCAATTTTTGGATAATTTGATTAATATACTTATTTTATAAAAATAGAGCATGAGGCTCTTTTGCAAAAAAAAGCACCTGCAAGGTGCGTTTTCTAGTTTAGTCTGGATGGCCAGAAAAAGCGGTAAAAGGGCAGCATGCCAATAGCGTAAAAGGCATCCAAAACTATGAAAATGTTTAATGATTTTTCTTTACAATCTTTTTTAAAAAATACTCTGGAAACTCTTAATTTTACCAATCCTACAGAGATTCAGGCAAAAACACTTCCTATTTTGCTTTCCCCTGAAAAAATAGACTTTCATGGTCAAGCCCAAACGGGTACAGGGAAAACCTTAGCTTTCGGCCTTCCTTTAATTAATAATATTGATCCTCAAGATAAATCAACTCAAGCCCTGGTAGTAGCACCGACACGTGAACTTGTTGTTCAGATTTACCAAAGTTTAAAACCTTTTGCTCAAAGCGGTAATATTTCAATTGCGCCCATTTACGGAGGTGTCTCGATTGAAGCGCAGTTAAAAGAGCTAAAGCGTGGCATTCAGGTTGTTATTGGTACTCCTGGTCGTTTAAATGATCATTTGCGTCGTAAATCTTTGGTATTAAAAAACACCAAAACACTTGTGCTTGATGAAGCTGATATTATGCTTGATATGGGCTTTAAAGAGGAAATTGATGAAATTTTAGAACATATGCCAAAAAACAGAAGTATTTGGCTTTTTTCTGCTACGGTCAAATCCGGTATCAATGATATTATGAAAAGTCATATGAAATCGCCAGTTTCAGTTCGTGTTTCTAAAGAAAACGTTGGTAGTTCAAATACCGAACAATTTTATTGCATAGTTCCTAAGAAGAATCGCTTTGAAGCGCTTATGCGTTTTATTACAGCAAATCCATCTTTTTATGGTTTTATTTTTTGTCAGACCAAGATTGAAACTGCTGAAGTTGCTGACAAGTTATCAGTGCGTGGTTACAATGCCAACGCATTGCATGGTGACTTGAGCCAAGCAAATCGTAATCGCGTCATCAAAGATTTTAAAGATAAAAAGTTTAGTATTTTGGTAGCAACTGACGTTGCTGCACGTGGTATTGATGTTCCAGATATTACTCATGTAATAAACTATCAATTGCCTGAGGATTCAGAGTCATATGTCCATCGCATTGGAAGAACAGGAAGAGCAGGAAAAGATGGTGTTGCTATAACACTGATTGCGCGTCATGAAGTTTCAATCATTGGCACCATACAACGTCGTTTTAATGTAAAAATTAACCCTATTGAAATTCCAAGTTTGGATAATATTTATGAAAATCAAATCAAACTTGCAGAAAATTTTATAACAAATAGTTCGGTGATAGCTGAGAAAAAACCTTACATGAATCGATTACAAGGTATATTAGATCGTTACTCTTCTCAAGAAATTCATGGAGCAATGTTAACATTATTGGAAGAAAAATTTTTCAAAGCTATAGATGATACACCATTAATAACTACTTCTCATACTGCTAATGGTTCATCAGGAAATGATGATATTGTTGAATTGATGATCAATGTTGGTAGCCAAGATGGTGTTGAAAAAAGAGATATTCTTCATTATTTAATGCAGGATCGAGCATTGCATAAAGATGACATTGGTAAAATTCGTGTTATCAAGAAAAGAAGTTTTATCAAAGTTCCAGCCGATAAAACAGAAAATATTATAGCTTGTCTTAAGGGGAAAAATATCAAAGGGCGCCGTATTTTTGTTTCTTATATGACCTCGTAATTTTATCTACTGACAGACTTAGATGGACCCTGCAGAGTTATGGACTCTGTAGGGTTTTTCATTACATTGACAGTGCCAATTATAAATGCGATAGTATTATAAAGTTCGGTTCATAGCCTTAAATGGAGTTTTTGTTTGAAAAAATTATCACTTATAATTTTTCTTTTAGTCCAAGTTCAATTTTGTGGGCTAAAATCAACTCATAGTTCAAATCAACCAGTTATAGCCCTTGACCTCCATTGCGTAGCCCCCAATGTCCCTACAGCAACAATAGTACTTAAAGCTTTACCCTTTTTTTTATGCCGCCATCCTTCTATGGTGCTTCATGCTTATTCTATTTCTAAATATGCTATTGAGCTTTCAAAGCATATAAAAGGAATAAGCAATGTTTTGCATGAACTCAATAAGCAACTAGAAACTCAAAAATATGGAAAACTTTCAGACCGTGAATTAAGAAGGCTTTTAATGTTAGCAGTAATGGCAGTACCAAATAAGGAAGTACTTGAAATAATAGCTCGTTTGCGCGCTGCAGGATACAAAATTATTGGAATGACCAATCGCGATGAACATGAATTTGAGGCCTATAAACATCAGCTCAAAAAAAGCTATAAAATTGATTTAGATAATTTTTTTGATGGTTTTATATGTGCACCTGCTTTTGATAGTTTCTCACTACAACAAGGACCATTTAAAATTACCAGAACCAACCAATTGGTTGCATCAGAACGTTTGCCTGGAGAAAGTTTTTTACTAGCTTTACGGACTCTAGCAGATTCTTTAAATCCCACCCAAACAATTTACTGTGTTCCAACTGCTTATCATTCTTATTTTCGCGCCTTAGAAAAACTTGATCAACAAACTATTAAAGATAAATGGGGAATTAAAAATTTTCTTTTTTCAGAATTTTATCAATTTATGCAATGGTTAAGTTGTCTTTAGGTTTAAAAAATTTAAATTAATTTTCAATTTGAAATTTTTGTCAACAAGTATTTTTTGACTTTTTTCCAAATTTATATATCTTAAAAAAGTATAGAAATTAGATTCAATGGAGGGTTTCAATGTCTATAAGGTTATTTTTACCAGTAATTTTATCTACTTTTCTTTTTTCTGCCCTTCAAACAACAAGTAATAACAATTTTCTCTTTAATCCTAACAATGCTGTCATTGCATGGGATTTTCATGATGTTCTGGTGAAAAAAGATTGGTCAGCTATGACCAACCAAATTATTTCGATCGTAAAAAAAGACTGGAAGGTTGTGGGGCTCCTTTTTTGGCCCCCATTTTTAAAAGAGCTTTATGATGCTTATACATCCTGTATAGCTGCAGAAGATCTCTTACAAGATTTTACCAAAAAATACCCATCTCTAGCACCGCACAAAAATGATCTTTTGAATTTGGTCAATATACATATTCCCATACCTGCATCCGTTGAAATTTTAAAAGAGCTAAAAAAGCAGGGATATAAAAATTATTTAGCTTCAAACATTGGTCAAAAGTCGTTTAAAATTGCCCGGCAAAAGTTTCCAGAAATTTTTGCTCAGTTTGAAGGAACTTATTTTCCTAAAAAAAATATACAAGATGGTCAGGCTGCTGCTGCAAAACCATGTTTAGATTATTATCTTGATTTGCGTAATTATTTGGCGTTAGAAGGTGTTACAAAGGATAACACTATAATTTTTATTGATGATCGCTATCAAAATATTTTAGGGGCACATAATTCGAATCACCATGAACTTAATCATGTATATGGCATACATTTTAGTTCGCCGGAACAACTTGAAAAAACTTTGAAAAAAATTATGGTATTCGATTAAAGATCACTTGAACTTAAGAATTAAATGATGGAGGTTATTTAGGCTGTGAATATTTCTGAAATGAAGATTATTAAAAAATTTTTATTAGTATTGAGTATTACCTTAATTGCTCATCCATTAGATACCGTAGCAAATATTTGGCAGGAAGAAATTCGTTTTGATTGGTCAACAATAAATTTGGACGATGCTACTTTTTGGTCATCGTTATCATTTCCAAAAAACTTTCAATGGGGCTGTGCGACCTCTGCTATGCAAATTGAAGGTGTTCAGACTCATACTAACCGTTTTGTAAAAAATAATTGGACACAAGATCCTTTATTTGCTGAGGAATTTATGAATAATCCTGGCAAAGATCATTGGAATCGTTATAAAGAAGATGTGCAGCTTATAAAAAATGCAGGTTTAAATTCGTATCGTTTTTCTATTCCATGGGAAAAAATTGAGCCGTGTATGGGTGTTTATGATCAAGCAGCGATGCAGCATTATAAAGATTTAGTAATTGAATTGAAAAAAAATAATATTGAGCCATGGGTGTGCTTATTTCATTTTACACTTCCTGTTTGGTTTGCCGAGCTTGGTGGATTTGAATACGAAAAAAATACTGTCTATTTTGTTAAATTTTGTAACTATGTTTTTGATAATCTTTCTGACCAGGTTACTTTTTGGTCGACATATAATGAGCCTTCAGCATATGTATTGGAGGCGTATTTTAGAGGTACGTTTCCTCCGCATAAAACTAATTTGCATACAGCAGGTGTTGTTATGAAAAATATGCTTAATGCACATGTAGAAATATATAAAAATTTCAAAGCAAAAAACAAAACAGCACAACTTGGCTTAATTAATATGTTCCATCCATTAGACCCTTATAACAAATGGAATCCATTAGAAGTTTTAGCTGCAAAAGTTGGTAACTATTTAGTACATGATACTGTGCTTAATTTTTTCAAAAACGGGGATTTTGACTGGCTTTTTTTGGTGTCAGATAAAAATTTATGCGCGCCTGAGAGTCTCGATTTTATTGGTGTTAATTATTATGCGCATGAAATGATCCAATGGAATTTTAGAACGGTAAAAATCCGCGAGGGCGAACAAAAAGTACCTGATAAAAACCAAGGTATTTATCCAGAAGGTTTGTATCGTGCTATTGCAAAGGCAGCGGAATTAAATCTACCAATTTATATTACAGAAAATGGTGTAGCCGATAGTACTGATACCGTGCGCAATGATTTTATAAAACAACATCTTTATATTGTGCATAAAGCCGTTCAGGAAGGTTATGACATTCGTGGTTATTGCTATTGGACGTTGCTTGATAGTTTAAGTTGGAAAAAAGGACAAATATCTCGCTATGGTTTATATGCTGTAGATGACAAGACAATGAAGCGTACATTGCGCGATGGCGCAAAACCATTTGTTAATTTTTTACATACACAAATTTGTTGAAGGTTTCTGATGAACATTAAAAGATATTTTATCGCATTACTTTTATTAACGTGCTCACTGCAGCTTTTTTCTTATGATTGGCAAAAAGAAGAGCGCTGGGACTGGTCTAACATTGATAAGATAGACAATCAAACATTTTGGCAGAACCTTACTGAATATTTTCCCAAAGATTTTGCATGGGGTGTCGCAACTTCTGCGTTTCAAATTGAAGGAACCCAAAGTGCTAATGGCCAACATTGTCGAAACAGCTGGACTATGCACAAAAATTTGCCGCAACCAGGAATTTCTACGGGGCACTGGGATCGTTATAAAGAAGATGTGCAATTAATCAAAAGTCTTGGTTTGAAATATTATCGTTTTTCTATTGAATGGAGCAAAATTGAGCCTAAATGTGGTGTTTTTGATATGGATGCTATGCAGCATTATATTGATTTGGTCGATGAGCTTATTGCAAACGGTATTACTCCTATCCCTTGTCTTTTTCATCATGCTTGGCCCGTTTGGTTTGATAAAAAGGGGCATTTTGAAGATAAAAAAAATATACAATATTTCGTAGAATTTGCTCACTATGTTTTTGAAAAACTACAAGATAAAGTCTCAATGTGGATGACGTTTAATGAGCCTGCTGGTTATGCGATGGCAGCCTATGTTGATGGAAAATACCCGCCATGCAAAAAATATGCATTCAGACAATGTGGTTTTTGGTTAAAACATGTACTTTATGCGCATGTAGAAGCTGCTATGCTTTTCAAAAAGATAAATCCAAATGTGCAAATTGGATTTCCGATGATGTTTAATCCACTTGATCCTTATAATTCTTCAAATCCATTAGATTATAAAATTACCCAAGCAATGAATTATCTCTTGCATGACGCAACCTTAAATTTTTTCAAAACCGGTCACTTTAAATGGGGCTTTTTTGTTAGAGGTTACCATGAGGATGCACCAAAATCATTGGATTATCTTGGTGTGAATTATTATAGCCATACTAATATTGGATGGTTTCAGCGCAAGCATCGCAAAAATGAACCGCTTACAGGAAATGCAAAAAATGGTCGAACAATTTATCCGGAAGGGTTATATCGCTCCTTGAAAAAGGCACATGAACTAACATCAGTACTCAATATACCAATTTATGTTGCTGAAAACGGTGTTAATGATGGTGATGATATTTGGAAAAATGAATTTCTAAAGAAACATCTTGTTGCTATTAAGGAAGCAATGGAGGAAGGTATTACTATAGCCGGATATTTTTGGTGGACGTTGATGGATTCATTTTCATGGTCAAAAAACCAAGATAGTAAAATGGGTTTTTACCGTGTTGATGAAAATTTGAATCGCATTAAGAGAACAGGTATTGATCCCTTTTTGAATTTTATTAAGTTTGTTCAAAAGCAACATTGACTGAAAACTGAATACTCATGGTTTTTAGATTTATTGCCATGTATGAAAGCTGGCATAATCAAATTTTTTAGCTTTAATTTTATCTATTTGATTAATCTCATCAATGCTTGTATTATACCATTTAAGTTTTCTTATTTTTCCCTGGTCTGAACGTAAGAAAATGAAATTAAAGTAAAGCTCATATTCAGAAAATCCTGACCATTCTTTTGGATCTATGCATCGACAAATTGCTTTCCATGGTTCAACATTATGTATTTGCTGGATAACATTGAATAAATCTTCTAGGATACAGCGTTGAAATAGCATGTGATGACAAATTCCCGAGTAATTTCTAAAAACCTTTGTAAATCCTGGAATTAATTTTGCTGCCTGCACAAAATAAGGCTCATTATATTCTCCTCCAGGATTAAATAGTGGAGCACCATGTTTATGCTGAAAAGAAATTTTTCTTAAAAAAATAGTGTCAGCATCAACAACGAGTATATTGTCAGAAATGTCTGGTATTACAAATGCTGCATATAATTTTAATAATTGTTGATAAATCCAGCCGATTCTGTTTTTAATTGATTTTCGTGCTTCATCAGGGTTCGGCTGATACTGTGTGATTTCAGTTTCAATATCTTTTTTGGAAAAAGGATAGTATTTTTCATTGAACCATTCAGCTTTGTGAGTGAAAGGAGCTGAAGAAACAATAATTATTCTATTAAGATTTTTAACATTTTTTTTTATTCCCTTGATTACATATTCTAGTTTAAAAGCATCCTTTTCATGACAGGGAATTACTACATCAATTTTTTGGTTAGAAAACTGATATTTAATTTTTTGAAAGTCATATGACAAAAGATTAGAGAAAAAAAATAACAAGAAAATATATAAAAATTTTAAATTCATCATTTTCCTTGTTTTTGTTTTTTGGAAAGCTATAAACTATTTATAAAATGTTTATACTAAATATTTTCTTTCGTTTTCAAGTAACCACTAAAAACCTTACGAATTTTATGATAAAAAATCCATTATTATTTTTTTTAATTATTAATTGTTCTTCATTGGTTAGTATGAATGAAAAAGACCTAAAGGGGTATTATAAGGAAAGAAATAATCCTGATAACCAAAAAAAATCTAAACAACAACTCAATGCACGCGCAGAAACAACGTTGGGAAAAACGGATAATGATGAATATTGTGAAATAATTGAATTGCCCTCTGATTGGGATATTAAGCGTTTTAATATGACTGGTTCTTTTGAAAAAGAAAAGGAATAATCTGCCAGTTCTTTTAATGAATAAAAACAAAAAAATCGTGCCATAATTTGATTATTCTATAAAAGTGGCACGATTTTTTTTGTTGTGATTTAAACTATATAATAAATTAAACAGCTATTGGGTAAATTTCTACACGACGATTTGGCGCTTGCCCTTCTTTGGTTCTTACATCTTGGATAACCATTGGCTCTTCAAAGCCAAGACCAATAATAGTGCGTTTATCTTCAGGCACTTGCAAGTTGTCAGCAAGAGAACGGGCACGTTCATTTGACAATATCATGTTATAAACGCTATCAGCTTTTGGAGACCAACGGCATGAGTGTCCTCTGAAGACTACTTTATATCCTTGTTTAATCCATTTTTTGATTTCTTTTTTCAATGATACAATAGTTGATTTTTGGTCATCTTTAATGGTGTTGCTGTCATAGTCAAAAAAGACGACATATTTTTCTTTATCAACAACATGGCGAGGTTCTTCTAGAGAAAATGAGGGGTTATTTGCATGGGCTAATTTCGTTGTATCTTGCTTAGGAGAGTCTTCATCAAGAACGAAGGTTTCTACGTCTTCAAATGCGGGGATTGCTTCATCGTCAAAAAAGCTTAATAATGCCCCATCTTTTTTTTCGCTTAAGGGAATTGCGGGTGAATTGTGGGCAGATTCTTCTTTTTTGATTTTTTGACCACCCCCACAGCCAGCCAAAAGTGAAATGAGAGCTAAACTTAAAAATAAGTAATGGTTTTTCATTATGTTCTCCCTACAAGAGTGTTAAATTATGCAAAGACGAGAGGAACTTTAGCATAATTTTACAAAATTTACTACTAGATATCATTGTTTCTACTCTTTCGTTTTTATATTCGCTATAATAGAATTATGGTTATACAAAAATTTTTATTTTAGGGGCGGATTGGAGACCGATGAAGAAAATTTTAATTAACGTGAACCTTTGGCAAACGCGGGTTGCTATTTTGCGGGATGGTGAATTGCAAAATATTTACTTTTCATCACCCGTTACCGAAACGCTTGAGCGATCATATTTCAAAGGTATTGTAAGTAAGGTTTTACCAGGTATTCAGACTGCGTTTGTTGATATTGGCCAGCAAAAAGCAGGATTCCTTCACATTTCAGAAATAGATAGGGAATTGGCGTTACAGCGCATGAGTTCTACCGTTGAGATTGAGGATCTAACCACTGAAGGCAAAATGACTCAAGAAGTTGCCTTAAAACCTGTAATGGATGTTAGTAAAATATTAAGAGAAGGCGAGGCTATTCTTGTACAGGCAAGCAAAGAACCTGTTTATGAAAAAGGTGCAAAGTTAACAACCTGTTTTACTATTCCCGGTCGATTTTTGGTCCTTATGCCTAATATACCTCGTATTGCTATTTCTAAAAAAATAGAAGAGAGAGAAGAACGGGCGCGACTTAAGGAGCTTCTTTTAAAAAATCTGCCGGATGGTATGGGGGCAATAATTCGAACAACCTCTGAAGAGAAAAAAGATGCTGAGATTTTACGAGATCTCAAATATCTTTTGAATATTTGGGATACTATCCAAAAACAATATCAAAAAGCTAAGCCTACTGAAAAAATTTATGAAGATTTACCCATCGCATTACGTATAGTGCGTGATCATCTTGATGAAGATGTTGAAGATGTCATTGTTGATAATAAAACAACACAAGCTGAAGTTTATAAATTTGTAAAAACCATTGCACCTGAATATGCACAACGTGTTAAATATTATGCAGGACCACAAGAACTTTTTGATCGTTTTAATGTTAATAAACAACTAGAAGAGGCCCTTGATCAAAAAGTTAATTTAAAGTCTGGGGGCTCTATTATTGTTGAGCAAACCCAAGCAATGACGGTTATTGATGTTAATACCGGTAAATTCATTGGTAAAGCAGATCTTGAAGAAACGATTTTAAAAACAAATTTAGAAGCAGCAGAAGAAGTTGTCCGTCAGTTACGTTTACGCAATATTGGTGGGTTGATAGTTATTGATTTTATTGATATGGCTGTTCCTGCGCACCGCCAAAAATTACTTAAATTCTTAGAACGTATGCTGAAAGAGCGCGATAAATTTCAATCTGTAGTTCTTAAAGTTTCTGAGTTTGGTCTTATTCAAATGACAAGAAAGCGTTCAGGAAAAACTTTATTACAAGAATTGATGGAGGGATGTCCGACCTGTAGAGGATTAGGTGTTATTCGGTCATTACAGACACAATCTTATAGTATTTTATATAAAATTAAGGAATCGCTCAATAAGCATAAAGATAAGAGAACACTGACCTTATTGCTAAATCCTGAAATTTTTCAATATATGACAACCGTTGAGTACAATGTAATTCTTGATCTAGAAAAAGAATATAATGCTAAAATAACTTTAATGAGCAATGAAGAATTGGGCTTGAGAGAATTTCATATTGAGTGAAAATGGTAAAGAAGCAATTTTTTTTGAACCTTTTTTTGTTTATAGTTTGTTTTTTTTCTTTAGCAGATAATCAAATAGGAACTAGTGCAGTTACTTATCGACATTGGTACGGTCGACTAGGAGACAAGCTATTATTATATATCAAAGCACGATGGTTTTCGTATTATTTTAAGATTCCTTTTTTTTATAGACCATTTCAGTATTCTGATGAATTTATGATGCATTCAAAAGAGCTCTATTGGTCTGAAAATTACAGAAAGAATTTTAAAAAAATCATAACTGCAAAATCGGTTCCGGGTGCTATAAACCCGAATGACAGGATTCTTTATGAGGTTGATTATTATATTAGTAATATTCAGGTTTTTAATGTTATTCAAAATCAAGAATTTCATAATTTGATCAAAGCAATGATAGCGCCAGCTAAACCGGTTCCGCTAGTTCCTCGCCAAAATAATAAACATTGCGTTGCTCTTCATGTTAGAAAAGGTGGAGGATATGATTCTTCTTTGAGTTCTCAACAAATATATCGCGTACTTGAAAAAGCATCGCCAAAACTGGCAGATCAGGCTTGGCCGTTGAAATTTCCACCTGATCAATATTATTTAGACCAAATTGTTAAACTTTCTGAAATGCTCAATCATGAACCACTTTATATTTATCTTTTTACCGATGACCAAGATCCTGGAAGTATAGCAGATCGTTATGAAAAATATTTAAATAAACCCAATATTACTTTTGCTTATCGGCAAAAAGATAATCATCATGAAAAAAATGTAGTAGAAGATCTTTTCGGAATTACCCAGTTTGATTATTACATACGTGGAGATTCACATTTTGCTCAAATTGCTGACGTAATTGGCAATCACAAAATAGTTATATCCCCAAAAAATTATAAATGGGAAGGCAATAAATTAATTATTAGCGAGGTTAATGTTGCAATAAAAAATTCAATTTTTATAAACACATAGCATAGTTATACAAAAAACAACCTGCTCTTTTATATTTATAACTATTTAAAAATGCTCTTCCTATTGCATCATATTTAAATCCGAGTTGTTTTAGTTCTTGACCATCAAGAATATTGCGTGCATCAATGATTACTGAATTTTCATGCATTTCATTTTTGATGTAGTTCCAATTAAGATTTTTAAATTCATTCCAATCGGTCATTACAACAATGGCGTCACTATTCTTGATAGTATCATCAACAGAAGTTCCATAATAAATATCTGGAAATATTTTTTGCATATTTTTCATCGCTTCAGGATCATAGGCTTTTATTGTAACATTATGCTCCTTGAGTAATTCAATCAAGCGTATTGAAGGTGAATATCTGATGTCATCAGTATTGGCTTTGAAGGCAAGGCCAAGGATAGCGATTGTTTTATCTGAGATGTTGTTATTAAATTGTTTTTTAAGTTTTTCAAATGGTTTTTCTTTTTGTTTTTCATTTGCTTTTAATGCAGCAACTAAAGTTTGCAAATCCACGTTATTTTTTTCAGCATTTTTAATCAAGGCTGCGACATCTTTTGGGAAACATGATCCACCAAATCCAGGTCCCGGATTTAGAAATAAAGGGCTTATTCTTTTATCAAGGCCTAATGCATAAGCTATAGTTTTTACATCAACACCAATAGCATCGCAAAAGTTTGCTATTTCATTGATAAAACTTATTTTGAGTGCCAAAAATGAATTGGTTACATATTTGATTAATTCAGCAGCGCCTAAGGTTGTATTGATAATAGGAACATTTTTTTCTTTAAGAGGTAAATGAATTTGGTAAATTTGATTAAATGCTTCAGAAGAATGAGAACCAATAATAATACGATCGGGGTTTAGAAAATCATAAATAGCGCTACCTTCACGCAAAAATTCTGGACAAGAAACAATTGAGAATTTTTCTGGTTCGATCCCGCATTCTTCTGCTAAAAACTTTTCAACCCATGCGCAGGTCCCTGGTGGTACGGTGCTTTTTATAACAATTACCTTATATTCTATTAAGTTGCGAGCAATGAACTCTATTGCGCCTTTTAGTGCTCGTAGGTCTGCATCGCCAGTTTGCTCATTCATTGGAGTTCCTACCGCTATAAATATAATATCAGAACTTTGTATTGCATTATCAATGTCACTGGTAAAAGAAAGATTTCCCTTTTTAGCATTGCGTATAACGATTTCATCAAGCATAGGTTCATAGATTGGGATATAAAACGATTGAAGTTGTTCTATTTTCTGTTTATCAATATCTGCGCAAATAACCTGATTGCCAAAATCTGCAAAGCAGGCACCTGAAACAAGCCCAACATAACCGGTACCAAGTACGGTTATTTTTTTTGGGTTGCTATAGATAGATGGTATGTGAAAAATAAATAAAAAAAATGAAAAAAAAACTAATATTCTGTTCTTCATTGCTTTGCCCCCCTGAGAAATATATCCCTAACTTTTTCTCAATTAATAAAGTAATGAATAACATAGAAGAATTGCAATAAATTTAATTAATTATATAAATTTTGTTTTAAAATTGAATATTTTTTTAATAATTAAAATTTGCCTTATGAAAGTTTTTTTTTTAAAGTAACCATTAGTTTTACAATTTCAACAATTCATTCAAAAAAAAGGAAAAAATGAAAACAAACGGTAAAATTTGGGTAGTTCTATCAGTTATTTTTTCTAACTACCAAATAATAAATACCAATTTTAGTTCAAGATTAAATTCACTCTCTATTGTTGAAGATTCGCCATTCTACAGAAATGTTGGTTATAATAACATGGATACGGAAAAAAATGGCGAATTCAACTTGATAAAAAAAGTCATTCGAGAAAATGATGTTATTTTTGATGTCGGTGCAAGTTGTGGTGACTGGAGTGAGCTGGTAGTCAAATCCTTTAATAAAACTTTTATATATGCTTTTGAGCCAATTAAAACTTCGTTCAATTTATTAAAAAAAAATCTTGGCCATAAAATTACTGCATATAATCTTGCGTTATCTAATGTTACCGGCCCTAGAACATTTATGGTGTACCAGGGTTCGCTTGCAAATAATCAATTGAGTACTTTTTATGAAAGACCGATTTTAAAATATCAATACCATTTTGATGCTAAGCCCGAAAAAGTTATGTGTACAACATTAGACGTTTTTTGTGAAAAAAACACAATAAATAGCATTGATTTTCTTAAAATCGATACTGAAGGTGCTGAGTACGAGATTTTAGAAGGAGCTGAAAAATTGCTTGCACGCCATGCAATAAGAATTATTCAATTTGAATATGGCGGTTGTTATATTGATGCTAAAAAAACACTAAAAAATACGATTGCTTTATTAAATAAATATGGTTATCGAGTATTCAGAATTATTCCAGAAGGCTTGATACATATAAATTTTTGGTATAATGGTTTAGAAAATTATACCTATTCAAACTATGCGGCAGTCTCTTTAGAGGAAGGCTGCGAATATGGAGCTTGTGAAGGATTATAATTTTATGTTCATGGTTTCTGTGGAAGTTTTTTAATCATTTCATCCAAAATACCATTGATAAATTTATAGGAATCTTTTTCACCAAATGATTTTGCTAACTCAATGGCTTCATTGATAATTACTGTATGAGCAGTATTGGTATTAAGTAATTCCCAAATTGCATAGCGTAAAATAAGTTTTGTAGGCACGCCTAAACGGTCGAATCGCCAGTTGGTCAAAAGGGGTTTGTATTGTTCATCTAAGGTATCGCGTTGTTCAATAATGGCTGTTGCTGTTGCAACAAGTTCACTGTCCATGGGGATATCAAAATCAAACCCCCGGTTTAAATTATCAACGAGTGATTCGATACTCGTTTGATATTCATAACTTTCTGCCGCATAAAGTAGATGAAATAATAATGAGCGTTTATCTCGTTGTGAAAGTGCATTAAATGATATCAATTGTTCATTCATAAAAAAATTATGTTATGAAATTCGTTCTATGTATTTTCCATCACGCGTGTCAACTTTGATGATATCACCTTCATTGACAAATAATGGCACTTGTAATACAAGGCCTGATTCGAGCTTAGCAGGTTTGGTTGCACCGCCTTGGGCAGTATCGCCACGAATACCAGGCTGAGTTTCTGTAACGGTAAATTCAATAAAAATAGGTGGTGTTACAGCGATAGGATTGTCATTGAAATAAAGAATAGTATAGATAATTTCTTCTTTGAGATAATCTTTTATATCGGCCACTTGATCTTGAGACAAGGTGACTTGTTCATAGTTTTCTTGGTCAAGAAAATGATATTGACCATCTTCTTGGTAAAGGTATTGCATATCGCGGTAGGCAAGGTCCGGTGTAGGAATTTTTTCAACGGAACGAAAGGTAGCTTCAATCATCAATCCTGTAATAAGGTTTTTTAGCTTTGCTTTGATGTATGCTGGCCCTTTACCAGGTTTGGTATGCTGAAAATCAACCACAATATGCGGCTCGTCTCGATATAAAACTTTGCTACCTTTGCGTAAATCACCTGCAGAAATCACGGAATACCTTTCAAAGAGTTAATAGTCAAAAAATCGTATAAATTAAGTATAAATTAGTACTATAAAAAATCAATAAATCATATTTTTAAAAATTCTTGCTTTGACCACCACCTTTTTTGATATTGTAAAAGAAAAGTGAAGGAGTTTCTATGTTAATGTATGTAGCATTATTTTTTATTCTTGCCTTAGTTGCGGCTCTTTTTGGGTTTACTGGTTTGGCTGTAACTTTTGCTGGAATAGCAAAAATTCTTTTCTGGCTTTTCTTAATTCTTTTTGCAGTGACCTTGCTTATGCATTTATTTGCTGGCAAACCGCCTCGTCTTAATTAATCTCGATAAATGATTTTTGAGCAACAAGTTTAGTACTTGTTGCTCAAGCTTTTTTCAAATTCTGTAATTTTTTCTTCTAAATTTTTTAGTTTTTTAATTTCTTCTGGAGAAAAATTATATTTTTCTTTTTTACGATTCCATTTTATAATCCATTGATTCTCGCCATTTGTTTGTAACTGTTTAATATGTAGTTTTGCCATAGAAAGTAAAAATTCTGTTTTTTTGATGATTTCTTTAGGCTCATTAGTTTCATCGGTAACCAGGTTATAACCAATATATTCTAAGTAGCTTTGCATCCAGGCGATTATAGATATGTTTGCAAGTTTTATCGAAATGAAATGGTTGACAGAGGTAGGAATTTGGGGGCCATCGGTATTGCTTTCATGTTCAAGAGGAACAAAAAATTCAAGACTAGAACTATTCTTATATTTCCATTTTATCCTTTACTTTTCAAAGTACATAATCTTGCCTAAACTCTATACTAATAAAAATTTTTGAAAAAAAGGAACATGATGAGTTTTTTAAAAAATGTTGATCCAGAAATTTTTTCCGTTATCAATGATGAAACTAATCGTCAAGAAACAACCATAGATTTAATTGCTTCAGAAAATTATGCTTCAAAAGCAGTCATGGAAGCAACCGGATCTACGTTGACCAATAAATACGCAGAAGGTTATCCGGGCAAGCGCTACTATGGCGGTTGTGAATTTGTCGATAAGGCAGAAGAATTAGCCCGTGAGCGGTGCAAAAAACTTTTTGGAGCAGAGCATGTCAATGTGCAACCGCATGCCGGCTCGCCGGCAAATATGGCGGTTTATTACATAGCCTGTAATTTAGGTGACACCATAATGGGCATGTCGTTAGCTGAAGGAGGGCATTTGACGCATGGGCACAAAGTAAATTTTTCAGGAAAATTGTATAGCAGCGTTCAATACACCGTCAACAAAGAAACTGAATTGCTAGATTATGACCAAATCAGAAAATTGGCGCATGAATATAAACCAAAGTTGATTATCGCCGGTGCATCAGCCTATTCACGCGCTATAGATTTTAAAAAGTTTTCAGAAATCGCAAAAGAAGTAAATGCTTATCTTATGACCGACATTGCCCATATTGCAGGTCTTGTTGCAACCGGATTACATGAAAGCCCGGTGCCCTATGCTGACTTTGTTACGAGCACAACGCATAAAACATTACGTGGACCGCGTGGTGGTTTGATTATGTGCAAAAAAGAGTTTGCAGAAAAAGTTGATAAAGCAATTATGCCGGGATTGCAAGGAGGTCCTTTTATGAATAGCATTGCAGCAAAAGCAGTAGCATTCCATGAAGCTCTTCAACCAGCATTTAAGGCATACCAAAAGCAAGTAATAGCTAATGCACAAACAATGGCCAAAGGTTTGCAGGAGTTAGGCTATAGAATTGTAACCGGCGGCACGGATAATCATTTATTTATTGTTGACCTTCGCTCAAAAAGTTTGAACGGTCAAATAGCAGAAAAAGCATTAGATGCCGTTGGCATTTCAGTTTCGCGTAGTTGTGTCCCTTTTGATACGCAAGCGCCATGGATTACCAGCGGGATACGTATTGGAACGCCAGCAATTACCACGCGTGGCATGAAAGAAGTAGAGATGCAGCACATCGTACAATTTATAGATGAAGCAATTATGCAGCGAGATAATACTCAACGCGTTGCAATGATAAAAGATGCAATTGCAAAATTATGCAAAAAATTTCATATTTATGGTTAATTTAAAAAACAAATAATTTACATGAAAAACATAGAAAATTTATTTCAAGAAGTAAAAAAAACAAAAATCAACTTTATTGTCGTAACCGGTGGTGTCTGCTCATCGATCGGTAAAGGTGTTTTAATTTCATCTATTGGTGTTTTGCTTAAAAATAGTGGTTATTCAGTCACGGTTATAAAGTGGGATCCATATTTGAATGTAGATCCGGGCACCATGTCTCCTTTGGTACATGGTGAAGTTTTTGTAACACAAGACGGCGCGGAAACCGATTTGGATTTAGGTCATTATGAACGCATGCTTGATCTTACTTTAAATCGAGCTTCTTCCGTTTCATCTGGGCAAATTTTCCAGGAGATTTTAGAACATGAACGAAAAGGATTATTTCTTGGTGCTGATATCCAATTAGTACCGCATGTGGTTGAAGCAATAATTCGTAGACTTTTGAATTTTGCGCTTACTGAAAAAATGGACTTTGTTTTAATTGAAGTTGGTGGTACCGTAGGAGACATTGAAGCTGAAATATTTTTAGAAGCAATTCATCAAATTCGCTATTATCTTGGCAATGAGCGGATGATGCATTGTCATTTAAGCTATGTTCCTTATCTTGCATGGGTAGATGAGCTTAAAACCAAGCCGACGCAACATAGTGTTATGGCCCTTAAAAAAACCGGTATAAAGCCAGATAGCTTATTTTTGCGTCTTGATAACAAAGTAGGTCAAGAGCATATAAAAAAACTTTCGATAAGGCTTGGTATTCCTGAAAATATGATTTTTCAGGTGCCTACTTGTAAACCAACATATTCCTTGTTTATGGAGCTGCAAAGTCAAGATTTAGATTGCGTTCTGCAGAATTATTTTGGGCAACAAAATCCTGAAAGAGCTTCTTTGCACCAATGGCAGAATCTTGTAACAAACATAAAAAAAGAAAAAAGCTCGATAACCATTGGCCTGGTTGCAAAATATATAGGTGGCAACGACCCTTATATGAGTGTGATTGAAGCAATCAAAGCTGCTGCATGGCATTGTTTGCATGAAGTAAATATTGAAATTATTTCTGGAGAAAAAATTGAACAGAAAAATAAAGATGAGCTTGATGCATTGCATGCGTGTGATGGTTTAATTATTCCCGGTGGTTTTGGCAAACGCGGGGTTGAAGGAAAAATTCAAGCAATAACCTGGGCACGAGAGCAAGGAGTTCCGACCTTAGGTATTTGCCTTGGTATGCAAACAATGATTATTGAGTTCGCTCGATCTTTGGCAGGGCTAAATGATGCATCAAGCAGTGAATTTGATCCAAAAACCAGTAATCCGGTAATAGATTTGCTTGATGAACAAAAAGAAGTTGTTCAATGTGGTGGGACCATGCGCTTGGGTTCATATCCATGCACAATAAAAGAAGGGACTTTAGCGTTTAAGGCCTATGGGAAAAAACATATTTATGAACGGCATCGCCATCGGTATGAGTTTAACAACAGGTACCGTGAACTATTTGAAAAAATAGGGGTTGCGTTTTCTGGCATTTTTGAGCAGAAAAATTTGGTAGAAATAGTTGAATTAAAGAACCATCCTTTTATGGTTGGCTGTCAGTTTCATCCTGAATTTTTATCGCGTCCTTTAAAGCCACATCCTCTTTTTGTTGCCTTTATAGAAGCTGCTATACAGGCAATAGGTAGTAGGTATTTTAATAAAAAATCTGTTTATATATCAAAAAAATATCAATTAGAATAGCAAGTGCATAGTAATCTACTGTTAAATGCTATATTTGTAAATTTTTTATAGCACTGTATTTTTTTTATATTTTTTCTTTTAACAATTATTCTTTTGGCTATAATAAGTTATAAGATAAATCTATCTTATTATGGGAGGTGCTCTAGGAGGTATTTCTAAATAGTTTCTTAACCAGTTTTCTCTTTTTTTATTCAATAGGTAAAGGTACTAAATTCAAAAAGAAATATGAAATTTTTTAACTATGATGTTATAAGTACATCGAAAGGAAACCTAGTTCATGGAAAGCTATAACTGGGTATTTTTTGGTCTTTTATCGGCTTTTTCCACCGCATTGATTACTGTTTTTGGTAAATTAGGTATTGATAACATAGACACGACGCTAGCTGCAACAATACGAGCAGTTATTACTGCTATAATTCTTATAGCTATTTTTATTAGCAGCGGAAAAACAGCTTTGGTTAAAAGCGTTGATAACTATTCCTTGATTCTTATATTGTTGTCTGGTGTAGTATATGCCTTTTCGTGGGTTGTATATTTTATTGCATTAAAAAATGGTCCGGCATTGAAAGTTGATGCCCTTGATTGGGTTTCTATTTTATTTGTGCTTATGATGGCACCGCTATGGGGAGAAGCAATAACATGGAAATCCTTTTTTGGAACTCTTTTATTGCTAGCGGGTGCTTTTTGTATTGTTGTTTGATAAGCAGATAATTTTTAATTGGTAACAAGCAGAATTAGCTTGTTACCAATTAACGAATTTTTTACAATTATTCTTTTTCAAGAATGCTTTTGATTAATTTTTCTAAAGAATCCTTTGTTCGTATTGTTTTTGAACGTTTTACTTCTTTGCCATTGTTAAGTACTACAAGATAAGGAACAGAAGCAATAGAATATTCTTTTACAATTTCATGTGCTTTTTCAAAATTTACCTTAATTATTTTTATATTTTTAGCATATTGTGCTGCAAGTGTTTTTAGATGCGGCATTAAAGCTTTACAACTTGGACAGCTGTCAGTATAAAAATCAAGAATTATAGGGTTTTTTGTTTGAGTAATAATATTTTTTAATTCAGCCAAATGTATAATGGTTGGAATTTCTTGTTGTTCTTGTGACTCATATTTATAGATTTTTTCAGGATATTTTTCTGAAAAGCCTGGTTCAATACCAATTTTTTGTAAGAATTTTATTGCATCCATGCCGCCTTTAATCCCACTACCTGTTGATACGCCTGCTTTACCATACAAGGGATCCATTACATCTCCAACTGCAAAAACACCAGATTTTGAAGTATGTTGCGTTTGCCCATCAACCCAAATAAACCCGCCATTTTGTAGTTTGAGTTGTTTTTGCACTAAATCTGAATTTGGATGCCAACCGATAGCAAAGTAAATTCCTTTGATAGAAATTTCTCGTGATTTTCTTGTTTTACTATCTAAAATTTTTGCTCCGGTAACACTGTCATCTTTGCCCATAATTTCTTGAAGTTCGGTATTATAAAGAACCTCAATTTTGGGATTTTTCTTGATATAATCTTGTACAAAACCAGAAGCATCAAGTACAGAATCTTTTACGATCATATACACTTTATTGGCAAAGGCCGCCAATTGTAATGCACGGTCACCAGCAGTATCACCACCACCAACAACGGCAACATCATGATCTTTATGGAATGGAGCATCACAGATAGTACAAACACCTACACCATGTCCCCAGAATTCTTTGACACCTGGCACATCTAATGTTTTTGCTATACGTCCAGTGGCAATAATAATGGTTAAAGCATTAATTGTTTTACCATCGCGCGTTTTTACTACATACGGCCAACTAGAAAGATCTATCGATTCAACGGTATCATTGATCAAATCTGCACCAAAATGCATTGCTTGGTTTTCAAGGTCTTCGATGGTATCTTCGCCAGAAGCCTTACGTTTACCGGGCCAATTTTCAATTTCACGGACATCAGCCAAGGTTCCTCCTGGTTGATCACCCGAAAGTACAATAGTGGGCAATTTAGCGCGTGCTGTATACAAAGCGGCACTAAGACCGGCTGGGCCTGAACCAATAATAAGGACAGGAATAAACTTGTTTTTTTCAAGTGCCTTTTCAAGCGTAAATTGGGGCTTTGAAAAACTATAGTGATAGCTAAAAAAAGCTATAACGCCAGCTAAAATAAAAAATAATAAAATTTTAATGAATTTGCTTATCATCTAAACTCTCCCTATCTATTCTCAGTGTAATAAAAAACAATTTTTATTTGCAATAAAAAATAAAAAAAACCAATAAAAAAAGGGCTTTTGGGGAGTTTTTATTAGTTTTTTTTTATTGAAAATCAAAATTTTTATGAATTTTTAATGTGGAAATTATGTATGCAGTAATTAATACTTGTAATTCCATACAATGTTGCAAAGGTAATAAAGCCAAGCGAATATTCAAGGGTAGGTATCGTTAAAATTGAAAAAATGCTACTGACAATAAGTGAACCCCAAAAGGCTATTTCTATAGACCAATTTTGAGGTTTAAAAAATGCTGCAATAAGTCCAAAGTTTGCAAAAATAAGAAGATAAAAAAGCAAAATACCAATTTTGGCAAAAATAGTCATAACGATAAATGCTGTATGATTTTTTACAAGACGTAGCACTTCATTTTTCAAGATTTCCTCATATTCTGGCGTATTGTAAATTGCTGTTTGATTTAGAGCTTGTGCTTTTTTTGCAGGGGATGAGTCATCCCAGCGTATATCATCAGGATTTTTGAATGCAAGAAAGCCTAATCCAGCATAAATTGAATGCCAAATGAGGTGATTTTTAATATTTTTAGAGGGATTTTCTATTTCATTATTCTTTAAATAAAAAGAATAAGAACTAAAAATATGACTAAAGTAGAACATAGGTATTATTAGTCCTGCTAATAGAAAAGACAACCTGATACTTTTATGTTGCCATGGTTCAGATTTGCATAGCATAAGCCATACAATAAAAAATAAAATACCTAAAGAAGCGTATGTTCTGATGTAATGTGCCAGTCCAATTATAATGCCGGTAATCAAAATAAAAAATACTGCTTTTTTACTGAAGTTTTTTTTATAAAAATATAAACTCCAAGGGACTAAAGCTATTGCAGGTTCAACATAAAACAGATAGGTATCCCCAATTCTGAAAGAAAAAAGCATAAGAGCTGATAGAGCGAGTATTGCAATAATTCGTGGCAAAATTTTGTGATAATAAAAAAAGAATCCTATACAAGCTAGTCCCCATGAAATTAGTGCAGATCCATAAAAAAAAATGTTTATTGCTTGTGCAATATCTAAATTAAAGTAGTGAGCTAATTTTGGAATGATGACATAAATACCAATATCATCAGCAGCACCAAAGGACGTAATTTTATTTTCAAAAAATTCGGTTAAGGCAATACCTGTTTTTTCATATCCCTGGAGACAGAGTGTTAAATGTTTTAAACGGCAAGGCATTATATTCATAAGTACCGTTTCCTAAATTGTGCAAAAGAAAAATTTAATTCTGTTATTTCAAGACCATAGTTGATACTGATAACAGCATAAAATATTACAAAAGTAATAAATCCTAGAACATATTCAATATGAGTAGGCATGCCAAGCAACGGAAACAAGGCATAAAATGACATGCCAACCCAAAATGGTAACTCTAAGAACAATGGCTTTCGATACAGGAATGCTGTAAGTAACCCAATGTTTGCATATTTTAAAAGATAAAAAAGCAAAATGCCGATTTTTGCAAATAAAGTAAAAATAAAAAAGTTCCAATGATTTTTTATTAAATTGATAACTTCATTTTTTAAAATATTTTCATATTCGGTACTATAAACTTTCACATCAGGTTTTATTTGATGAACTTTTTTAATACCAAAGGTGTCATTATAGCTTATTTTATTAGTATTTTGCCATTTTAATAAGCCGAATCCTATATAGATTGTATGCCAAAGGATATGCATATTTTTATCAGTGTTTTTTGTACATAAATTTGATTGGGCGTATGCAATCGATTGATTATAAGCATTTGAAAAATAGAGCTCCGGAATAGTTGAGCCGGCTAAGAAAAAAAGGAAGAGAGTTATTAGTTGTTTTTTAGAAAAAATATTTTTTCCTAAAAAGAGGGTTATGGTGAATAGTAAAACTCCAAATCCAGAATAAGCACGAATAAAACTGAGTAATTTTATAAAAAATCCGCTGCAAAAATTAAAAATAAACAGAGGTTTGTTATACAATTCTTTTTTTGCAAAATAGAGTGCCCATGGGACCAGTGCGCAGATTCCAGCATAATATGCGCAATAAACATCACCAATAAAATAGGCTTGCCTCATACAAAAAAGAATTGCAATGCCGGCAATGGTTCTTTGTAGCCAGTTTGTATAAAGGTGTAAAAATCCTAAAATACCAATAATTCCCGGAATGATAATTAAACTAAGAAAAAAAATATTAATTGCTGATTCTATAGAACAATTTAGAAGCAGTGCTAATTTTGGTATTATAACATAAATACCAATATCATCTTGTGTCCATGCTGGAAAAAGGTTTTGACTATCATAAGCAATGAGAGGAATTCCGGTTTTTTGGAGTCCATAAAACATCATCTTGAGATTTTCAAGACGCGCTTGCATAAGATACATTAATTTTACCCTCAATTTTTTCTTAGAAATGAAATATTTTTTTAAACTACCTATCCCATGAATTTATATAAGGATCAATTTTTTTTATTTCTTTTATAATAAATAAAGGTCTTCCTTTGAGTTCTTCGTACATGCGTCCTATATATTCTCCCAAAATCCATAACAAAATAAAAAGTACACCAATAAAAATATAGAGTATAGTAACGAGCCATTTAAAAAGAGGATATTGTCCTTGAAAAAATAATGCATCTATGGTGATAATGCCCAACATTATTGTTCCTGTTAGAATTACAAAAAAACCAGCATATGCTGCAAGTTTTAGAGGAATAATTGAAAAACCGATAATACCGTCAAATGCTATTTTGATTAATTTTGACCAAGTATATTTAGTTTCATCGTGTTGGCGTGAAGGTTGATGAAAATCAACAAATGTGTGATCAAATCCCATCCATGCTATCATACCTCGCAAGTAACGAGATTTTTCATGATACTGGTTAATTTCATCCACGATCTGACGATCAAGGAGACGAAAATCTGACACACCCTGAGGAATTTTTATTTCAGAAATGCTATCAAGAAGATAGTGATAAAATCGTGCGGTTATTTTTTTTAGAAAAGTGTCTTGACGGTCTATTCTTCGCGCATAAACAATTTTATATCCTTTTTGCCATTCCTTAATCATAGGATCAATAAGTTCTGGCGGGTGTTGTAGATCTGAATCCATAGTAATGATAGCGTCTCCCGTTGCATGTTTATAGCCCGCAGTTAGTGCAGCTTGATAGCCGAAATTTCGGCTGAAGTTAATACCCATTATGTGAGAATTCTTTTGTTGTAAAGTTTGAATAATTGACCAGGAATCATCAAGACTTCCGTCATTTATCATAATTAATTCATAGATAAAATCTTTTGATTTTTTATCTAACGCTTTTGTTAATGATTCATAAAGAAGGTGTAAGTTTTTAGCTTCATTATAAATGGGTAGGATAATTGATAATCTTTTTTTTTTATTCATAAATAACTATTTTGTTATAGTAAATATGTCGCTTTTTTTAAATAATAATTTTTTAATAATTGCTCTAATCCATAATTGATACTTATAATACCATACATAGTAGCACATGAAATAAAACCGAGTGAATATTCAGGATAAGGTATAGTCAACAAGGGAAACAGCCCATAAAAACTTAAAGCAATAAAAAATGATAATTCGAGATTCCATTTTTTTCGAAAAAGTAACGCCAAAAAGAAACCAAGATTTGCAAATTCTAAAAAATACATGAATAAAATACCAAGTTTTGCAAAGATTGTTAGAATAAAAAAGTGCCAATGATTTTTTATAATTTTTATTACTTCATTTTTTATAATTGCTTCATATTCTTTTGTTTTTTCCAGAGAAACTGCTGGATCAATTTCTTGGGCCTTTGCAACACCGGCATCATCATTATAGATAATGCCAGGGTTAAAGATTTGCAAAAAACCAAAGCCAAGGTAGATGCTGTGCCAAAAAACATGATTTTTTTCAGGAGTTATTGGTAAACTTTTTTTTGAAAATTCAAGAGATTGGTTATAAATCGAGTTAAAAGATATTACTGGAATGGCACTCCCAATAATCAATGCTAAAATACTTTGCATCCATTGCTTTCGTGTTAGTGATAGTGATGTTACAAAAAGGAAAATCAAAAAAAATAGAACACCTAATCCCGAAAATGCACGAATATAATGAAAAAAGCTTATAAGAAATCCTGAAAAAAAGAGAAACAATAAGAAATAATTATCATAATGTTTTTTTTGAGCATAATAGATAGCCCAAGGAGTTAAGGTATTTACACAAAAAAAATATGCTAGATAAACATCCCCAATTCTGAGTGCTTTATAGGTCAATAATGCTACAGCAACGAAGGCTATAAGCTGATTGATGCGTGAAGTATATACCTTATGCCAACCTATAATCCCAACAAAAAATGAAATTGTAGCCATGCCATAAAAAAAAAGGTTAATTGATTGTTGAATTGGAGTATTCAATAATTTTGAAATTTGGGGAATTATAATATAGATTCCTAGATCATCAAAGGTCAATGATGGTAAAATATTTTGACCGTCAAATTCAATTAATGGAATACCAGTTTTTAATAAGCCCGCAAGATTTTTTTGTAGATGTATAAAACGCGAGCTCATTATATTCATGATTATTGCCTTTTTTCAATAATAAGGCTATAGAGAGCACCAAAAGGAACTTTTGTAAATAAAAATTCAATCCCGCGCAACCATTTTAGAGGTTTAGGAAAGAAGCAGATAAATTTTAATGTTGGTTTTGCAAAAGCTTTTGTTAAATTATATGCATACCATGGGTTTAGCATTTTTGCATGGGCATCAATTGGATTATTTTTAAAAGTATAGACTGTCAGTGGATTGAGAGGATTTAGTTCAAAAATGACTAATCTTCCGCTAGGTTTTAGAACTCGCAGTAATTCATTAAGATAATTTTTGTGCATTGCAAATGGAATATGATGAAAAGTTCCTGCTGAAAAAATTATATCAAAGGTATGATCTTTAAAGTTTAAATGAGTTGACGTTTCAGAATTTTGCTGAAATTGAATATGGGGGAATTTTTTTTGTGCAACAATAATACTTTTTTCTGAAGGATCTACACCATAAACCGTAGCATTTGAAAATAGTGTGCTTACATAATGGGTCATAAGTCCATCGCCACAACCAAAATCTAAAATTTTTATGCTTTTGTATTGATTATTTGGAAACCATGATTTTAATTTTTGGGCTTTGTAGAGAGCAAAATAATCGCTGGATTCACCAGAAAGCCATAGTGCATTGCTGCAATTATCACGATATTTATCAATATAATTATCAAATTCATGACGCATTTTTTTCCTCAAAAATTTATTTTTTTTTCAATAATATAAAGAGGCCTTCCTTTTTGTTGTTCAAAAATTCTTCCGATATATTCACCAATAATCCATAGAAGCAAAAATTGTACGCCCATGAAAATATAAATTATAGTTACGAGCCATTTAAAAAGAGGGTAGGTTATTTTATTAAAAATTGCATCCCAGGTGATATACATAAACATAAGTGTTCCAGTTACTACTACGAATACGCCGATAAAGGCTGCAAGCTTTAAAGGAAACAATGAAAATCCAGTAACACCATCAAAGGCTAATTTTACCATTTTTGACCAAGTATAGCCTGTTGCGCCTAATTGACGATTTGGTCTTTTAAAGTCGACAAATGAATGTTTAAATCCAGCCCAAGCGACCATGCCACGTAAATAACGAGATGTTTCTTTACATTGCTTTATATACGCAAGAACCTGTTTATCAATAAGTCTAAAATCACCAACATTTCTTGGAATGATTACGTCTGAAATAGTTCCTAAAAATTTATAATAAAGTTGAGCAGTAATGCGTTTTAAAAAAGTGTCTTGTCGATCAATTCTGCGTGCGTAAACAATATGTGCGCCATTTTTCCATGATTCAAGCATACTAGGAATGAGGTCTGGAGGATCTTGTAAATCTGCATCCATGGTTATTATTGCATCTCCTGTTGCATGATCGTAGCCAGCAGACAGTGCAATTTGATGACCAAAATTTCTACTGAACGTTAGTGCTTTTATTAAGGGATTTTGGTTGGTTATTGTTAAAATAGAATGCCAGGAATTATCTCGACTGCCATCATTTACAAATATAATTTCATACGAAATATCGGTAAAATTTTTTAATACCTTACACAGTTCTTCGTAAATAATCGGAATATTTTTTTCCTCATTATAGATAGGTAAAATAATCGATAATTTCGCCACGGTTTTTAATTCCCTTAATTTTTTTGCGCAATTACTATTAATGTTTGTGGACGATTTTTTTTTGGCATGAAAGCACCAAGCTTATAGCGTAAAAAATAAATGGCTTGATAATATATTTTTTTCAAAATACTAGTTGATATATCTTGTTGTTTCACTTTAACAGTTTTGTTGGAAAAATTCACTGATTTTTTTTTGCCTAAAATTTTATGAAACCATGAAAGAGCTTTGAGTTGTGGAATAATTGAGTAGGTATATATTTTACAAATCTTAAATCCTGTTTGTTCAAGTAAATTTTTCAAATTATCTTGGGTAAAGAAAAATAAGTGATCAGGATATTGAAATGCAGAAAATAATGAATAATATTCTTTATTGATATCGCCAATATTACCCGTTTCAAAAATTACATATCCATGAGGGTTTAACTTAGAATACATGCTACGAAATTCTTTTATTGGGTCATGAAAATGACTTATGACGTCGCAATGGTAAATAACATCAAACTTTTTATGGCCAAATGACGTATGATCTAAAGGTTTTTGTTCACAAGCAATTCCTAAATTATTTTTAATGAAAGATGCTTGGGCAGTATTTAATTCAATGCCATAGGGTTCAAATCCAGAGTTGCGAGCCTCATCTAAAAAATACCCCCCTCCGGAGCCAATTTCTAATAAAGAACCTTTTTGAATATACTTTTGTATTAATGTGAGTGTATGTTTGGCATAGAGTCTTTTTAAATAGCTTCCTTTGATGTGTGTATCGGCAGAAATTTGTGCCTGATCGTGGCCATATAGATCAATAACGTCTTCAACGGTTGGTCGTGGTGAAATATAAATTAAATTGCAATCATTACATTGTTTTCCATGATAATCATTTTCATAAATAACTTGTTGAGCATTTGCATGATTACAAAAAATACATTTTATTTTTTCCATACCAAACTACCTTTTTTATGGTAAAGCTTTCTTCATTTACATAACGATAGCAAACAAGTAGGATGTTACAAGAATTATTTGATTTTTATAAGGGTGTTGTAATGATAAAAAAAAAAATATACGTGTTATTTTAAATGTTTTATTTGCAGGAATTATTTTTTGGTTTTTCAACGCGTTTGCTGATAAGCAAAATAGTTTTGTTATTATTACACCAAGTGCTCAGAATATCCCCTCAATTTTGCAACAACAATATCCTAATTTTGAAGTTTTTTACCTTTGTACCGAACCTGAAATGTTACAAGAATTTTCGGAAAAGGAGCATCTACGCAAAATTTTAATACCGAATCAAAAGGGTGGCTTTGAGTGTACCGTTTGGCATACCATACATCAACTAGCAGATGATAAAATTGTTATTATTTTGAAGGAACAAGAATATTTTACGTGTCCTATGGCATTAGAGAAAATTAACAAATATTATGAAGCTAATATTTGGATGACAGCGGGATTTGTTTATGATTTAGTAAATTCTCAAAGGTTATCATGGCAGGATAGTTATGATCTCTTATCCAAAGTAACTTTAAGAAAGCCCTCGTTATGTTGTTTGCAGCCGATTTCTTTTTATGCATGGCTTTTTAAGCAAATAAAGTTACAAGATTTTATTGGGCCAGATAATAAATTTTATACTCATGCATTTTTTTATGCTTATACCTACCCACTTGTTGAAATGGCACAGAGTCATATTGCATGCTGCAATGATCTAGTGATAACTTCTGAGAAAACTGAAATTGATGAAGAATTTATTTATCAACAGGAAATAATCAGTGGATTACCATCCTATCAGCGATTAGAAGCTATGAAAACAATTTCAAAACAACCAGAACAAGCTGATTTGATTGTTTTTTCTTTTGATCGCCCTTTACAGTTGTATGCTTTTTTAGAATCAGTTGAGTGTTATGTTCAAGGATTATCATCAGTTTCTGTAGTTTATCGGATTAGTAATAAAGAGATGAAAAAGGCATATAAAAAGGTCAAAAAACGCTTTACTTCAGTTTCTTTTATAGAACAATCACTTAATAGGCCAAAAGCTGATTTTAAAGAAAAAACTATGAATGCGATTTCTGGTGGATTGAGTAATTATTTGGTTTTTGCTGTTGATGATATTATTGTAAAAAATTATGTAAATATAACTGATTGTACGCGGTTTTTAAAAATGACACAAGCTCATGGCTTTTACTTGCGCTTAGGCACCAATATTACCTACTGCTATATGAATAAGCGCTCTCAGAATATTCCGGAATTATTTTCTATAGAAAATATCTATGCATGGCGATTTAGGGGAGCTCAAAGTGACTGGTGTTGTATGAATACTGTTGATATGACAATCTATGCACGCGAAAAAATAGTTCCAATTTTAGAGAATTTAAATTTTACGTATCCTAATGATTTGGAAGGAGAGTGGTGCAATAGTGCAAATAAATATGGTGATTTAGATAAGCTTGGCCTTTGCTATGAGCAATCAAAAATAGTAAATATACCAATGAATCAAGTGCAATATGCGAGCGGTTGTCGATTGAGCATGAATATCTCAGTTCAAGATTTACTTAAAAAATTTCAGCAAGGCTACAAAATTGATATTAAATCTTTTGATTGTATAGAAAACAATTCTCCGCATATGGAATATATGCCGAGGTTTATTGACCGATAAAATCTATTTATGTTTTGCAATGACAAGCATATTTGAACTGATGACGCTTTTAAAAATTTTATTTAAGAATTTAAATCGATTAAAAACTGGATCAACTTCATAATTTACTATTGATTTAAAACCAGAGCTTTGTAAAATATGGTTTAATTCTTTAAATGATTTAATATTGATATGCACTTGATCATAGTAAATTTGATCACAAGTTCTTTCAAAATCTTTTTGTTTTTTTATTTTAAAAAGGTAGAATTTATATATTTTTTGTAATAATGAAGTGTCGGTATCATGACATAAAGCCAGACCATTTGGTGTGTGGATAAGAAATTTTCCATTTGGCTTGAGTAATTTTTTTACCTTTTTAAAAATTTTTATGAGTTCATCATCAGATACATGTTCTGTTATATCATTCATTACAATGAAATCAAATAAATTATCCTCAGAAATAGTTGTTGCATCCTGGCATAAAAATGAAATGGGTAGCTTATTTCTTTTTGCTTTCTCGTTTGCCTGGTTAATAGATGATTCATTAAAATCAACACCTACACCTGAAAATCCTTGTGTTGATAGAGCTAACAAAAAATTACCTACGCCACATCCGATATCTAGAATGGAACCTCTTTTAGCGGTATTGCAGATATAGGAGTAACTCGGAAAGTTATAAATATTTATGATAAATTGGTCTTTTACTTTGATAGCGACAGGGTGATTTTCTATTTTTGATAAATAATCTGCATCATATAATTCAGCAACATCAAGAGATGAAAGTTTGTGACGGTAACTATTGAAAAACTTATTAAGAAGGACCGATGCTCTGGGTTGACCAATACGGTTGATAATTTCATTAATTTGTTCTTTTGTTAAATACATACCTCATGCTCCCAATCATTATCAAAGACAATTGCAACTTTTGTAATAATTAATTTTTTTTCTTCCCAGATGTAATCTTTAGGATAAATAGCAATTTCATAATTCCCTATGATATGCGCAGCCTCTGAGTAATGTGAAGCACCCCTTATCAAATAATTAAATTGTGTCATAGAAAAAAAATCCTGGATAATATTTTTTGAATGATGGTTACCTTTTTTTCTATAGTCAAAGATAATATTTGGTTTGTTGATTTTTGATTTGTAAAGATCTGCGAGAGCTGATGGATTTTGGTCGTCGGTAAATAAATAGACATAAAGTGGCTCATCATTTAACATAGCAGATAATAGTATGAGCTGATCGATATAATATTGATCTGGTGGAAACTTCAAAGGCCAACTTTTATCGGCATAAGTTTTGGTCATATTCATATCTATATAGGTATCATTTTTGTAAACTTGTTGCGCATAAAGTGGCAAATCAGCACCGCCGCCTTTTCTGACGTGAAGAGCAACAGTTTTGATTCCTTCAGGCAAATCTAGTTTTTGTATTGGATAGTGAGGTTTTATCAGTTGTTGTAACAATTGAATAAATTTTTTATCTTTTAATGCATTTCCCCAAGGTGTTATAATAAATGGATAATATCCTACTTCATATAAAATAGATTTTTCAGAATCAATGAAATCTGGATCATGATTAATTTTTTCTACATGTTGAAAATTTTTTAATAGATTTTGATTATATCTCGCTTCCTTATAATCTAACTCGAATTGATCAGAAAAAGGGAATGGTTTATGGAGCAATGGTACATTATGTCGATAAGCTATCCATTTTGTTTTTATGTAAAGCCTTAAAAGATCTCCTAGTCGGCCATTTTCACGGTCATAGTAGGTTATTGCGCTGTTGCAATTTTTGCCAGAGCCTTGAGTAAAAAATAATAGTGCTACTGATAATAAAAAAAGTTTCTTAATAATGTTGTGCATTTTTTCCTAACTCTATTTATTGAAAGTATTATTTTTCCACAAATTTTTTTATTTTATCAATATGATGATTCCAGGTATAATGCGATAAAATTTTTTCTCGTGCATTTTTACCAAGTAATTGTTGGTCCTTTGAAGACAATGTAATCAAATATGTAATGGCAGAAATCCATTCGTCAATATTTTGAGGATGCAAGAGAATACCACATTGTTTTTCAATTTTTTTATTTTCTTGTATGTCATGAAAATGTACAGAAGGAAACAAAAGTTCTTTTTGTTGTTCTAGATCAGATGCGATGATTGGTTTTGCTAAACTCATGTACTCAAACAATTTTATCGGTGAATAAAATGAACGAGTGCCATCTTTATGAGGCTGCGTAGGACATAAAAATGCATCACATATGCTTAAATAATTACGAGCGGTTTTTAAATCAACCATACCTGTGAAGGTTACATAATTACCAAATCCACGTTTTGACAATTCGGTTTCCATATTTTTCTTGAGCATACCATCGCCAATAAGAAGAAAATGAATATTCTTATGATGAGCAATTACTTTTGGAATTAGAGCAGTTATCAGTTCAATACCATGCCAAAATGAGAATGTGCTAATATAACCCAAAAGATAAGTTTTTTCAGAAATTTTTAATCTTTGTCTAATTGAAGATTTTTCCTCTTCTTTATACCCAGGATTGAAAAGTTCAGTATCAGCGCCATTTGGATTTACCAGAATTTTTTTCCCATTAAAACCCTGTTGAATTAATTTATCTTTTAATGCTTCGGATATCACAATAATAAAATCAGCATGCTGCAAGTTAAGATATTCAATATATTCTGCAACTTTATGTACGAATGTTTTTCTTTGCTCTACATAATTGGTAATCCATACTTCTGAGCCATTAAATTCAAGAATGAGAGGTTTGTTTTTTAATTTACTTAAAATAAGTCCTGTACAATTCATCCAGCTATAACATTGATATATAGCATCGATTGAATATTTTTTAAAAAGATTCTTTGTTTGCAAGGTAAAGCAAAAGTTAGAGAAAAAACAATCCGCATGCCAACGCAAAAACCCTATTTTCCACCGTAAGAAAAAAAATACAGGCCAAACTGAAAGAGATTGAAAATAGTGTAGGTTAAGATTTTTTATAATTTCTTTCATGGTTGAGGTGGCACAAATAATTGTGTAGCCGTTTTTTTTAAATGCAGTTAGCTCACCAATAGTTTGCGAATGTGAGCCTCCACCCTTTATTTCTTGATCGTAAACGTCTGTTTTTAAAAAAAGAAGAGTTTTTAAATTTGAAATAGAGATTGGTTTTTTTTCTTTAAAGTAATTATCGATAGATGATTTTATTTTTGTGATCAAAAGCTTCCTCTCTCCTCGATCCATGACATATTTCCATAGAAAAAATGGCCAAAAACAACATATCATGATTCCCCACAAAACGGAATATGGCAAAAAGAATAAGATCTGTATCGTTGCTATAAAGCAACTGAGAAGAAAAAAAGTTGTAACTAATTTTTTATTATCAAAAATAGCAGACGAGTAAATTTTTGAACTCGCTATGTAGCTTGCGAATGAAAAGAGCATAAATGTGATGATATTGGTTAAAAATATTCCCCAAAGTCCCAAAATCTGAAAATAGATAAGCAAAGTTATTTGGATACCAGCCATACAGAGTGTTAATATTGGTAATATGGTTGTTTTTGTTGCTAATCCTAACCCAGATTGAAATATCTTTGCAATTTCCATAAAAAGAATTGATAAGAAAAAGAATGGTAAGTATATGCCTAAATGTTGCAATTTATTTGGAAAAAAGCAGTCGATTGCAGCGCGTGAGATAATAACAGAAAAAAGACACCCTGTTGATAAAATGCTTGTATAAAGAATAATAAGTCTAGCTATAAGAATATTACAGTTTTTTTCTTTTTGAGCATTAAAAAGTACGATGGGCCATGCATCGAACATTGCTATGGCAAAAAATTGAAAAATAGTACCGAATCTCCATAATAGAGCATATTTTCCTAGTAGTTCATAACCGTTACAGTAGGTAATCATCCAACGATCTATATTGAAAAAAAATATATATATCAGACTGTATGCAATTAATGGGAGTGTATAATATAATTGCTCATTAAACAATTTGGGAGAAAAGGTAAAATTTTTATAGAGCAAATATATAAATAAAGGAAGAAACAAAATGTATGAAATAAGATTAGCATAAAAAAATATCCTTATTCCTAAATTGTTTTGGACTCCTAATACGGTGATAAAAAGGGCAATAAAATTTTGGGTGCAAAAAATAGCCAGATAAAACAGTAATGATTCTTTTACACGAAGATAAACAAGTATAATTGAAAAAAGTGAAAAAAATGAAATAGAACATACGCTAATGATCGAATATTCTGAATTATACAACGTTGGAAACCATTTCCAAAGAATAAAAAGGCTAGCAATAGGAAAAGCAAGAGCAATTAATGTTGTTGTTATAAAAGCATTACCAATAATTTTGAGCTGATTTTCCAAATTATCTTTATAAAGCAAATAATACCGCGTTAATCCTGAAGCTGTTGAAGATGTTAATATTAAAGAGCCGATTGAAAAAAAACTTTGATAAAATTCCCAAACTCCAAATTCCTCTAAGGTAAGTTTTGAAAGAAAATAAGGTAAAAAAAGGAAACTAAAAAAACGTGAAATTATGGAACTTGTTGAAAAAATTAGTGTATTGTAACTAGCTTTTTTTATATATTTACCAAGCATTTTTTATTTTTTCATTTCGATAAATTTTTCTATTTTTTCTACATGTTTGATCCATGAAAATTCATTAACTGCTTTTTGCCGAGCATTATTACCTATTTTATGTAATGTTTCCTGATCAGAATTAACCAATGTGTAAGCTGCTTGTATAAATTCCTCATGATCAGTTGGCGAAATTAAAAGACCTAGCTTTTGTTCATAATTTTGCTTTAAATTAGTCAAGCGTATTGCTGGTTGAATAATATCTGCTAATTGCTCAAGATCCGAGGCAATTATAGGTTTTGCCATACTCATGTATTCAAAAAGTTTGGTGGGTGAGCCAAAAAAACGGGTGCCATCAGGGTTAGGTTGTGTTGGTGAAACATAAGCATCGCAAGCCGCTAAATAATGCCGGGCATTTTCTGGTGAAAGAATGCCGGTAAATGTTATGTGGCTTTGTATGTTTTGAACCTGTACAGATTCTTTGAGCATTGGTAAGAGTGGTCCATCGCCAATTAGTAAAAAATGACTTTCTGGATGTTTTTTAATTATTTTGGCCATACTATCCCGCAACATTTCAATACCATGCCAGGGAGAGAAGGTACCAATAAAACCAAAAACAAATTTGTTTTCTATCTTCAATTGTTTGCGAATAGTTGCGCGCTCATTTTTTAAAAGATCAGGATTATAAAGATCGACATCAACACCATTTGGATTGATCAAAATTTTTTCTACTGCAATTCCGCGTATCACAAGCTCTTCTTTTAGTGCTTCAGAAACAACGACAATAAAATTGGCCTTTTTTAAGTTTATTATTTCAATAAGGCTAATTAATCTATTAAAGCTAAACCATTTTTTTTGAGCCCAATGTTTATTCATCCATACTTCAGATCCATTATACTCCAAAATACATGGAATTTTTTTTAACCTACTGATTAAAATTCCACTGCAGTTGAGTAAGGTATAACGTTGATAAATAAAATTTATCGGGCCCGTTTTTTGTAATAACTTTAAAATTTGTAGTGTAAAAAAAATATTGGAAAGTAAGCAATTTACTTTCCAGCGTAAAAATTTAAATATTTTGGGGTTGTTTAATGGTAATAGCGCTGTTAATGATAGTTTCTGTAATATGCCAAGCATAATTGATGAGGCGCATAATATTTCATAACCTTGCTTAGCATAGCCTTGAATGATGCCTACGGTATGAGTAACTGATCCACCGGCAATTAATTCGCCGTCAAAAATATCAGCGCGAATATATAATAATCTTTTTTTCATAGTGCATCATGAATTGAGGTGGCCATTAAATTTTGCATAGTCCATAGCTGAAGGGCATATTCATGTTTTGTATCTAAATTTTTATCAAATAGTTTTTCTAATGCAGATACATCGATAAACTCATTCCATTCTGTTCGTTTTGCAGCAAGCATATCTCTAAAATATGGTTTGAAGAATATCCCTTTTTTAAACCAACGTGTTGTTGGCGCTGCAAAGCCAACTTTCTTTCTGTAAATTACATCATGCGGTAAAATTCCTTCAGCAGCTTTTTTAAGAATATATTTAGTTTCCCCATTTTTATATTTATAATGACTTGGCATATTAAACGCATATTCAACCATGGCGCGATCAAGAAAAGGAACGCGACCTTCAACCGAGGTTGCCATAGTCATTTTATCAACGCGCATTAAAAGAAGTTCTGGCAAACGTTGTTTTAATTCTAAATAAATCATCGATTGTAAAAAATCAGCATTCGGTTGATGTTTTTTGAGTTGATTTAAATGATATTCAACAACATGAGAGCTATCAAATGATTGATTAAATCCTTGATATATCATTTCGATGATTGGATCATTAGGTGTTGAATCAGCATGGGAATTAAAGATTGTTTTTTTCCATTTTTCAGAAAATGCTGTCGCGCCGCTCCAAAAAAGTGGGCGATTTTTTGCCCAATTGCGTAAAATATCGAGGCGATTTAGTTTTTCTGGAAATATTTTTGATGCTAGCCCATACAAACTTTTTTTTGCAAAAGCTGGTATGAATTGCTGAGAATATTTCCAATAGCGATGGTAAACATTTAAATAATTTGCATAGCTCGTATAACCACAAAAAAGTTCATCCGAGCCTTCGCCAACCAGTGCAACAGTTACTCCCTCGTCCTTGAGTAATTTAGAAACATAATAGAGCGGAATGCAGACACAATCGGCTAAAGGCTCATCTTGGAAATAAACCATTTTTTCAAAAAAATCGAAAGCTTCTTTTTCAGAAATAATTATTTCATGATGGTCGGTACCAAATTTACGAGCAACTTTGCGCGCCCATAAAGTTTCGCTAAATTCTGGGCCATCTTCAAATGAAACGTTAAATGTTTTTACATGACTCGTAAGTTGGGACATATAAGCTACAATTAAGCTTGAATCAATACCGCCAGACAAAAATGCACCAAAGGGAACATCGGCCATGAGCCTTTTTTCTACAGCATCATGCAAAATTGAACGAATGTTTTTGATGCAGGTTGCTTCATTCTTATAATCTTGAGCTGTATAGGGATTTTTTATAGCAGCTAAATTATACCATTCTTTGAAGGAAAGCTCTTTTTTGTTATTGATTTTTGCGTAAAACCCATTTGGTAATTTATAAATATTTTGATAAAGAGTCATAGGAGCTGGTGTCACTAAGAAAGTTAGATAATGGTACAGCCCGCGTTGATTTAAAGATTTTTTATTCCATGGCAATTGCCAAAGAGCTTTTATTTCAGAAGCAAAACTTAATATGCCATCTTGTAGAGAAAAATATAATGGCTTTTTGCCAACGCGATCGCGTACTAAGTAAAATTCATCATTTTTTAGATCTAAGATTACCATGGCAAACATGCCATGAAGTTTATGAAGATAATCAATTCCCCAGTGTTTGAAGCCATAAACAATAACTTCTGTGTCTGAATGAGAAGAGAAGATGTAGCCAAGATCTTCGAGCTCTTTGCGGAGCGTCTTATAATTGTAAATTTCTCCGTTACAAAGAACACCAACTGTTTTTTCTGCATCAAACATAGGCTGAAAACCCGCGTCTGAAAGATCAAGAATGCTTAATCTGCGATGGATAACTCCAACTTGATGGTGTTCTGATGACCAAATACGGTAACCGTCTGGGCCGCGATGCTCAAGGGATTGTTGCATGGCTGAAAGGAGTTGTTCATCAATACGAAAGGTGTTTTTAGAAAGATTTATATAACCTGCTAGTCCACACATAAAAACCTTTTTTTGTAAAATTAATAAAGCTTAAATTTTTTTAAACCTATTACACTCATCTTAGCAAGAAGCAGGCCATGATAAAAGCGCCTAATTTGTGTTGAACCATAGGTACGTTGTTTATAATGTACCGGTAGGTCAATTATTTTTAAATTTAGTTTTGCTGCACCAAATAGCAAATCAAAATCACCAAAAGGGTCGAATTCCCCGAAAAAATAACGGTTGGCTGCAATTTTTTCATAATCTTTTTTTAAAAGTACTTTAGTGCCGCAAAGGGTATCTTTGAGGCGTTGGCCTAATAACCAACTAAAGCTGAGCGCAAAACTATGGTTTGCAATCATATTTAAAAAACGCATTGCCTCAGTTTCCATGCCATAAACCAAACGAGAACCATTGATAAATTCACCTTTACCTTCAATAAGGGCATGGTAAAATTTTGGCAATTCTTCTGGCGGTGCGGTGAGGTCAGCATCCTGGATCATTAAAATATCACCGGTTGCTTTTTCAAACCCTTTTCTAACTGCATCACCTTTTCCCTTGCCATCTTGCTTAAAAAATTTGACGTTTTTTTCAGGATATTTTTTGATGATGCGTTCGATTTCTTGAGCGGTACCATCTTTAGAATTACCCTCAATAAAGATTATTTCTGTTTTTGTGCCCATAGGGGGACAGCGTAATACTGCAGGCTCAATATTGCCTCGTTCATTTTTACAGGGAATGATAATTGAAACGGTAAGATTTTGTGGAGTTCCTTTTTCAGGTAGGGGACGTGCAATTAAAATTTCTACCAAACACAATTTATTGATTAATGGTAAATTCGCAATAAATGTATTAAAAAACCATGAAATAAAAGGAATATAGATCGGTACTAAAAGTTTGCGATGGTGCGTGATAACGTCAAAACCGGCAAGATGCATGAAATTTTTAAGATCATAGGAAGAAATCCAATTTTTTAAAGGAATTGGCCTTGAAAGTCTAAGCTTTTTAGTGATCCATAAAATTGGTTCCCATAAAAAAGAGTAAAAATCGATAACAATTTTGGTTTGCGCTGAGCAAAATGGTTTTAATGATTCAAAAAGATCTTGAACATCATCAACTTCATGGATTGTTGAAGACAAAATTAGGTAATCATATGGTTGAGATGGAAGATTTGTATTTTGTTGGGGGGTTTTTTTTAATTTTTTTGGTTCGATAGTACCGCCATGTTTTGGTTTTATTGCATCGAGTAAAATACTATTATATCCAACATTTAAAATAGAAACCCCTGAAGGTATAAAATATTGGTAGAGTTTTGCAAGATAGGTATGATAGTACCAATTTCGCTTGGTCCAATAATCGTATGAATAATTGATTTTTTTCATAAGGATTCTTTTTTTGATCACAACAACCTTATAGCATAATAGTTTTTTAATCAAATTTAAAAAACTATTTATCTTTTGGAAATAAAAGTTTGATAAAAGTTGCATTAAGAATTCTATAGAAAATTAAATATTGAACAAAATGGCGAAATATTTAATGAGATTCAATAGCTGAAAGATTACCCTAATCGGTAGAATTATTTTATGATTCAATTCCAAATATAACGCCGAAATTTTTATTTGCTGAATCAGTGTAAATGGTAAAATTTCGCCCAATTTTTTTTGCTACGTTTTCCATAAGGTTAAATTCAGCTGGCCTATCAACATCATCAAAAATAATAATTGCATTTGTATTAAATAGATCAAGGTTATAAAAGAATCCCCCTCTTCCTATGGCTCCAGTGGGACCGTCAACTAAAATTAAATCATATTTTGATCCTTCAAAAGTATTTGAAGGGGCAATTATTTTTGTCCGAGGTGATTATGATTTGGGGACAAGAAAATTGGAAACTTTTTTTGTGGAATATCATCCCAAAATAAAAAATCGTTATGTTCTTGTTACTCATGATTCGCATCTAACAACTCCAGGACCATTTGAATCTTTTTTGGATGATCCAAAACTGATTGCTTGGTTTGGAAAAAATATGGCGAGTAATCATCCAAAAGCAGTATGTATTCCGTTGGGTTTTGCAAATTCAAAATGGCCTCACGGTAACTTAAACATTGTACATCAGTGCGTAAAACATGCGCAAAGCGGTGGTTATAAAAAAAATAAGTTAGCGTATATGAATTTTGATAAAAAAACATTTTCTTCTGAACGAAATTTAGTATGGAATTTGTTTTCAAATAAGCGTTTTTGTACTGTAGGAAAACGTAAGGGTTTTCAACAATTTTTAGATGATATTGCTACTTCCATGTTTGTTATAAGCCCTCGGGGTAGTGGTTATGATTGTCATCGAACCTGGGAGGCGCTTTATTTGGGTAGTTATCCAATTTTTAAAAAATCACCCATAGATAAAGTTTATGAAGGGTTGCCGGTTGTTATTGTAGATGATTGGTCAGAAGTGACAGAGGATTTCTTGCATAAAAAATATGAAGAATACGCCCACAAGGAATTTAATTATAAAAAGCTTGATTTTGCGTATTGGGTTAATTTGATCAAATCAGCTGCTCAAGTACACTAAGATTTAAGGCTCATTTTTGCTCTTTTTGCAAAATTACTTTATTCTAGAGATATTCCAAAAAATTTATTCTAAAATATTCTCTAGGAGCTTAAATGACTGTTCCTGAAAAGCAAAAAATTTATAAAAAAGTCCTTGCTAATGGGTTGACCGTTTTGGTGCGCCCTAATCATATTATCCCCAAAGTTTCTATTCAATTATGGTACAATGTAGGCTCAAAAGACGAAAAAAGTAATGAAAAAGGAATTGCCCATCTGATTGAGCACATGATTTTTAAGGGAACCAAAAATCTTACCGAATCAGATATCAATATGATTACCCATAAGCTTTCTGGCTATTGTAATGCCTTTACTTCATATGATTATACAGGGTATCTTTTTGATTTTCCTTCCCACCATTGGCAAGAGGCTATGCCAATAATGGCTGATTGTATGCAAAATTGTACTTTTAAGGAAGAATTTCTTGCTTCAGAAATGAAGGCCGTTATCCAAGAACTTAAAATGTACAAAGATAACTATACTTCAAGTCTTGTGGAAGAGATGATTTCAACGATTTTTGTTGATCATCCCTATCATTATCCTATCATTGGTTTTAAACAAGATTTATGGAGTTTAAAGCGAGAAGCCTTAATTAATTTTTACAAAAAGCATTATATCCCAAATAATGCCACGCTGGTGGTTGTGGGTGATGTTGAACCGCAAGATGTTTTTGCCCAAGCAGAAAAGAGCTTTGGGTCTATTAAGCCAGATCAAAATTATAAAAAAGATAAGTATTACTATAATCCTGATATTATTTCTAAAACGGTAACTATGTACCGAGATGTGCAGCAACCTGCCGTAATTTTGTCGTATGTTTTGCCAGGGGCAGCTTCTAAAAATGATTACCTCTATGATGTTCTTTCTTGGGTTTTAGGATTAGGTAAAGGTTCGCGCTTGCATCAGTTATTAGTTGATGAGTTGCAATTGGCTACCGATGTGGAAGCGTTTAGCTATGATCTTTTTGATTACGCACCATTTTTTATTTATTTTCAGCCAAAAAAAGCTGAGGAAATTGAAACTATTATTAAACTGATCGAAAAAGAAATCTCTTATCTTATTGAAAATGGCTTAACAAGTGAAGAGATTTTACGTGCAAGTAAACAAGCAGAAGCACAATATTTAGCATTACTTGAAGATAATCAAAAGCAGGCGTATGTAATCGGACAATCGTTTATTGCAACAGGAGATGAGAATTTTCTTTTTAATTATTTAGATTTTCCTCAGGAAAAAATAAATGTATCTATCAAAAATTTATTAAAAAATTATTTTAAATCTTCAGTAATGCATAAGGGCGTTATTTTACCTCTTGCAGAGCAAGATAAAGAATATTGGCAACAACTTCAAGAACAATCAGATGCGCTTGATGCAAAAATTCTTTCGAATGTAAAGCGCGTTGCTCCTGTTGAAAAAGGGCAGCATGTCCATACTATCGAGATTTTAAAACCGAAAAACTTTGTATTTCCTCGAGGCCAAAAAATAGAACTTCCCAATGGGCTTAAGGTTTGTTTTTACCAAAATACCAATATCCCCAAAATTGAACTTATTTTAAGCATGCCTGGCAAGCATTATTACGATCCTGATTTGATGCAAGGATTAAATTCATTTATGTGCGCAGTAATGCTAGAAGGCACCAAAAATTATAATGCAGCGGAGCTTGCACAAGCAATTGAATCCCGTGGTATGAGCATGAGTGTAACGCCGGGCCGCGTTTCAATGAGCATGCTTTCAAGGGATTTTGAAATAGGACTTGAACTACTATTGGAAGTTTTAACACGCGCAACATTTAATGAAAAATCGATTGAAAAAGTTCGTTCACAAATTATTGTTGAGCTCAAAAATTATTGGGACGATCCAAGTGCTTTTGTTGGACAGTTATCACGGGATCAAGTTTATAAAAATCATCCTTACAGAAAAAAAACATTTGGCGATATTCCAACTATAGAATCAATTCAGAAAAAAGATCTTGTTGAGGCTTACCAAAAATTTATTACACCAAGAAATTCGGTATTATCTATTGTTGGTGATTTGAATGGTTACGATGTAAAAAAAGTTTTAGAAAAAAAACTTGGTGCTTGGCATGGTCCTGAAATTAAACCAATTGCATTTCCCCCATTAGAACCGATTAACCATTATGAAATAAATTACAAAATTAATCGTGATCAAGTGGTGTTAGCTTTTGTTGGCCAATCAGTTTCGCGATTGGATAAAGATTTTGATAAGTTGTTGCTCTTTGATCAAATTTTTTCTGGTGGCGTCTTAGGCTCTATGAGCTCACGGCTTTTTGCTTTACGTGAGGAATCTGGTCTATTTTATACTGTTGGCGGTTCATTACTTTCTAATGCTGATGAACAACCAGGCATGGTTTTTGTAAAAACTATTGTTTCGCTGGATCGTCTAAAAGAGGCAGAAACAGCTTTGAAAAAAGCAATTAATGAAGCTTCAACGTACCTTGATGAGCATGAATTACAAGAAGCAAAAAATGCACTTGCCAATTCATTGGTTGATAATTTTGCAACAAACCGTAATATAGCCTCCACGATGCTCTTTCTAGAACGCTATGGGTTGCCCGATGACTTTTTTGATAATCGAGCACAGGAATATGCTGAAATTTCTGCGCAAGAAATTTTAGCTGCGGCAAAAAAAGTTCTTGATATAAATAAAATGGTTACCATTCGTATAGGTCGGGTTTAGGAATTAAAAATAGATTTAGCATGAAAATGCTTAGTTTTAAATCTTTTAAAAAATACAATTAGAATTGTTTGCACCTTTTATTTCAAAAGTATTTATCGTCAGTAATTTTAAGTGCTATTAAATAATTTGAAACTTCTATTGCAATTTGTTTACAATGGTATATACTTTGTATATATATTTTATAAACAATCTCAAATGAGGGACTGACTTTATGTTAAAAAAACTAGCCAAATACGGTAATAGCACGACACTTGTTATTGATAAATCAATCCTTGAATTGCTCAACATGAATGAATCAAGCATTGTTAAATTACAAACAGATGGAAAATCGCTTATTATAACTCCTATTGAATCAATTAAACAAGGTGAAAAAATTTCATATGATACCTATGAAGCATTAGTTGCGGCAAAACAATCATTTGAAAAGAAGCTTGTTCATAAAGAGCTTGATAAGCAAACAATGAAAACAGCGAAAACAGAATACCAAGGAGCTTTTGAAAAGCATACAGAAGCTTTTATTAGATTTAATACGGAGATTTTTCCAAGCAAGAAGTTCCAGGATGCACTTGCAAGCCTTACTGAAAAAATTGATCCAGCAAGTCAAGGTGAAGCATTTATAAAAGAGTTCAATAATTTAAGAATACAGTTTTGTCCTGAGATGGCAGAACTTCAAAAAGAAATTGAGACAATAAACAAAAAGTATAATTCTATCTCTTAAAGCAATGTGTTTCTTCATTTGGTTAAATATTCATATTAATTAGGGGTATTATGAAAAAATTAAGTATTATGGTAGCTATGAGTTTGTGCATAATGGGATGGTTGATAATAGCTAATCAGAATAGTCGGCAAGAAATGATATGTAAGGATGGGGTATGTTCAATCAGAAAAGATGAAAGCATGCCAATAAACATCAAAATGGAAGAAATAGTTAAGCAAGAAGATGCTGTTATTGAAGTAACTGTTGATAACTTTGAAGCAATTGTTAAAAAAGCGACTAAACCTGTAGTGATTGATTTTTATGCTACATGGTGTCGGCCCTGTAAGAGCATAAAGCCAATTTTCTCTGAACTTGCGCAAGAAGAAAAGAACTGGGTATTTGCTGCAATTGATGTTGATACAGCACCTACGATAATGGCAAGTTGTGGTGTGCAGGCCATGCCAACGTTTGTGATTTTTAAAGATGGGGTTCAATGGGGATCGGTTCAAGGTGTCTTGCCAAAAGAACAGCTTATGATCGAATTTAAAAAAATTATAAGTATGAATTCTCCTATTTTGCCTACCAAAGTAGCTCAAATGCAACAATTAAAGATGGCTATTTTGCAAAAAAATCAAGATCAAATAAAAAAACTTCTTACAGAAGGGGTTGATAGTAATGGGATTTGTGAAGGGCCAGACGGAAGCTTTACTCCCTTGCAAATAGCTATACTTTTTGGATCAGAAGAAATTATTGATATTTTGATTAATTCAGGGGCTGTAATAAATAAATCTATTGAAGAATATACTAAAAAACAGATTGAAAATTTTGAAAAAATGACAGAAGCCCTTCAACAATCTTTTGATTATGCTCGCAATAAAATTATAGCTTTACCTGTTTCAAGAAAGCAAACCGCTAAAATAAGTGAGCTGGAACTCCGCCAGCGATTTATGATGGCAATGAGAGATACAGCTGTTCTTAAAGATCTTATCAATGAAGGTGCTGACATTAATGTGATCTTTGAATTTGGCAAAAGTGAAGCAACTCCTTTATACCTTGCTATAATGTTAAATAATAAAGTAGCAATAGACATACTCATTGATGCTGGTGCCTCTTTTACTATCGAAATTACCAATGAATACGGCTCTAAGAAGACTGTTGAAAATATGATTAAAGAAGATATTGAAAACTACAACAAAGTAGTTATAAAAACACATGAACGCTTTGCTTATACTTTAAATAAAATTATATTATAAGTATTAATGAGTGGTGCTTAGGCACCACTCAAGTGTTTTTTCAATGCATAGTTAAGAAAATAATTAGAATAATTTTTTTTGAGGTTTCAATGAAGAAACTTAGTTTTAAAGTACTTTTTATTTCTTTGTTAACAATTTTTTCCTTAAATGCGCAGGTAGATGTACATGAATATGAAAATTCAGTTCCTCTAAAGGGTGATTTTTATTTTAAAAATAATTCTGATAAAACTCTCTATCTTGTACTTGTATCTAAAGTAGAAAAAAATCTTGCGCAAAAAATGGTTATTGCTGAACTCAGCACTGTTAGAAAGAAACTTCTACCTAGGGAAAATACTACGATTAAATCCTCAGTTGTATATGATGAAATTATAAAATAGGCTTAGTTGTTCGCTTCTTAAAAAATCAAGGTATCCAACAAACCGATTATGGAGATAGAGTTTTTCTTGATGTTAGTGATGTTCAAAAATTTCAAGTGATACCGGGAAGTTATTCTATTGAATTAGAAAATGAGGAATTAATCATAAAACAAATACAGGAAAATCATGAAAAAGCTTAATTTCTTTATTGCTCTTTTAGCAATTGTTCATAGTTCAAATTTTATTTTTGCCGAACAGCATGTTTTTAAACAGGTCCTAGAAAATGGTCTTACCATTTTAGTCAGACCGGTAAATACGCTTGATAAAGTTTCTATGCAGGTATGGTACAACGTTGGTTCAAAAGATGAAAAATCGGGAGAAAAGGGGCTAGCGCATCTTTTTGAACATATGCTTTTTGGAGGGACTGACATACTTTCAGAATCTGATCTTGCAATGATTGCTCAAAAAATTTCTGCCGATTTAAACGCTGACACTTCATACGACAGAACACGGTATTACTTTAATGTACCAGAACAATATTGGAAAGACTTAATGCCAATTCTTGCTTCTTGCATGAGTAGTTGTTCTATTAAAGAAGATAAATTAAATTCTGAACTAAAGGTAGTTATTCAAGAATTAAAACGGGCAAAAGATAATTATACCAGTGAGCTTTTTCAAAAATTATTAAGTGCAATTTTTCCTGATCATCCCTACCATTACCCAATAATCGGTTACAAACAAGATTTATGGAATTTGTCTCGCGAATCTTTAGTAGAATTTTACAAAAAACACTACGGTCCTAACAATGCTGTTTTAGTGGTCGTTGGTAATGTTGACCCACAAGAAGTATTTGCACAGGCGCAAGAACACTTTGGTCCGCTTGAACCACTCGAGAATTATAAAAAACAAGAATTTTATTTAAATAAAGATATTGAAGCAAAAACGGTAACTATTTATCGTGATGCAAATCGACCTAAAGTCATGCTTGCTTATGTGGTTCCGGGTTCTAAAGAAAAATTAGATTTTGAATTAGAACTTTTGCAAACAGCATTGACCGGTGGCAAAGAATCTCGTTTGCACAAAAAGTTGGTCGATGAACTTAAGCTTGTTAATTGGATTGGAAGTCAAAGTATTGGGTTGCAGGAATATGATCTTTTTGGTTTCTTTTTTGAACCAGTAAAAGCTGAAAATATTGAATCAATTATAGAGCATATAAAACAAGAAATTGAAGATATACAACAAAATGGGATAACACACAAAGAGTTTTTAAAAACACATAAAAATATAAAATCTTCTTTTTATTCGTTGCTTGAAAGTAATTATGAGCAAGCTACTGCTATTGGAGATTGCTATTTAGTAACAGGAGATCCAGAATATATTTTTAAAAAAGATGAACAAAATTATGAAGTCGTGAATAATTCACTGAAAAAAATTTGCCAGGATTATTTACGGCCAACTATTATGCATAAAGGATATTTACTTCCATTGCCGGAAAGCGAGCGTGAACATTGGCTTGCTTTGCAAGAACGATCAGATCAAGAAGATAAGCGTATTTTGGAGGGCAGAGTTCGTGATACAGAAATTGAAGAAGGCAATTATATCCATAAAATTTCTATAAAGCCATTTGGTGACAGAACATTTATTTACCCACACAAATATGAATTATCAAACGGTATTAAGGTTTTTTACCATTCCAATACTAATATTCCGAAAATTACATTGATTTTAAGTTTTAAAGCAAATCCTGATTATGAGCCATCAGATAAAGCAGGTTTGGTGCACTTGCTTAATTATATGCTTTTAGAAGGCGGCACACAAAATTATACAGCAGAACAACTTGCTGATTTTATTGAGTCGCATGGCATGAGCTTACATGCTTCTGTTGGGAGTATTAGCCTAACAATGCTTTCAGAAGATTTTGAAAAAGGATTAGATATATTACTTGAAGTTGTAAGTAAAGCAGTCTTTGATAAAGATGCTTTGAAAAAAGTGCGTCAGTGGGCGTTGGCTGATTATCAACGCTTTTGTGATAATCCTGTTTTAGTTGGCAGACAGTTGGTTAATGAATATTTATATAAAGGGCATCCCTACGGCAAAAATATGCTAACACCTGAAACTATAGAAAAGATTAAACGTTCAGATATAAAGAAATTTTACCAACAATTTTTTACGCCGGACCAAACGAGAATTGCTCTTTCAGGTGATCTTACAACGTATGATGTGCCATCATTGCTTGAACAAAAGTTAGGAAGTTGGCAAGGGCCAAAAGTACAAGAACTCGAATACCCTAAATTATCTGAATGCCAACCGAAAACTATCAATAGCTACATGAATAGAGATCAGGTGTTTATCGCTTTTGCAAAGCACTCTGTTGATCGTTATCACGAAGATTTTTATAAATTATTACTTTTTGATCAAATGCTTGGTAAAGGGCTAAATTCGATTCTTTTTAGAATCCGCGAAAAAACCGGTATTTTTTACGACATTAATGGTTCGGTTTTAAGTTGGTCTTGCAAGCAGCCAGGTTTATGTTTTGTTTCAACACTGGTTTCTAAAGATAGATTAAAAGAAGCAAAAGATGTAATTTTAAAAACACTTAAAGAGGCTCCCAATCTTATAACTGAACAAAATTTAATTGAGGCAAAACAGACCCTGTTGCACGATAGTATTGTTTATTATTCAAAAAATCTTTCAATTGCAGAGTGCTTTTTATTTCTCGATGAGTATAATTTGCCCGTAGATTATTTTGAAAAACGTCAGGAAATGTTTGAAAAAATTACGTTGCAGGAAGTGAAGCAAGCTGCGCGTAAAGTTCTTAATGTCGATAAATTATCTATATTTCAAGTTGGTCGTATAGAAGAATAATTTAAGAGTGTTATGAATATTTTTTTTATTATTTTTTATTTTGTTTTTTCAATTTTTATAAGTACCATTTCAGGTGAGTTAAATATTGGTTGTCCAAACTCATTAAAGAAAATTAGTATGCGTCAAATCGATTTTTTTTCTCAAGATCCATTTTGTAAATTGATTAGCGAGACTCATAAAAAAGATGAGCATTATTTACTTGGAGAATTAACATTTAAAAATGGCAAAGGAAATTATTTTCTTGATGGTTTTAATTTGTTGATCCAATCTCAAAATAAACCAAATAGCAGTGATAATTTTGAAGTGAATTATTATCTTTTAACGAAGTTTCAAGATAAATCTTTTTTAAAAAAAATTCCTGAATTAACTAATGAGCAGATCATAGATTTATTTGATGCCAATAAAAATCATGATACGGAGAAATTATTTTTTTTTGCAAAATTATTTATTGAAAAAAAAGAACCAGAACTAGCGCAAGAGTTATTAATGCGGGTTTCGCAGTTTTTTTCGCCTTGGATTAAATGGCAAGCATATATGGATTTAGAAAGAATTATATTTTCTCAGGAACCACAGAATACTTTGGAATTTTATTATAGAAGAACTTATTCTATAGGGTGTTTTCTTAAAGATTATATATGGGGATAAGCTCTAAATTTAAATGGGAGTTCTAACTAAGAATATTATCTATGGATTTGGCATGAGCTCTAAACGTGATAGAATACAAGAATTTAAATCTATAATTTGGGACTACTTTAACAATTATGGCCGCCAATTTTCTTGGCGTTGTACTACTGATCCGTATCAAATTGTAGTTTCTGAAATTATGCTGCAGCAAACACAAACACATCGTGTTGCGGGTAAATATGAGCAATTTCTAGCATTATTTCCTGATTTTAAAAGATTAGCCGAAGCTCCATTGCGAGACGTTCTTGCAGCTTGGCAGGGTCTTGGTTATAATCGTCGCGCTATCGCATTGCAAAAAACAGCACAAAAAATTATTGATGAATTTAATGGAATTTTGCCTGATAATCCAGAATTATTAGTAACATTTCCTGGCATAGGTAAAGCAACAGCGGCTTCAATTTGTGCTTTTGCATTCAATAAGCCTACTGTTTTTATAGAGACCAATATTCGAACAGTGTTTATTCATTTCTTTTTCAAAGATCAAGCAGAAGTTCATGATAAAGAACTATTGCCCTTCGTTGAGCAAACCGTAGACGCTAAAAAACCTCGCCTATGGTACTATGCTCTTATGGATTACGGGGTAATGCTCAAAAAAAATATGCCAAATCCAAGCAGACGAAGCAAACATCATAATAAACAAAGTAAGTTTGAAGGATCTGATCGGCAGATTCGTGGTAAGATTTTAAAAATTCTTACCAGTATGCCAGTGATTTCTTATGATGAATTACTTTTCTTACTGGAAAGCAGTCAAAAGCGTGTTGATAAAATTTTGTTTGATTTGCAAAAGGAGGGATTTATTCACGAAAAAAATGCATTTTATTATATTGCTAATTAATGCTATCTAAATCTGGAAACTCAATTTCGTAAAAGCCTTTTTGATAATATTCTTCAATAAGGTCTTTGCCCTTGCGTGCTGTAAAATTTCGGTGATACCAGCTTTTATTGTTTGAATCAATTATGTAGGTAAAAAGACCTGATTGCCATTGATTTTTGCTATTACAAAAAACAATTCCTGGCATAGTAATAAGAATATCTTGTTGTTTTTTATTTTTATTCTCAATTTTCTGCATTTTTCCATAAAGCGGAATATACTTATCAACAATTTTAGCAAAGGCATGTAGGGTTGTAACTTTGCGTTCTTTTTCAGTAGTAGGAGAGTATTTTAATGTATTTTGAATATCGTAATATCCTTGTTCTTTTAAGGCTTGTTTTGGATCTTCAAACCATTTGTTGACCCATGGTGTATAGGAAAGAGGATATTTTTGGAAAATAGTTGTTGGCGTGAAATTAGATTTTTCTGTTTTAAAGAGTTTGATTTTTATAGTATTTTTTGGGTCATCAATGAGAATATAATCTTCAGTTTCTTCAAGAACAGTGCTTCCATCGTTTTCTTTTGGGCATTGAATTTTTTGATTGATAGATTTTTTATGTTGTTTTTTTTGGGTAGGATTATTTTTCTCTTGTTTTGACTCTGTTCGATTAATTTTTGTTTTTTGGATTTCAAAAAGCTCTGCTGGAAGATCTTTCTGGTTAGATTTAACGTCAAGTTTATTGTTTTCAGATGCGTTTGGTTGAGATACCATGAACCTGAGGCATATTCCATATTTTTTAAATGCTGCTATTTTTGGATTTTTTAGTGATTGAAATTCTTTTTCACTTATTTTGATAAGTTGATCTTGATATGTTTTAATCTTCTCTAAAATAAGTTTATAGGTTGTATAAAATATTTCGCGATTTTTATTGTAATTTTCTATGCATGCAGAAATATCTTTGAAAAAGTCAGAGTCTTCTTTTTCATTTTTATCGATTAATAGGTTTTTTTCTGATTGTTTATAAAGATAATCAATATACAGTTTTCGTATATTAAATGCTGTAAGTAAATGGTTAAAAAATGGGTTAATAATTGAATTTTCTGATTCATTTTTGCAAAAACAATAAATATAGTGTAATTCTCCTTCTGAAAGCTTTGTGATAATATTGAGTATTTCTTTTGTTACAAGTTTTTGTAATTTATTTTTTTCATAAATTAAGTAGTTAATATTTTGAAATTCACCTAATGATTTAACTTCTTTGTCCTGCGAGGATAACCATTGTGGCAATAATTTTTTTAATTTTTCTTCTTGAGGTTTTGTATAATTATAATTTTTAAATAGATCATAGTGAGTTAAATAAATATTAATTAATTCAGGAGAATTAGGTTCAAATGCATAAAGGCGTCCTTTTTGGTACTGATAGCATTGTGCCGAGAACGTAGATTGAGAAATTTGGTCTTGTTCTTCTATTAATTCTTGAATTTTTTTGCTGCGGATAGTGTATTCTTCTTCTTTTTTTATATAATAATCTTGCCAGTAAAGAATATTTGCCAGTCGTTGTAATTTTTTTAATAGATCCATTAAGATTGGTTTATTAAGATTTTGCTCTTTAGGTAACAATTGACTAACAAGTTTTTCTGCTTGGGGTATTCCTTGGGAAGAAATAGGAGTCGAGTATTTTTTTTCGGGATCCATTGAAAAAAGTGGTGACAAGCCAGTAAATAGGGTTAAAATCAAGAAGTTCAGGTCAAATAGTATCTTTTTCATTTTTTTCTCAGTAAACGTTGAAAAGGCCGACCATAGGATTATTTTTATCCATATGAATGGTATTTTATTGTTAAGTATTTATACCTTAATTATATAAAATATTCTCTATTTGTCAATATAATATAGTTAGTTTAAAAAACATAGCTTTTCTTAAAATCGCCCGCAAATAAGGCAAAATGGCTGTTCTTTTATAGATTTTATTGAAAAATTTTTTAGATACCTATTATCATGAATTAAAAGAAGGTGGAAAAAAGGAGAGAGTCAGCTTTTTAAAGCGAGTGGTAGAATTATTTATCAGCAAGGAGATGTTTTATGAGGTTTTTTATAATATTTTTTTTACTTGCATGTAAAAGTTTATTTGCTATGGATTTAGGTAAATCAGAATTAGAAATCGGTAGTTCTGAGATGGAAAAAGTGCAAAAACAAATTTTAAACTGCTTGAAAGATAAAAAATCTAATGAAATCGTTGATTATTTAAATATTTTTAAAGAGAAAGCACAAAGTAGCGTTCAAGAGTTTTCAATGCATACCAAAAAAATACCAACCAATACCCCGACAACTTTATCATTAGGAAGTTTTTTTGAGGAAGCTGAAAAACAAGCGCAAGCAAATGTTGAGGGTGCTGCAAGACAGTTAACGTGGTTAGGTAACACTGGGCGTAGAAATCAAGCCTTTGCAGGGTTAGTGGGGATTTTATTTGGACTCGCGAAAGGTGGTTATGAGTTATATTTATACGGTGAAGATGAAACAGATTACGTAAAAAATTCTTTTGACATAGCTGGAAATCTAGCATCTATAGGTTTTGGTTTCTATTTAATCAAGCAAGCCTGGCAAAATGCCGGTGCAAATGGAGAATTTGGGAAAGCAAAAGCAGTTTTACAATTAATTCAGGATCAAAAAAATTGGGTAACCCAATTTGCTCTGCAAGCAGATAGAATTGAACAAAAAATTGATTTGCTTAACCAAGAATCAATGAGTAGCAGTATGGAATCAACTGTTGATAGCTTAGAATAAACTAAAAAAAGAGATTATATTTCTTATAAATGCTAAAGCATTTCGCGTAATTTAATGATATATTTTTCTAAATCTTGAGTTAATTTTACCAGCAAATCATGGCAGGCAACGTCTTTTGCAGATTGAGCATCATTCTTTGCATGTTGTTCTATAAACCAAACTAATGAACTTAGTTCGTGCAATAATTTTATTTTATCATAGGTACAATGATCTAACATTTTTTATCCTTTTTATAAAATTTTTTTTCTACATAAAAGTCAAAAAAAATAAATATAATTAATTGCATGGTATGCTAAAAAAAATTGTGAAGTCAAGAATTATAAAAGAGAAGGATGTTGATGAAAAAAATTAAATTTTTAATTTTTATCTTTTCTTTTTCATATACGGATAAAAAAAAATTAGAGAAAAAATCGTTAGTCGAAACTTTCAAAAATTGGAAAAAACAAAAAAAATTAACTACCAACTATTCAATAACAGAACAAACTATTCAAAATAAAAAAAAGGATTTAAGTCTTGGAAAGTTAGAAAAAGAAGAATATTTAAACACAATTATGCGTATTCTTAAGGAATCAAAGCTAACAGAACAAGAGAAAATAAAATTAGGTTTAAAGTACTATCAAGAATAGTTTTTTTACTTGCTATGGCCAGGCTTATTGCGCCCTTTTTCTCGAAAGTTCCAGAGATTTTTGTTGCCAAAATGATTTCGTGTTTTAATTATGCGGAAAATATCCGCTGCCCCGCGCGATAATTTTCTGCGCAAATGGCCAATTCTTTCATTAACTTTGGTAAGAATAGTTCTATTTTCATTGCGTTGTTCAGTCCCTAAAGGGGTGTCTTTTTTGAAAAACTTCATTATATTGCTCCTTTTTTAACCTTTTTATATCTCCAGTATAGTAAAATCGGAGCTGTAAAAGCAATAAAAAAGGCCACTTTCAAAAGTGGCCTGGGAAATTAGCTACCCTAAATGCTTTTTGAGTAATTCCTGCAAAATCTGTGGATTTCCCTTACCTTTAGTTTTTTGCATAGCCTGACCTACAAAAAAGCCAAAAAGCTTTTCTTTGCCAGCTTTATACTGAGCCACGGAATCAGGATTTTTTTCGATAATTTCAAGAACAATCTTTTCAAGCTCATCAGCTGAACCAATTTGCTCAAGACCAAGTTTTTTAACGAGTTCAGCGGGGTTGCCATCTTTTTGGGCAATTATTTCAAAAATTTGTTTAGCACCTTGGTTATTGATTACTGAAGAATCCACTAAATCAACCAATTGTGCTAATTTTTCCGGAGTAACTTTAAAGCTAGCTAAAGGAATTTTATGCTCTTTTACATAGCCCATAATATCGCGCAAAATCCAGTTGATAAGATTTTTGCTTGAACTATTTTTTGAAGCTTGCTCAAAATAGTTGGCAAGTTCAAGATCTTCAACTAAAATTCCTGCTTCATAAGTTGAAAGACCTTTTTGAGTAACAAAGCGCTCAAATTTTTGGCCAGGAAGTTCAGGAAGCATTTCTTGTGTTCGTTTAATCCATTCGTCATTGATTTCAAGAAGGGGTAGATCAGGTTCTTCAAAATAACGGTAATCTGCAAGTTCTTCTTTGGAACGCATGGTGATGGTTACGCGATTTTTAGTATCCCATAAACGTGTCTCTTGCAGAATTTTTTCACCATTTTCAAGAGCAGTTATTTGACGTTCAATTTCATATTCGATTGCATCGCCAATAAATTTAAACGAATTGATATTTTTGAGTTCAACTTTTGTACCTAATTTAGAAGCACCTTTTTTGCGTACCGAAATATTGGTATCAGCACGAAAAGCTCCTTCTTCCATATTTCCAGAACAAATATGCAAATATTGTACAATTGCCCGAAGTGTTTTTAAGTAGGTACGTGCTTCATAAGAACTTGAAATGTCAGGATAGCTGACTATTTCCAAAAGTGGTGTGCCCGCACGATTTAAATCAACAAAACTTTCATGTTCGGTAGCATGAATATTTTTACCAGCGTCTTCTTCCATGTGGATACGATTTAGGCGAATATTTTTTTTGCTTCCATCTTCCAAGCGAATGGTGACAAAACCTTCGGTGCAAATAGGTTTTTCATTTTGTGTAATTTGATAGCCTTTTGGCAAATCAGGGTAAAAATAATGTTTACGATCAAAATAAGAAAGTTGTGTAATTTTACAGTTGGTTGCAAGCCCCGCCATAATGGCATAATCAACTACTTGTTTATTGAGAACAGGCAAGACACCAGGATAGCCTGAACAAATCTGGCAGATATTTATGTTGGGTTCTTTAGATGGTTCATTGGAACATAAACAAAAAATTTTGCTTTTGGTTGTTAATTGGACATGGACTTCTATACCAATGACAACTTCGTAATCAGGATATTGTTCTAAAATCGATTTTTGTTCGCTCACAGAAGCCTCCGACAAATCTCAAAAATTTACTTTAATTAGTTATGATTGTGAACTACCAGAAGAGCCATTTTTCTTTTGAATTGATTCAAAAAATTCGATATTGGTCTTATGCTTTTTCATTTTATCTATAAGAAACTCCATTCCTTCAATGGTATTCATGGTAGAAAGAAATTTGCGGAGTACCCAAGATTTGTTCAATTCATCTTCAGGCAGCAATAGTTCTTCACGTCGTGTGCCAGAAATGAGAAGATCAAATGCAGGAAATAGACGGCGATTTGAAAGTTTACGGCTCAAATGTAATTCCATGTTACCGGTACCTTTGAATTCTTCGTAAATAACTTCATCCATACGTGAACCAGTATCAACCATGGCAGTACCAATAATAGTTAATGAACCAGCTTCTTCTGTATTACGAGCTGCACCAAAAAAGCGTTTTGGTCTTTGAAGTGCATTTGCATCAATACCACCAGTTAATACTTTTCCAGATGCAGGCATCATGGTATTGTAAGCACGTGCTAAACGCGTAATAGAGTCTAAAAGAATCACAACATCTTTATTAGTTTCTACAAGACGTTTTGCTTTTTCAAGAACAATTTCGGCTACCTGAACGTGGCGATCAGCCGATTCATCAAAGGTAGAACTAATAACCTCAACGTGTTTTCCTTTGATTGTCCGACGCATGTCAGCAACCTCTTCTGGGCGCTCATCGATAAGCAAAATAATCAGATAAACGTCAGGGTGATTTGTTAAAACACTTTGCGCAATTTCTTTTAAAAGAACGGTTTTACCTGCTTTTGGCGGAGCAACAATCAAACCACGTTGTCCTTTACCAATTGGGGAAAAAATATCCATTAAACGTGTTGAAATGTAGGCAGGGTTTGCCTCAAGATTAAATTTTTTGTCAGGATGTAGTGGAGTAAGCCTATCAAAAATTGAGCGATCCCCTAAAGTATTTGGATCGACTCCATTGACTGAGTCAATCTTTAATAAGGCAAAATATTTTTCACCTTCTTTGGGCTTACGAATATAACCGATAACGGTATCCCCAGTTTTTAATCCAAAGCGACGAATTTGTGAGGGTGAAACATAAATATCATCAGGTCCGGAGATATAATCAAATTTTGCAGAACGCAAAAAACCGAAACCATCAGGTAATTTTTCTAAAACCCCCTCAACTTCAATCTCTTTATCAGGATTTTTCTGGAAATCAAGAATCCGTTCAATGAGCTCATGTTTAGTCATTAAACTAGCGCCGATAACCCCAAGCCTGCGGGCTTGTAGATTAAGATCAGCAAGACTCATCTGTTTAAGTTCTTCCTGATTCATGAAAAAAATACTCCTCTAAAAAAGAATAAAAATATAAGTTAAAAATTCGAATATATCCTCAGTAGTTTTCGCCTTAGCATAATCTGATTAACAAAAGAGGATGCTTAATGCGAAGGCTGTAAGTTTGTGAAAGGTGTAATTATCTGAGCATTACACCATGAATGGTATTAAGAATTAAATTTATTATTTAATTCTTCCATAAGATCAAATGATGAACAAAAAAATGTCATTAAATTGGTATTACTAGTGTTACTTTAATATTAACGTAATAGAACTAGATTTTGCAATAATTTAATAAATTTATAAATTTTATTTTTCTTTATAAAACATAAGCATTACAGGGCTGGCAATATAAATGGAAGAGTAAGTTCCAACGACTATACCTATCAATAATGCTGTAGATAGGTCACGCAATGCTTCTCCACCTAAAACTATCAAAGAAATAACAACAAGGGCCGTAGATAAACTAGTCAAAATGGTTCGACGTAAAGTTTGGGTCAAGCTGAGATTTATTACTTGTTCAAGTGCTATATTTGGCATTGTTTTTATATTTTCTCTAATGCGCGTAAAAACAACAATGGTATCGTTAATCGAATAACCCAAAACAGCTAAAATAGCACTGATAACGTTTGATGATATTTCTTTATTAAAAAGCATAAAAAATAATAAAATTGCAGGAATATCGTGGAATAAAGCAATTACCGCGCCCAATCCATAAGAAACAGACCAAAAACGCCATGCAATATATAAAAGCATTAAAAGAAGACCAATTATGATAGCTTTGATTGAGTTCCAAGCAAGTGCCTCACCAATACCTTGACCAATACTGTCAATTTGCAAGACTTTAACGGGTGTATTAAGACTTGTTTCAATAGAGCTTCTTATGCGTTCACTTAATCCAGCTACATCGCTGGAAAATTCTTTGACACGTACAAGAATTTCTTTCGGGCCAAATTCACGTGTAATGGCACCTGACCAGCCATTTTTTTCTAAAATTTCGATTATTTCGCTACTTTTGACCGGCTTTTCAAACGCTAATAAAGCTTGGGTGCCACCAGTAAATTCCACGCTGTAGCTAAATGCCTGGCCTTTTGTAGCACGTTTGTAATAAAAAGCACCAATAAAGATTGCAAACATTGCAAGGGAAAAAAATCCACAAATATAACGATATTTTAGAAAATCAATCATGCTACTCTCCAATAGAATAACCGGATATTTTTGTTCATGGCCCAGTCTTACGGTTTTTTCCATTTTTCATTTAATTTAAAATTTTAACACTTAAAAACAGAAAATCCCTGAAGAATATAGATTATTCTGCAAGGATTGATACGTGTTTGCGGCCTTTTGGACCATAATGAAATTTAACAATACCGGCTTTTTTTGCAAAAAGTGTATTATCACAGCCCATGCCAACACCAGCGCCAGCATGAACACGAGTTCCGCGTTGACGTACGATGATTTCGCCACCTTGGACGACTTGACCATCAAAAAGCTTTATTCCGAGTCGTTTGCTAACACTATCTCGACCATTCTGGGTGGAACCACCCGATTTACTCGTTGCCATCGTTGTTTCCTTATAAATTTATCATATGTGGGATTAGAAGAGATTAACTTCTATGGTCAGTATTACTTAAATTCCGTATAAAGTCAACTTCCCATTCACCCTCATTAAGCTCTGGCATTTGAGTTCGTTTCCATTCTTCTAAAGAGACCGGAAAATGGGATTCAGCCAGTTTGAGCAAACCGTAGGCATAGGCGCGAATTTCTTCCTGTGCACCTTTAGAAAGTCTTAGTTTCATAAAATGCATTAAAGAATGCAAATTGCAGGTAAAAATGAATTCTGTATAAATGCAAACCGGCAAAAGGCCCCGGGCTTGTTCACGACAAACGCCTTGTGCTAAAAGGTCTTCGTAAGCCTGATATGCTTGTTCAAGTGATTTTTTATATTTTTCTCTCAGTTGATCATTCTCAAAAGCACCAACAGAAGATTGTTTATTAACGCTATCCTGAAAGCGCCATTTTTGCGGAATATAAAATTCGACTTTTGCTTTGACAAATCGGTAGCTAATTTCATTGAATGAATTCATGCGGTGGCGCATCCATTCACGAACTACATAGATAGGAGCTTTGATGCGGAAAGAAAGTTGGTTGTGTTCAAAGGGACTTGTGTGGCGATGCTCCATTAAAAATTTCAGCAATGTTTTATCGCGCTCATTGATTTCTGATGAAACTTTACCATAAGAAACCCGTGCAGCATTAACAATATCAAGATCACTTCCTGAAACACGAATGAGCTCTAATGAGCTGATACCATCGCCAAGAGGGTCGATCTTTTCATGATTTTTCGTAAGGGGTTGATTTAATGGATCTTTTTTTAAATCGAGAGTTTCCATAGAGATTCCTTTTAATTTTCAAAATTTATTTTGTAACCTCTTGCCAATTATTACCAAACCGTGTCGTTACAACTAACGGCACATTCCAATCTACTACCTTTTCAAGGGTTTGTAGAACCAGTTTTTCAGTTTCTTGTTTTTGTCCTTCTGGAACAGTAATTAACAGTTCATCGTGAATTTGCAAAAGAATTTGAGCATCAAGTTTATGTTGTTTGAGTGCTCCATTTAATTTGACCATACCAAGCTTCATGAGCTCGGCGGCAGTTCCTTGTGCAGCGGTGTTAATTGCCATCCGGCGCGCAAGGTCATACAAATTTTTATTCGATTCATAAATACCCGGCAAATACCGTCGTCTACCAAAGTAGGTAGTTACATACCCGTGTTCTTTGGTCTCTTGAATTACTTTTTCCATCCATGCAGAAACTTTAGGATATTGTGCAAAATATTTTTCAATATAAAGCTTTGCATCTTTGAATGGAATTTTTAAATCTTGTGAAAGACCATATGGTGTTAAGCCATACAAAATACTAAAGTTGATGCGTTTGCCAATTTGGCGTTGCTCGTGCGTAACTTGTGCCAATGGTTCATCAAAAAGTTTTGCTGCTGTTGTGCGGTGAATATCCTCGCCATGTTCAAAAGCTTTGACCAGTGCTTCATCTTGGGATAAATAAGCCAGCACACGCAATTCAATTTGAGAATAATCAGAAGAAAGATAAACGTTGCCAGGTTTTGGTTTGAATGCTGAACGAATATGCAATCCTTTGTAATGAGCACTATCGGTTGGAATGTTTTGCAAATTAGGATTTGAGCTTGCAAGCCTTCCGGTAGCAACTGCCGTTTGACTAAAGGTACTGTGAATGCGGCCAGTTTGTGGATTTATGTAGGAAGGAAGTGTATCAAGGTAGGTACTCTTGAGTTTAAACAGTTCACGATATTTCAAAATTAAACCCGGTACCGGATGTAGTTGTGTCAGCGCTTCCAAAACATCAACATCCGTTGAATAACTTGTTTTGCCCATTGTGCGTTTTTGTGGCGGCAGCTTAAGATCTTCAAACAAAAGTTGTGCAACTTGTTTTGGAGAATTTAAATTGATCCCTTGATAGGCTTGACCAACTAATGAAAGAATATCGTTTTGTAGTTTATCTAATTCTTTTGAAACTTTTTGATCAATTTCTGCCAAAATTTTAGTATCAACATAAATACCTTCTGCTTCCATTTCAAACAATACTTGTACCAGTGGAAGTTCTATTGATTCATAAAGTTTTTCCATAGTTTGCTTTTTGAGCTGTTCTTTTAAAACTGGCTCAAGTGCAAACGTTTGATGTGCATCGCCGGCAGCATATTCGGTTGCTAAAGGAAGGGGCGTTTGGGCAAAAGTTTTGTAGCCAAGGTCAGTGACAACATCTTGAAAATTAAGCATGGGTTCTTGCAAGTAAAATTGAGAAAGATGTTTCAAACCAATGCGCTGCCAATCTTCCGTTACCAAATGTGCTGCAATTAAGGTATCAAAAATGAGTCCGTTTTCTGTTAGACCATAATGCCAGAGCGAAAGTTTATCGAATTTTGCATGGTGCATAATTTTTTTGATTGATGGGTCTTGCAACAAAGGTGCAAATGCAGCAAAAACTTCTTGGCGCGAAAGTTGTGGCTCCTTCGTTTCATGGCCAAAAGGAATATAATAGGAGGTACCCTTTTCATAGCATACGCATAACCCTATTACAATATTTTGTAAAGGATCTAAACCATCAAGTTCAGTGTCCAGCGCAACAATTTTTTTTTCTTGGATTGCTGCACACACTGCAGCAAGCTCAAGCGGTGTAGTGACTGTTTTGAATAGATAATTTTTTATTTCTGAAAGTTTTTGTTTTTTTTCAAGGGGCACAGTCCCTTTAAGCTCTTTGACCAAAGTCTTAAATTCAAGTTGTTCAAACAGTGGCAAAGCATTTACCCAATTTTCAGGATTAAAAGCAATATCTGTTTTTGTAAGTTCAAGCGGGTAATAATGTAGCAAAAATAGTTTTTCACTCAAAAAGGCATTGGCTTTATTTTCTTCTAATGCAGCGCGTTGACGATCTTTTTTTATTTGACTCAAGTTTTGGTACATATCTTTAAGTGATGCAAATTGTTGCACCAAATCAGTTGCGCCTTTTTGTCCAATTCCTTTCACGCCAGGAATGTTGTCTGATGTGTCGCCAAGGAGTGCAAAATAAAACGGTAGCTTTTCAACAGGAAAGCCCATTTTTTCTTCAAATTTAGTCGCATCAATCATTTCATCTTTAAAAGGATCAAACATTGAGATTTTGTCAGTTAAAATTTGCCCCATATCTTTGTCAGAAGTTACCAGAACCACATTCATTGATTCTTTAGTCAGATCTTGAGCGAGTGAATGCATAAGATCGTCGGCTTCAACGCTAGGTTTTGCAACTTGTGCTAAACCAATAAGGTCAGCAAATTCAACAATAAAATCTTTTTGGGTAAATAAATCGCTCGGTGGTTCTTGACGCGTGGCTTTGTAGGGCTCATACATTTCATGCCGTACTGTTTTTCCTTTACTGTCCCAGACAAGTGCAATGTAGTGTGGTTTAAAGGAGTCTATTAATTTTTTGATCATGCGCACAAAACTATAAACAGCCTGGACAGGAAGACCTTTACTCGTATGTAATGGCCTAAGGCCATAGTAAGCGCGATATAAAAAAGATGATCCATCAATCAAAAGAGCTGTTTTTTCTGGAGCAAATGTTTTCACAGATTCCTTTCTTGATAATGAAACTCATTCTTGTAATATAGCATCGTGTAAATGTTTTTCATAGATTAATAGCTACCATAGTTTTTAAGTAAAATGATAAATGTATGCTAATATGTTGAATTTTTTTCTTTTGTTGTATATGAATGAACTATACCGATTGTTTTTTAATAATTCATATACAAGGAGTTTGTATGAAGCGACTATTGTCCTTTCTTATTCTCTTATCTATTGCTACAAAAGTAGCAGCAAATCCATCGAATCCTGTTCCATCAGGGTGCT
>JAGVLQ010000018.1 GCA_020054235.1 Candidatus Babeliales bacterium
AAAGCATTGATGAATTTACCAAAGAGGAACGCCAAGAATTTATTGAATTGCTTTATAATACCAGACAAAAAAAGACTTCTTTAATAACAGAGAAATATGCCAAAACACATAAAAAAGAAAAAGAGCTACAAGTTTTAGACCTGCAACTCTTTTGTTACAATTTTGATTTTATCAATTAATTTTTGGTATCGTTTCTTTTCTAATTTTTACTATTCTTCTTGCCTATAGGACATCTTTGTCAATAGTTTTTTAGATTCTGCATTCAGATTATCCACTTGTTCTGCGTATTTTTTCAAAAATTCTAAAACTTCAGAACAATAAGGATATTCTCCGCGATGATAGCTTTGTTTTTGCCATTGCCAGGTCATATAAATGCCACAACCCCTGGCAAGCAACCCGCGATTGTAGTCATTTTTAAAAACACTTTCTCCTCGCGTAATACCAATAACCCTTTGTACCAATTTCTGTTCTTCTGGGGTAAGCTTAACAAGCGCTGGGTAGTCATTAGCTGGTGCAATTTCATCAGCAAAAGCTATTGCTGTGCTCATTGTTAAGATAAAAAAAATATATTTTTTCATTTCAAAATCCTTTAAATTAATTGAATTAATCGATGCATTGAATATAACAGAATACTAAAAAACTCAATCTCAATCAAGCCTTTAGCGAATAATTTCTTATTTGAATTAACCAGGGGCGCAATCCAAGCGCGTATTTAATGGCGATCAATCTAAAATATCGACTGCATACTTTGGTGGTGGCCTTGAAGGTTCTGGCATCAAGCTTGCAATGCCACCGATGCTTCTTTTGACTGCCGCTAACGACTCAATCACCGATGAAGCTCTCAAAAGCAGATTTGATATTGTTCAGTGGCCTCTTCCAAAAAAGTCAGCGCTGGTAAAACATGCCCTGAAATTGGCACGTGAGAGTGAAATTCTTGGAAACTCAAAACTTCCCGACGAACATGAACTTAATGCATGGATAGAAGAATCGAAGATAAAAAGCTTCCGCCACATTGAAGCAAATCTAGAACAGTTTGTGCTTTCTGGAAAAAAATCTGGAAAAAATTTAATAGATCTTCAAATTGAAAAATAACGAAACAGCAGAACAGCTGGTTCTAAAAAAGTGAATGAATCGCGTTGGCCTTGGTGTCGAACTTTGTGCCGATTATGGCCCTGCACAGATGCTTTATATAAAAAAAGGTTATATTCCTGATGGAAATGGTGTAACCTATAAGTAATAAATAGTTGTACCTTGATCCTCTGTTTGTTTAGATGATGATCTTATTCTTTGGCTTACAACAAAACTATCATGAAAATAAAACTTATTTCTATCGACTTTGCTAAACCCTGGTGGCAGCTTATTATTAATCAAAAATTGCTTGCTACTGCAGTTTTGTCAACAGTCATTATACGCGACCTATTTTGGGCCTTAAATCCCTTTCTAATAACCTTTGCATTAGAGAAAAATAACTGGTACTTTTTTGCAATAGCATGTTTTATATGGGGCTTGGCTGAACTAAATAATCTTTTGCAACCCCTTGCAAATACCAAATTTCAATTACAATGTATTCACAGTATCTTTTATAATGCTCACCAATTCTTGCTTTCTGTAGATCCTCAATATCACATTAAACGTTCAAGTGGCATTGTTCTTGCAAAAATTGATCGAGCTGCTCGTGGTTATGAAGAACTTCTTGATCAAATTACCTTTGAATTTGCTCCATTGATTATTGGTACCATATCAATGCTTGTTATATTAAGCTACTACTCTTTATTTTTAGCTTCGGCACTCAGCATCTGCTTAATAGCTATGTTCAGTATTGGATATTATTTTATACAATATGCTTGTCAAAAATGGGAAAATGCTTTTATAAAAACTGATGACAACTTTCATGCCGTTGCATTTGAAAACCTAGCCCAAATACATTTAATACGCGCAACTTTTGCAACAGATTACATGCAACATAAGCTTACTAAAGAAATTACCATAAATGCTAATACCGAAAAAAAACTATGGTTAGCCTATGCTTTTACTTCAAGAGTCCTATCTCTTATTTATGCATTTTCAATTTTATTGTTGCTTGGATTTTTGGTCCACCGTGTCCATCATAATATAATGTCATTACCATTTGCTCTGGGTCTGATCATTGCCTATATACAAAGCACTAAGCAACTTATAAAAATAGTGCAGCCGTTACGCAAATTCATGAAAGGATTTGCTGCCATTAAAGACCTATTTACATTCATACCACAATTTGGCAAGCAAACCTTCCCTGTTTTCAAGGAAGAACACACTCCTATCAGGCTAGAAAAAAAAGAATATACCCTTGTTGCTCAGGACATTTATTTTGGTTATTCAGCTGCAAAAATTTTTGATAATCACTCATTGCACATTAAAGTATCTAACAATCAACTTAATAAGTTATATGGTATTATCGGGCCTTCCGGCATTGGTAAAACTACTCTCATTTCCATTTTAGGTGGCCAATTAAAGCCACAATCAGGAAGCATTCTGGTTAATGAAATTGATATTTATGCAATATCAGATGACATACGCAGACAATTAATTACACTCCAAGGTCAAGTTGCTACAACCGTAAAAGGCACCGTACGTTATAATCTTCTTTTTGGGTTGCCTGAACACCATGATTACTCTGATGAATATTTGTGTGATATTATCAAACGCGTTGGATTAGAACCAGTATTGCGCGAACATCAAGGCTTAGATACACAGTTAGGCGAAGGCGCTTTAAATATTTCTGGTGGTCAGCGACAGCGCCTTAATTTTGCAGCATTATATTTGCGCGCACGTTATTATAAACCAGTTTTAATTCTTATTGATGAGCCTACAAGTAGCCTTGATGAAATTAGTGAGCAAGCAATAACAAGTATGATTCAAGAATTGTCCTCTTCAGCAATCACACTTGTAATCGCTCATCGCTTAAAAACACTCAAAGATGCTGCTGGCCTTATAGATTTATCGCTTTTACCACAATCAAAGAAAATAAAACTATATACCCCAGAGCAATTAAAAAAACAGTCCGTTTATTATCAAAGGCTTTTAGAAGAAAAAAATGAGCTGGCATAAAAATATAAAAAAAATAGCAATTGTCGGTAATGCCGGCTCGGGCAAATCAACGCTCGGCCTCGAACTTTCTAAAATACTCGGCCTACCGCTTTATCACTTGGATCAATATTTTTGGCTTCCCGGTTGGCAAGAACCTGAGCGGGAAGAATTTGAAAAAATTCATAATGAGCTTTGCAATAAAGATAAATGGGTTATTGAAGGTATGGCCATACGCTTTTTTGAATACCGCATTCAAAAAGCAGATTGTGTTATTTTCTTAGATATACCAACCTTTCGCTGCCTGTACCGAATCTTAAAGCGTGCCTTTGTTTATTACGGCAAAGAATATTTTTCAAGCGCCAAAGGCTGCCCTGAACGTGGCCCGAGTTGGAAATTTTTAAAATTTATTTGGAACTTTAATAAAGAACGAAAACCGATCATTGAAGCACTTTTACAGCAGTACAAAGATACAAAAAAAATTTTTATAGTAAAAAATGAAACTGAATTAAAGGAACTGATAAAAAAATTCATGAACTTCATATTCAAACCACTCAAAGAAACTGATTTACCTTTGCTTTTTGCTTGGCTTTCTGTGCCGCATGTTGCTGCTTGGTGGCGTGAAAGTAGAGATTGGCAAACCTTTGCAGAAAAATATAAAACTAAATTTATTCAGGATAAAACGGTTGGAGCTTTTGTTGTGAATCATGAAGCAAAGCCTATAGGCTACATTCAGTGGGCCACGATTGAAAATGATCCGATTCGCACTGAACAGTATCCTGAGCGCACCTTTGGTATTGATGTTTTTATTGCAGACATCAACTATATTGGAAAAGGCTACGGCCCATTGCTCATGAAACAATTTATTATAGAAAAAATTATGCCACAAAAACCAAACAAAATTATCACTGACCCAGAAATTACAAATGTACAAGCAATTCGTGCCTATGAAAAAGTTGGCTTTAAAAAAACAAAGATTGTGCAAGCAACTGATGGTACTAAGCTGGTTACTGCACAATTAATGGAATTGGAACCTCATGAAATTACATGAATAATTAAAGGAATAAAGGATTAAAGCTGTCATGAATGAAAAAACATACTATCTATTATTATGGATTCTAAGTATCATAGGATCCTTTGCCGTAATACCATTTGTGCAGCATGTAGCACTTTTTTTAGGGAATCAACCAATTGAACTAACTCCATTAATAATTTTCGCAACGATCTTTGAAAGTATGATTCTCAACGCACTATTTATTTTTTTGGGGACGAAATTTTCAAAAAAATTAGATATAAAATTTTTGCTTCTCAACAAACATATTCATTATGTACAAGATATTCTAAGGCCAGGTGTTATAAGTGGTATAGTTTGTGCTCTTTTGATGCTTATAGCAGATAGGCTAATTCCTGGATTAACCTTAACTTTATATTCTTTAGGAACCAATACTCCACCCTTAATTGGATTGCTAGCCCTTATTGAAGTAATTAAACAACAAATATTTTTAAATCTTTTTTGTCTTTCAGGAATTGCGTTGCTGTTAAAAACTTTTTTTAAAAGCGCAAAAATGTCCCTACTCATGTGGGTGAGTATTATAGGAGTATCTCTACTATTTGGCATTGCACATATTCCGACTTTTGTACAAGAGATAACTCCATTTACGCCTATTCTTATTTTTAGAATACTACTCCTTAATACTATATCAGGAACTACTTTCGGACTTTTATTTTGGAAAAAAGGATTTGAAGTAGCGATAGTTTCACATTTTACGGTAGATTTTATTTTATATGTCATTCTTCCAATCGTAGCTCTGCGATAAATAAAATAAGGAGAAGTTTTTGAAAAACAAAAGTTTTTTAAGTTTATTAATTGTAGTCGCTTTTTTGTCATCATGTTTTAAGCCTACACCAGGTACTGTTATTATTCTTACCGGCACCTCATCAGTAGGAAAAACATCGCTTATTAAAGAATTAAAACCACTGCTCAACAGTTATGAAGTTGTAGATATCGATAGTTTTACTACTTCATATTTAACGGCTCATCCAATGCCAGAACAGCCTGAAAACTCAGATGAAAAAACAAAAAAAGAACTTGGTCAACATTATGCAAAACAACTCTCTGAAGGTTTCTATACTTTTATTAGAAATAAGGCCTTACAAGGGCATAATGTTTTAGTTGATACGGTACCAATGTTAGAGAGTGATCTAGAATATGAAATAATTTCTCAGAGCTTAAAAAATATAAAAACTATTTCACTTTTACTTTATTGCCCTTTAGATATTACTATGGCCAGGGTTGAAAAGCGAAATCTAACTGGTATACCCGAGGAACATAGAGAAGTTATACTACCCATTGCGCAATATCAATTACTCTACAAACCACAAGAATCAGAGGCAGAGCAAATTATTGATACAATTTCAAGTAAGAGCATAAAGCAATTACTGAAATTGGCGATTAATTCATTTATGAAAGCTTTGCCAGAGGAACTTAAAGCTAACATTAATCAAACTACCAAGCAATTAGAAAATAGCTATGAAGAATTCGTACAGCAATTTAAATTGAATCAATTAGAAAAAGTTACTATTGTGTCCAAAAAACCTTATGATCTTGTACTTTATTGTAAGAATACGCCGCAAAAGCTTGCCAAAGAGGTTCTGCAATTTTTAGAAAAATCCATTACAACAATCCACTCATTTAATGACGTTAATTTTGATACTTTTACCAAAAATGATTTGGTCGTATTTGATGTTGATGAAACATTAATCCAACCCAAAGATGCATTTGTTCTTAATGAACAAACACCGCAAGCTGATGCATTTCGTAAAAAACTTCTTGAAAAATATCCAACCGTTACTAGTAAGGAATGGGAAGATATAGGAAGTATTTTACTCTTGCAAGCTGAACGGCCCCTTTTAGAGCCTTCAGTTATTAAAAAAATAGATGCCTTACAAAAAAGAGGGGTGCCAGTTATTGCATGCACCGGCATGAATACAGGAGCATTAGGCCTTGTGCCAAGCATGGAAGCATGGCGCTATAATCATTTAAAAAGTTTGGGATTTGAGGGTTCATTTAACAATGCAGTACTAACATTCAACGCATTTAAACGCAAACCAGTTTTTTACCACGGAATTTTGGCAACAGACACTGAACTAAAAGGCCCTGTTATCGGCGCCTTTCTTGATGCCATGCAGCTACATCCTAAAAAGATTATTATGTTTGATGATACCTTGGAATTTTTAGAATCAATGCAAGCAGAATACAAAAAGAGATCTATTGCTTTTCAAGGTTATGAATACAAAGGGGCTCACGAAAAACCATGGAATGAGAAGCTCTTTGAACAACAAGCTGATTATTTAATAAAGCACAAAACATGGCGTAGTGATGATGCTTTTCAAGGTGCAAGCATATGAACTTTAAAAACTTACCAATCTTAAAAACCGAACGGTTATTATTACGTCCAGCAACTATGCATGATGCTGCTGATATTTTTGCCTATGCATCAGACCCTGAAGTAAGCAAACTTTTACATTGGTACCCAAGCACTAAGATAGAAGAGACGTATGAAATTATTAAGCAATGGCTTGCTGATTACCAAACAAATAAACCTGCTCCATGGGTTATCGTTGATACAACATCTCACAAAGTTATTGGCACTATTGGATTACACGAATATGATGGTGATAAAAAATCTGCACTCATTGGTTACTGCATTGCGCGTCACTATTGGGGCAAAGGATTAATTCCAGAAGCACTACAAGCCGTCATCAACTATTTATTTACCCAAACTGAAACAAATGAAATCGTAGCTTTTTGTAGAGTTGACAACCCCCGCTCACAAAGAGTGCTTGAAAAATGTGGCTTTATAAAACAAGGCAGCAAGCAAGAAGAAGTTAAGGGCGTAATGGCAACCTTTGATCGCTTTGTGCTAAATAAAATAATAAAAATTTAGTGCTACAAAAAGGAACTCTTTTTATTGACAATTACAGAATCAACAGTATTCTTTTTGATGAATTTTAATAACAACAAAAGGACCTACTATGAAGAAAATATTAATCGTTTTTCTTGCTGGACTAACAACAGCATCCTGTCAACCACCGCTTTTTGCTTCAGAAAAAAATCAGACACCAAACAAATCAATGCCTGTTAATTCTGACGGCAAAAAACAGCAAGTTCCTGTCCAAAAAAACACAAATACTCATAAACCAAAGCCTTCTCCAAAAACATACCAAAATTACTCAGAAAATCGCCGTGGGTTTGCAGGCATATTTGCATTACCATAGGCAGGCATAGCAAGAAACAGTGAATATAAGTAGCTAAAGTTATGAAAAAAGTTAATAATTGTTATACAAAAATCTATTGACAATTACAGAATCAACAGTACTATTTGTAGTGAATTTTAATAAAACCAATAATATAAGGAGTTTTTTATGAACATTAAAACATTAGCAATGATTTTTGCTTTCAGCTGTATATCAAATATACACGGTGCTGTAACTGAAAAATTGGCTGTCAATAATTCAAAAATAGAGACCTTGAAAAAAGAAATTAAAACAGGTTCTTTTAACGCACAAAAATCTTGTTCTAGAAATTGCAAAAACTGTAGTAGAAACGTCTAAAGGAAACATCTCTTGCAATCAAACCTAATTATCTTGTTAATGCTTATTTCTTTATCTTCCGCGCAAGGTTCTGTAACTGAAAAATTAGCTGCCAATAGCTCAAAAATAGAAACCGTAAGAAAAGAAATCAAAACTGGTTCTTTTCTTACTCACAAAGATTGCTTTGGTGGTTGTAAAAATTGTAAAGGTTGTGGAAAATGCAAAAGCTGCGGAAGAAACTAAATAGATAATTTTCTAAACTGAAATAGTATAAATGGTTGAAGCAAATTTTGCTTCAACCATAACCTTTTTATCTAATTAAAACCTATGTCCAAAAAAATATTTATTCTTACATCCTTTTTGTTAATGGCTTTCGTTTTTTTTTATAACTCCTGCCACAAGCAAGAAATAAACAAAGAAAATACTATACAAGCCATCATGGCATATCCTATGAACGATATTGTTAAGCGCTGCCAGAAAGATTATAACTATTCTGACCAAGATATGGTTATTCTTGAAAAAGAGCTAAAGCGTTATTTTATACTTTCCGCTGTTAAAACACCACATGCTGGCGGGACTGGCATGTATAGTGCTGATGTGGATAATCTCTGGCATACTTTCATTCTATTTACCAAAGATTATGCTGATTTTTGTCAAAAACATATGAACCGTTTTATTCATCATATGCCAGAAACAGAAAATTCTAAAAAATCCCCTGATTATTTAGCAGAAACGCAGAAAGACTTCCAAGCTTTTGTAAAAAATTATCAAGAAATTTTTAATGAGGAAATTCATCCTATTTGGCTATTGGATATGTGTTAATTCTCGTTTAAGCAAAAATAGTGTTTCAGGAATTAACTTCGCTTTTGCCCAGGCTTTTTGTTTTTCATTCAAAAGCTCACCAATACCAGAAAGAATATTCCTGCTGCTCATATTTTCAAGCTCCTTGATACATATTTGCAAAAAATCTTTATAGGCCATGTTTGTTCGCTGTTCAATAATATTCTTATTAATTGGCCAATTATTTTGTAAAAAAAACCAAACATCAAAAATATCACGATTAGTTTTTCCTATTCGTTCATGCATAGCAACAAGTTTATGCGCAACCATATCTTCTTGAACCATTACCTGCATAGGAATACCAAGATACTGTTTTACTTCATAGCGCGATCCAAATGTTCTTTTATTAATTTCCACTTTTATATTTTGAGCCCCTTCTAATTTGTCTTTATAGGCAAGCAAAAAAAATAGAGAATAGCGTTTTTTTTGTGCTTTTACCTGGCCAAATTTTTTTAAAATCTCATGAACAGCATCAAAAACTGTTTCTTCTTTTGCTTGATCCAAAAGATCAAAATCTAGATCCACAGAAAATCGCGGAAGGTTATAAAACAAAAGCACTGCTGTTCCACCTTTAAATCCTACATAAGGACCAACAGAAGGATCAGTGAAGATATCTTTCAGAATAGAAATAAGAATATTTTTATGCATTGCTATATTCATTACAAAGACCTCATTCAAAAAAATTTTAAATTTGCGTTCATAGTTCCTTCGATACAATTTTGATTTCATCAAAATCACTCAGGACGAGCGCGTTTTTTAATAGATGTTTCAGATAAACTTTTATCATATGCATCTTTATACCTATCAACTCTGTGCTTCATGCTTTCATTTTCATAAATCGGTACTATTTCATAAACCTTGTTCCAATCAAGCGGTTCAAAATTATCAAAATGATATTCTGGATTAAGATAAACTACATCCAAAAAAGCTCTTTCTGGTGTTGCAATACTGTAATGTTCTCGTAATTCTATGCCTAATGAATTGGTAAGAATAGTTGGTTTTATAGTTCTAAAACTATAGGTTTTTCCATCGCATACAATATTTTTTGTTTGGTACGATGCAACAAAAATTTGGCTATAGTATTGAAAAATGACTCCCGCAGACCTCAAGACCGTCTCAAAACTAATATACGAAGGAATCAAGATTTTTGTTGCCAGTTCAAGACGATTATAGTTGACATCTTTGGCGTATAATCCTCTTCTAATACGATATAAATCACCCTTTTTTACATAGTAGTTTAATTTAGCCTTGAGAGATTTACTATCATCAGTTCTAAAGGTCAGTAAAAGCTCCTTGAATGAAAAAACGGTCTGCTCTGAACGCAATAGACGTTTTAAAAAATTCTTTTGCATAGTTCCACTCCAAAAATCAAAATAAGCGCTAAAGGTTCGAATTTTTCTTACCTTTAACTCTTATTATAGCTTATGCATAATTTTGTTTGCAAGAGAAACTTAAAATTCCATTTTCAATTGCCTTACTAGCAATCTTTTGCTATCATTACAAAATATTGTTCTATCCCCCAATATTAAACGAATGTGCGTGGGCATTATGAAAATCTCTTCTTTTATCTTCTAAAAATCGATCTATCAGAAATAGATTACCTCGTTGTCCCTAATCGGGAATACAAAAATCCTTACAAATATTAAGGAAAATTAATGTTTTATAAATTAAGCGTAATCGCTGTTTCCCTTTTTTTGGGGATGCACAGTTATGCTCAAGAAATTTCTTTTCAAGGAATTAATAACATGAATAAAGAAGTAAAACTTATCCAATGCATGCAACCTCATGAATGGGAGGCGGCTAAAAATCTTCGACAAAAATATTTTTTCGATAAAATTTCCATTGTTGATCCTTATACCTGGACCTTTGATCATGCTGAACATATTCATTTTGTTTTATATCAGAACATAAACATCATAGGTTATGCTCACGTGCAACGCTGGCCACAAGCAAGGGCTGCTCTGCGAATCATAGTAATTGACGAATCATTTCGCAACCAAGGCTTTGGTGGCAAATTTTTAACACTTTGCGAAAAATGGTTGAAAAAAGAAGGCTATAAAAGCTTGCATACAGAATCTTCTCCGCAAGCACGCTCTTTTTATGAAAAGCATGGCTACCAGGAAATGCCCTTTAATGATCCTGATGGCTACCAAGGTGACCCACAAGATATACCAATGGGCAAAATATTATTAGAGAATAAAAAAAACGAAATTTTTTTAGCAGACGATTATTTTAAAAAACCTATTATTTTAGAATGGGAAGAAATAATTGGCAAAACAGAAATGCTTGATACAAAAATCAAAAGTATTTCTAAAATTTTAATACCAACTTACCTAAAACAAGAAGTTGAATTTATTAGTAAAAATACAAAAGTTTTTACTTCTGAAGATATAGCCAATGATTTCATGATTAAAGCATTAGCACCATTATTGGAACAAGGTAAAGGTAAAGTTAATTTGAAATTATTGGAAGAAAAAACTAAAAATGTTTTAGATGAATTTTTTGAATCCATTAATTGGTCACAATATTCTACCTCTCAAGATGTTAATATTTTTGTAATTGCAAAAGATCAAAAAACAAAAGAACAATTGGGCGTTATTCAGTTTTTAATGAGACCTGAATTTCCAGAAAATAATGTTAAAGCAGCATTATTTGGCATTATTCCTTCGGCACAAAATCGTGGTTTGGAAAAAATTCTTATGAGCTCAATTTTTAGATTGCGACCTGACACTCAGCGAATTTTTCTTCATACCAGATCAACCAATCAACAGGCTATTCTAGATTATGAAAATTGGGGCTTTACTCAATTTAAAGGTAACTTGCCACATTGGACTGATTTGGAATATTTAGTTGATCAATCAAATATATTGCAAAAAATAGCTGAAAGTTTTGTTGTGCAGAATTAGGCTTTAAAGAGGCTGCTCATTATTACAATGAGCAGCCCAATCAGAAAAAAATCTTAAGATGAAATTTATGTTTTTTATACTTCTCACAAATATCTTCTTTTTTAGTAACTCTACGTATGCTCAAAAAAATACATTACAAGGAATTTACATGACTAACGCACTCAAATTAGTTCAATGCACCCAAGCTCATGAGTGGGATGCAGCTAAACGAATGCGCCAAAAATATTTTTTTGACAACGTTCCCATGCAGGATCCCTATACCTGGACTTTTAATGATCCCAAGCACTTCCATGTTGTTTTGTATAACAATACAACAATTGTTGGTTATGCGCATCTACAACGATGGCCGGAATCTCGAGCAGCGCTGCGTATTCTAGTTATTGATATACAGTTTCGCAATCAAGGTTATGGTGGAAAATTTTTAGAACTTTGTGAGCAATGGTTGCAGCAGAAAGGTTTTAAAAGCATTCATACAGAATCTTCTGCACAAGCCTATTCTTTTTATAAACAATATGGTTATCAAGAAATGCCTTTTAATGATCCTGATGGTTATGTAGGCGACCCACAAGATATTCCAATGGGAAAAATTCTAATCTACTAAGCGCGCAAGGCCATTTCTTTTGCTTTGTTTAAAACAATACATAAAAAAACCGATTGCACTGAGCATATAAACAAACCCTATTAAAGAACCCTTAATAACAAATGGCAAAGGATTATTTTGATACATCAAATATTCTCGCATGCCATGAAAAATATAACTCATCGGTAATACTTTACTCACCATTTGTGCCCAATGGGGCAAAACATCAACCGGATAGTACGCTCCGCTAAACGGCAGCAAAAACCATCCAATTACAAAACCAAGTTCAGTCCCTCGTTTGCCTAAGAGTATTACGATGGACAACCCAATAAACCCAATGGCAATACCTGAAAAAATCAAGGGAACCACAAAAAGCATAAAAGAAGCCAGTGTTTCAAATATGCTCACCGTGTAGAGCATAAATATGGCACACATACATACGAGTGAAGTAGCAAGCACAACAAAAAGATAATAGAGCAAAACTCCTGCTATCCATTGCGTTATTTTGAGTGGCAAGGAAAAAAGGTTGACGATATTATTCGACCAAAGCTCTTCCATAAGCGTCACACCCAAAATATTACAACCCCTGCCAATGATCTGCCATAAAAGAATACCCATTAGCGCCACCGCTTCATAATTATGAAATTCTATTGACTGAGACTGATTCTGGATCCAAGAGCCTAAAAATCCCCAAATTAAAATATCAAGCAACGGCCAATAAAATATACTCAAAAGAAGATTTACATCTCGTTTATAAACATACAAATGCCGAAGCACTATTGCCCAAACCGGGCCAAAAGAAATCATAAATTCCTTTTTTGAGAAATTGTTAAGAAATAATCTTCTAGTGTTGGTTTATCAATTGAAATTGAACTATACGTAATGTTGCGTTCTGCCAACGCAGAAAGAAATGGTGCTATATTTTGCTCATCTAACTCAATAGTTACTTGCGAATCTTTGCTCGTATACCTTGCTTGTAAATCCTTAAAATAATGTAAAGCATCCTCAAGTTGCTGAGAAATGAGTAGATGAACTCTGACCTTTGAAATTGATCGGGCAAGCTGCTCAGGGGTGTCATCAGCTATAATGGCGCCATGTTGAAGCACCAGCACCCGATCACAAAGTTCAGTTACTTCATCCATGTTATGGGAAGTAATTAAAATGGAAGTAGCATGCTCTTTGCATTGTGTCAAAATAAATTGGCGCACTTCATAGGCTATATCAGGGTCAAGTGAAGCAGTTGGTTCATCTAATAAGACAATTTCAGGATCAGCAAGAAATGCTTTTGCAAGCATAACACGCGTTGCTTGGCCTGCTGAAAGGGTTCCGGTTTGCCGATTTTTTAACTGCCAAATATCAAAAAACTTCAATAATTTTTCTATTTGTTCGTTTCTATATACTCGATTCATCCCATAAATGCGACCGACAATTTCAAGATTTTCATACACAGACAAGCGAGCTGGGAGCCGATCATAACCACTTGCGTAACCAACTTTTTTGAGTGCAGCAACACGATGCTGTGCAAAATCTAAACCAAAATACATAATTGAACCGGCCGTTGGTGTTAAGGTTCCCAGTAGCATCTGAATCGTGGTTGTTTTTCCTGCACCATTTGGACCAAGAAAACCGAGAATTTCTCCTTTGGCAACGGCAAAAGAAATATTATTTACGGCGATAAACTTTTCTTGCGCTTTAAAAGGCCAAAAACCGCTCCTAAATATTTTGCTCAGAAACTCAACCTTAAGAACTGACAAATAAATCCTTTTCTTTATTTTTTTTGCAGGTAATATTTACAAAATTCTAACCTACCACTAATTACACTATAATTCGATGATTTAAACAATTTTCTTATTTAACGTAAATTCAATCTAAGAATTTTCAAAAATAAGGCCAGATCTGCAAATCAATAAAAATCTTAAATTTCCGTTCGTGGTGAGTGTTTTTCCTTTAGGAAAAATGTATCGAACGTACGAATGATCTATGGCCAAGGGGTAAATTTCAGAAAAATTATTATGCCTTTTATAGTCCCATGGTGCTATGCGCAGAGCACCGAGATATTTTAAAAATAAAAAAAGAAGCTCTCAGTATACCGAAAGCTTCTTTTTTTATTCATTTTTTGTTATTTAACAGCTTGTTGTTGCTGCGCTTTTTTGGCTAAATCGTTAATTTCATTATTGGTCGTGCCACTTGAACCGCGATATACAATAGTTGGTTTCTCTTCTCCATCAGAAGTTTTTGTGCTGCCAATCGAAATTTCTAATCGATCAAGAAGCAAGTACAATTGACTCTTCATCAATGAACCCAGTGGATAGAACGCAGCTTCTTTGCCGAGGCTCGGAGCATAGAGAATACCGGTTGCAAGGTCAACATACCAACCATCCCATTTCGGTTGATAGTACGCCCAATCTTTGTCCCGCCCATCTGACAACTTATAGAAGAAACGATTGTTAGCATCGTAATATATAGTGCTTAAATTTTGTTGTACAATTGCTGCACGTTTATCAGCTTGTTTGGTCAACGCATCGGTCATCGATGGATTTCTTAAATCCCCCACAGACATCCCGCGTGCCAAGCGTGGCGTACCGTTTGAATCGCTTACCACATTAACATTCCAAGTACATTGTTTCCAATAATTTAATTTCTGCAGCTCTTCTTTTTGTTTTAATAAATCAGGTATCGCTTCACAGCTTGTTGGTAGTTGAGGGTCAAGAATACTTGTTTCATAAACCATATCGTAGGTTTTAGAACCATCAATAATGCTGAGGTAGTGCGCTTGTATTTTGCCTTCAGCATCAGTACCATAATCTTTGATAACTTTTTTGAGCGTAATATTGCGCGTTTTACCATTTTCATCTTGAAACTGCCCAGTAAAGGTATCGCCCTTGCCAGTAAGATTGATCAGACTATTATTATAATAAACCTGCTGTAAATTTAAGTCTGGTTTTCCATCCCAAATTATAAGAACCGGTTCAAGCATTGAATCATCTGCAGGTACAAATGAACCACCATCAGCACCTTGTGTTCTAAAGTAGCGCAAGAGCGAGAACTTCTTAGTTGCATCTGCTTGATACGTACCAAGTTTTTGTAGATCAGTTGTAGCAGCATCTTTGGGTGAAATATAGACTTCATATCTTTTATCGTTTGGAAAATAAAAGACATTCGCTGTATCACCATCTTGGTTTGCAAGGTAATAATTGTAATTATAGCCACCCTCTATCGCTTGCTTTTGTTCGTCATTGATAGTCCACGTATTATATTTGCTTACCGTGCTCAGTACTTTAATATTTGCAGCTGCTAATGCTTTTTTAATTGCATCAAGTTTATCCGGCGACGTTCTGAAAATAAGATCGCTATCATCTTTTGTATAATCAACTTTTGAAGCACTGGTTATTGCAAAATCTAAAAGCTTATTTATAAGATCCTCTTCCGTTACCGTTTTACCATCAACGCGTACGGTCACCAGGGGCAGTTTGAATACCGCAACCGGCAAGCCATAAGCACCTTCGCTTATCAACAGATATTCATTTTTATTAGTTTTGTTTACTAAGACGTCTGTTTTATGTAAACGCGGTGAACCGTCGCTATTAAATTCATACCCTGCCTTCAGATCAATATAGCGCAAGCCTCCGGCATCAGGTAGAGCAACAAAGTACGTACCTGCTTTTTCATTAAAGTAGAACGCAGAACCAGCCGGTAAACTTTTCACAATTTCTGCTGCAACTTGAGCCGCATTATGTTCTTGTTGCGCATAGTTCAGTGCAACTAGAGCATTAGTCAATGCATCAGTAATTTTTGTATCAACTGGTTTATCTTTTGCTTGTTTGAGCGCATTTTCATAGGTTGTATTTGCTGTACTCACTGCCGCACGCGCTTGATTCAATTTTGTTTCTAACGCTTTTTCATCAAGTTTGACCATGGTTGCCATAGGAATTGACGGATGATCAACCGCAACATCAATCGATTGTTTGCCATTTGCATCAACAACAACGCCAGCAAAGGCGCGCGCATTTTCCAGCACAAAACCAGTCATTCGCACAAGTGCATTGCCATCGGCATCATAACTCATGCCAACACCATTATCTTTACCAGGATCTCCGACGTTATAATCGATGTACATTTGTTGACCTGATGGATCAGCTGGAGGCACCATGTAATATTTATTGTTATATTTTTTAACAAAACGTTTTGGCTCAAATGATTGTAATAACGAAACATATGGTGCAGCATTAAGGTTTGCTTGTAGATTTTTATCAAGTGGTTCAAATAATTTTTGCTCATCATCTTGTGCTTTTTCTATTGCAGCTTTTTCTTGCAAGAGCTTATTATATTCCGCTTGAGTCAAGTTTATAATGCGCTGTTTGAGATCATCGCGCATCGGTTTACCCCAGGTTGCTTCCAGCAATGGCCAGATCGTATTTAAAAAGCCTTGTTGAATATCAATATTTTGTGACAAGCTACTTGCAAACTCTTTTTCATAACCAGCAAAACCACCACCACGAGTGTACAAAATACCGGTCACCAAACTCAACACGCGCACTGTATTAGCACCAAGTTTGGTGCCATAAATCCAATTTGATGGATCATCAGCGTTACCTTTTGGATCTTTGAGTGAAATAGCAATAAAGTAATCTGCCTTATTGAGAGCATCTTGAAGCGCTTTCGGATCCATTTGGAACGGATCACCAAACGGTGTCATGTTTGCATAGACAAATTGACGTGCATCTAGATCTTTTTGATCAATGTATAATTTGAACGGTCCAAAGAACGTATCAATGCTGTATTGATCTTGTTTTTGTTTTTGTGTCACCAGTGGTGCAATTTTGTCTTGGAATGATTTTGAAAGTTTAGCGCGAATCGTTTGCATGCGATCAGCAGGAATATGGCTAACCAATTGACCTTGTTTTTTGGCATCATACACTGAACCGGTCAATAAATCTATAGCATATTGTTGCGGCTGACCTATATTAAATTGTTCTGCCACCTCGCCACTGCCATCTTGTTTGTCTGAAAGCACTAGATACGCATCAGGATAGTTTGCCGAGGTGTACACAAAGTTTTTATCTCTTATTGCTGGCGCACTTTCGGCATTAAGCACAATCGGCCGTGGTTCAGTTTGCGCAAATACAAACGGCCCCAAATCTTCGCTCACCGCTTTTGGAGAAAGTTTTTTCCACGCATTGTAGGAAGCCTCAATCGCTTTGCGCAATTGGTTGGCAGCAGGCACTTCAGTTTTCTTTTCATCAATTAATTGTCCAATACGTTGCCCAGTTTTAGTATCAACTATCGGACCACGATCTCCTAATGCCCATTGATCAGGAATAGCTAGTGGATACGGTGCATCACTTTCTTTCACGCCAACTTTTTGTGCATACCATTTTCTATCATCCTCATTTTGTATTGCTTGAGCATCTACTTTATTTGGATTAATATCTGAATCCATAAACAGTGAATAAAGCGGTGCTTGCAATCCGGTAGTAATCGGGGTTCCATATTTTGTATTCGCTTTGCCAGCAACTACCAATGGTGGCAGCCCCTGCTCTGCTTGTTTGTACACAACGTATCCTGAAAGAGGATACTTACTATGCACATTATCATACGGAAGCAATTGGCCATCGTAAATACGGGAGGTTACCAAACTTATAATAAATTGTGGGCCACTTGTTACTTCAATTATATTAAAGCCCTGCGTTGCAACCACATAATCATCCGCACCACCTTCAAGTACACCGGCAATCTTATACACATAAATACCTGCATTAATCAAATCAGGATTTGGTTCTAAGTTTTTGCCACCTATTAAAAACGGTCCGTATTGAGATTTCTCTTGAATGAATTTGTGCATTGCATCAATTTGTGTTTTTTGCTGAGAAAAGTTGTCACTATAATTTTTATAGTTTTCATCAACACCAATATTTTTACCGGTTTCATCATAAATTGCACCATTGAGCAAGCTCACCATGTATCCATTCTTTGTATTAAGATATTGATTAAGCTGATACGTTGCGATACCATACGGATTATCGGCAGCATCTGGCAATTGCAATGGTACAATATCATTTTCAGATTTCATAACTACATATTCAACAATTTCTGAAGCAACGTCGGAAATTTCAGAACTTTTTTGTGCACGCACCGCCTTGACCGAAGGAGTATCTCCTGTTTGGTATAAATACACACCATAGGCCGGCAATGGTTTTGCCGCTAATCCAGTTGTCATACCAACTACTTTTTGAGCTTTTTGACTTAAAGGAGTAAATCCTTGTATTTTAAATGAACCAAAATTGGTACCATTAGCAAAAGCATTAATACTTTCGTTCAATACGGAACCCCAACCACCATAGCCATCTTTTGGAAATTCTGCAGGATATTGTTTTTTCATTTCTTCATTTTTTACCGCAACAAAACGATCTGCGAGCGTCGGACTACCCTCATATTTTACGGGTTGATTACGAAATTCATAATATATTTTTTTCGCAACACCACGGCGGACATCAACTGCTTGCTCATCAAGAATTTCTTGTAATGATTTATATTTTAATTTTTCATTCGGTTTGGTTAAAAACTGAATACGCGGCAATGTTGGATCAGGAGTTCCATCACCCTGAAATTGAAAACCAGTATTTAAATGTACCATGTTACCAGGAAAACTAGGATCGGTTAAAGGCACTGTTGCATATTCATCATATTCAGTTCGCGACATATAAAGAGGCGCCTGCGCAAGATAGGTTTCAGTATCTCCTTGATTGCTCCGAGTTATACTTTGATCATTTGATTTTGCATTGGGCACCGCAACATACAAATATTTTGCAACAACAGGTTGCCCTTTGGGAGAAATAAGCTTTCGGGGAATTTGCATCCAAACATGACCAAACAACTGTGGTTTTTCAATTGTTTGGCGATTTGCTTGTTCACCCATAGCAGCTTCGATTGGCCCTATAACATAATTTGGTAATGAAAAGGCAAAGCCACCAACAATACCGGTAACAAGTTGTTCTTTTAAAGATTCCGCTGTATTTTTGATCCGCTGGCCAGAATTGAATTTCCAGTCTCCTTGACCAGAATCATAAAGCTCTTTTTCTGCTTTGCTAATAGTTTCATCTGCTAGTCTATTTTCAGCTTGCGCAGTTTTTAATTTTACTTGTGCATCTGTCAACTCTTGTTTACTTGTTTGTAATGTTGTTTTTTCTTCATTAAGTTGTTTGAGATTAGTATCAGCATCATTAAATGCTTTTTGTGCTTTTTGAAATTCTTCTTGTGCTGATTGGTATTTTTCTGCTGCTTCTTTGCTTTGAGGATTCTCTTTGAATTCCTTATCAGCTTCATTTAATTTATCAAACGCTTCTTTTTGTTTTGTTTCAGCTTGTGTTTTAGTCGTTTCTGCTTTTGTTATTGCATCTTCTTTCTGTTTGATCTGAACATCAAAATCTTCAGGCTTTGATACGCCATACTTCTTTTGTAAATCTTCGATCTCCATTTTTTCTGCAGTCACCCGCTTTGCTGTCCCAGCACCTCTGCTAGCTTGTTTATATTCTTCTTGTAAATCATTAACTTTAGTTTGAGCCGTTTTAACTTGTTGGTCTAAATCAGCATTTGTTGGATTTTTGGTTAAATTTTCTTGCGCAGTTTTTAGCTCTGTACGAGCATCTTTTAAATTTTTATAAACCTCACTAACTTTTTTATTTTGATCTGCAGTCCCCCATTTATTTGTTTGAGCATCTTGATAATTTGTTAATGAATCTTGGAGTGCCTCTTTTTTAGCATCGGCATTACTATCATTGAATTCTTCTTCAATTTTTTGCTTCTGTTCTAAATTTTCAGCCGTTAGATTTTTTTTAACAGTTGCTCTAGCATTTGAAAGTTGATTATTTTGATTCTTGATTTTATCGGTTAGCTCTTGAGTAAATTTATCACCTGCTTCACCAACAATTTTTCGCTTCGCTTCTACATTTTGGGTTGCCTCAGAGATTTCTTGCTCAGAAGCATCAATTTGTTGAAGATAGTTTAAATCGCGTTCTGCACTTTCAAATTCTTTCAATGCATTATTTAAATTGTTTTCTGCTTCACTTAGGGGCTTTACTTCAGGGGTAAAACCGGTAATTTTTTTAAGTTCAGCTACACGCAACTCTTCCTTTGTAAATACGGGAAATTTTTCAAGAGACTCTATGCTTTTGTCAAATTTTTGCACTGCTTGATATTCTTTTGGCGAAAAACCCTTTTGTTCACCCAATTGTTTTAATTGAGTTTGAAACTCACTTTGAAATTTGCCAATATTTTCTTTAAAGTTTGTTCCAGGTTCAAACTTTCCTTCTTTGAAAAAATTTTCAAATCCACCTTCTTTAAAAGCTTTGGTTAATTGCTCTTTAAAAGCAGTTTTGGCATCTTCCGGCAAAGCACCGATTTCTTCTATTGAAACACCCATTTCTTGAGCTATTTGTTTTCCGGCAGCTAAATAAGCTCCCTCTTCTAAACCTTCAACGGCACCTTCCTCAAAAGCTCCTCGAGCAGCCTCACCAATAACAGCTTCCCCTGCTGCTTCCATTGCCTGCAATACAGGTGCAAAAAACATGTTACCTAATGCAACAAGGCACAAAAATATTATTTTTTTAAGCATGTGCTTCATGCACTAACTCCTTAAACTTTTACTCGTTTCAAATTCATATAATTGCAACGAGCCTAGCAATGAAAAAAACTGCATTCAAGAGTTTTGCGTTCATTTTTCCTTTTTTACCAGCCAAAACCAAAACTAAAGCCACCGCGGCGACCGCCAAAACCAAAACCCATCCCAAAAGCGGGCCAATAGCCGTACGGATAGCCATAATAACCGGTACGTCGGTACGTTGGATAATAATAATAATCTGGCTCATAGTAGTAATCGCGGTCATAACTGTCTGTATAATAAACACGCTCAACTAATTGACGTTTTGGTTTTTGTACATACCTTACTTGTAAGCGCTCACGCTCTTCTTCTTTTTTTTGGGCCAAACGCTGATCAATAGCAGAGCCAAAATATTTGTTAATAAAATCTTGCAGTTCAATTTTAGTCATAAATCCAGTTCGCATTACTTTTTTGCCATCTTCTATTAGTGGTTTACCATCTTTAAAGAGCATCACCACCGCTTGCTCTTCGGGTTTCATTTCACTGATATGCTTCATTGCAACATCAGTTTTTTTTTCTGTTTCCTTCCTATGGTTCGAGACGCTTCGCTCCTCACCACGAACGGAACCATTTTCCACCACACCTTTTTCCTCATCTGCGCTCATCCCGAGTGCCGATGCTTCTGCATCGGTGTATCGAGGGGCATGAGCCATATCTTGCTCACCGTTAACAATCGGCGCTAACTCAAGATCAAAATCATAGACCAATTCTGGAACAACATGCAAATTAACACCAATAAATGCAACATCAGCATCTTTAAATCGATCACTGCTTGCTAAAGTTACATAAGCATCTTTCATACGCCCAAGTTTAAATTCTCTGCTATCAACTGGATACGGATTGAAATGCACAACGGCTAAATTATGTCGTGCAACTTCACGGTAAAATTGTTCATCCGATTGGGAAACATATAATTTTGCCTGCAACGAAATCGTGGCAAAAAAAACTACAAAACTAACGATGATAGTTTTTATATTTTTCATTATTTTTTCCATAATTTTTTTGTGTTATCTTCTTCTGCCACCACGCCAACCTCTATGCCAACCACCACCCCAGCCACGGCGACCCCAGCCAAAGCCAATACCAAATCCAGGCCAATACCCACCACGATAATACGATGGATACGAAACATATCTTGACGTTGGATAGGTCACATATTCAACTTGGCGTACTGTTTGTGGTTGTGTAACTACTTGCTGTTGAGCTGCTGCAGATACTGCCTGATGTTGCTCCTGTTTTGCGCGCTCTTCTTGGCGAATACGTTCAATTTTTGCTTTTCGGGCTAAACGCTCATTAATTATGGTGCCAAAATATTCTTCGATTAAATCTTCAATCTCAAGCTTATTTGCGTACCCAACATGCTTAAAAATCTTGTCATCTACACGGACAACCTGTCCCTTTTTGAATAACATGAGCGTTGGTTGATCAACGCTTAATGTAAAATCACGTACTAAATCAGGCAATTCATCCAGATGCACGCCAATAAATGCAACTTCGGCATCACGATACCGATCTCGTCTACTCACCCGGCGAAATGCTTCTTGCATTAATTCTACCTTTTGCGCATCTTTTTCTTCAAAGGCATAAGGAACAAACAACACAATATCAAGGTCATGACGATCTTCAATATATTTGTAAAACTGTGCATCACTAATTGGTTGATAAAAACGCGCTTCCATTTTGATCGAGATTGCTGCAAGCAGCATAAACAATAACATATATCTTTTCATTATAAACCCCTCATAACTTTATATCGGTATAAATTTTACTAAACGGTTTTTGATTACTATTGGCTGATAGTACATAGTCAATAAAGCGATTCACTTTATGAACATATTTTTCTGGATTGTAAAAAATGGAATCAAAATGGCGTCGACCATTGGTGATCCATAATCTTTTAAAGCCTTGTGCATTTTCATACAATTTTTGGGCTGCAAGGACTGGCACCTTTTCATCATTTTTGCAATGAATAAACAAACAAGGAATTGAAATTTTTCTGATCGATTCAACAGGACTTAATGGAAAAATCTGAGTACGTGTTGCGGTTGCATCCAAACTTGCTACGGTTTTGAGTAACGCTTTTAAAAAACTTTGCACATAGGAATTGAAAGCAAATTTTTCAAGCAATGCCTTACCAGGCATTTCAAAGGTGTAGCCAAACAGTGTAAATTTCAAATTTTCTAAACTACGCTTGATAACGTTTTCACTGGTGTCATAAGGACAATCCAAAATCATAGCTGAAAATAACGTTTGATCAGTAGCTTGTGCTTGAATTGCCGCAACCGCACCCATTGAAAAACCATATACAATGCGCGGTAAATCTTTAATATCTTTGCGCGATTTTAAATAGTTAACCGCACCGATTACATCAAGTGCTTCATCGCGACCAAAGGTGCAACATTGCTCATTGTCAACATTTTCACCATGGGCACGAAAATCAAACATCATTACATTGTAATCTTCAAACAACGTCCGGCGTAAAAAAGAAATATCAAATTTATCACACATAAAACCATGGCAAACAAGAACAGTGCCTCGAGCATTGGGCCGGATATACAAAATACCGTGACGCGCAAGCATTTTTTCACTGTCTTCGGCTTCTTGAGCCGAAAACGTTACATATTCAAGCTTGCCGCCCTTTAAATATTTGCTTTGCATATTCAGATAAGTTTGTGTAGATGCTTCAACAGTTTCAGAACTCAATACATCAAGAATTGAAGGATTTTTTTGAGCAGCAGAATAGAGATATTCCCCGATTAACAAAATACCAATAATGGGCACTATAATACGCAAAAAACCCCGCAGCATGGCTCCCTACTCCCTTTTTTTAATTACATAGTTTCATAATTAAGAGTAGCAGGTAAATATTTCTATTTGCAATATTTTTTTTATAACTATATATACTTAATTTCAGGAAAGCGCAAAACCATTGGTAAATACACTTATTTTTGATGAGATTATTTTGATCGGATTCTTATTTAAAAAGCCATGCTAATTCGCCAACCAATAAATAATTATTCTTTTTTTGATTACCAAATAAATGCTGGGCAACAGGAAAACCAATACCAAATTGTCCTATAAATTTTTGGGTAGAAAACCATAAAGATGGCGTTACAAAAACTAAATTTCCTCCTGAATCAGGATCAGCAATTCCCTTTCTTTTACTTCTTTGTACATAAAACCCATTAATTTCAACCATCCATGAGAAAATCAATTTCGACGTAATACCAAGAATATTTCTACCAAAACCCCCTTGATAAAAAAACTCATTGCCAAATTTAGTACCCTTATGCGATGTTGTCAAGGTCGTTCCTGCTGAAACAAATCCATACCAATCAGTATACAAACGAGAAAAAGTTCCGCCCAAAAAAAAGCTCGGTGAACCAAAGCCTGTCGCAGGATCCTTTTTTGTTGATCCTGTAGGAAAACTAATATTTGCTACTAACGTTGCCAAATCAGCAAAACGAATAGTTTCTTTGTCGTAAAAAGCATACTCAGCTTGTACAAATATATCTTCCAAGCCTGACGAACGACTGCCATTTTCTCGGTAACTCACCGCTACGGGAGTACTCAAAAAAATTGAAAACGAATCAGTAATACCAAATAAAAGAAAAGGAAAAATATCACCAAAATGTTTTTTAGATCCCTTATAGTAATCAGAAAATAAAAAAAGTTGAAGTTGGTTTTTATCTACAATATTTTGACCAAAACTAACCAAGGGACCTATTTGTTGAGAGCTATCTAGAGAAAAATTTCCTATTTTGGGTGGACCTTCTTCTTTATCTTTTTCAGGTTCACCGTGGGGGCAGAAAAGAGGCCGTGTAGAAAAAAGAAAAACAAAAAAAATTAAGAAAAATCTTTTAAAATTTTTATGATACAGCATCCTAACTTCCTTTTTTATTCTAATTTTTGATTTTGCACATTAAAATAGAAGGTGCCTATTTCAATAAGAGCTTATCTTAAAATAAGAAAAATATCGTTATGGATTTTTTAGACAATATATAATTTCACGTTGAACTTTTTAGCTGCCAGAATCGCAATAAACTATTTCATATTGAAATTTATAGCAACACTGCCCCAGGCATAGAATAAATTGCAATAGAAATTAAAAGCTATAATTGCCCTTATTGACATAATTTCAAATTGCTATAAATTTATAGTAAATGGGTAAACTTATATTCCATTCGCAAACTAAGCAAAATTGACAGCAAAGTTATGAAATCACATTAATGGAGGTTGATTCGTATGAATTCTTTTTGCACATTCTCATTAACCGCTCTTATAGGCTCAATATAATAAAACAAAAAAAAGGGCATATAACCATGAAAAAAATTATAGCTTCTCTACTTCTTTTCTCGTTCTCATTCGGTATGGCAATGGAACCTAAACAGCCTGAAGAACATGAAAGTATTAAAAAAACAAAAGACTTTTTACAAAACTTGGGCCAAGCAGGTTGTACCTACAAAATAACCGTCATCACATCTAACCAGAAAGAGAAAGATAGTTGGGCTACCCTATCAATGATGTTGTACAAAATGCAAGATAATAAAAGAATTGATAAAGCTAGTGGTATGTGGTCCATGAAAACTGGTTCTGCGCAAGAAACAAAACTGAAAATTGAAGAATTAATTAACAATCGCCACAAGCACCTAGAAGCTTTAGATCAGTTTCTCGATGATGGAAAAAAGTTAATGAAAGAAGCACTCCCTGATGATAGATTTTCTCTTCCTCCTGACCTTAAGAATTGGCCCTTAGCTAAGCAATTTGAATTTTATGTTAACCAACAAATGAATCCGCAAAATCAAAATAAAGGTCGCCTGGATAGAATTTTTCTATTACTAAAGAAATCACAACAATATCCTCTGTTTATGGATCCTCTTTATGATAAACCTCTTGAAATGACCGCTTTAAAAGAATTAGCGGTCTACGCCGGCGGGGAAGATAAACAACATTCTTTAATAAATAACATTAATAAAACAAAGTTGCATATCGGCTCTACACTCTTAGGACTTAATCTTTCGCAAGTAAAAAAACCAGAAAACTTATTACGTTTACAGGAACAAATACAATCGCTCAATAAGGTGGTAGAAAACAATCCTAGATCCACTAATCTCTTTAAGGTAATACGAAAAACGGTACTTGAGCACATCAAACCTTTAGAGGATAATTTTCTTTCATTTTGGATAGATGAAACTACCTATGGGCATTTAAGTAAATTCATAAAAAGTAAAGAGTTTAAAAGATTTTACAACTATAATGATCTTGCAAATAATTCTCCAAGCATAAACCAAATAAGTCAGCTAGGGTATTTTATTACTTCATATATGCAGGAATATGAGATTCTAAGAAACCTTATACCAATTGGAACAATTCTGCACCATACTTATGATTCTAATATTCAATCCGATCTATTCGCTTCTATTAAAACTCTTCTTATGGGCGATTATACACAACTTCCAGAAATAAAGATCCAAAGAGACATTCAACTCAAAGCAATGGAATTGCTTCATAAAAACCTTGTCGACTTAGTAAAATTCATTCGACATTTAAAAATTCTTCATCAACTACTCAAAGATCATGACTGTTTGCCTGAGTTACGAGATAATTTATTAATTCCAACAGACACGCAAGAAATGAAAGATCTTATGGAATTATTAGAAAAAATTCACACCATTAAAAGTGCAGAATCACTTATCCCTATCCCGAATTGGGGAGAAACTATTGTTGCTTGGTATAAAATGCATGAAAATAGAGACAAGTTTATTAAAGCTTATTACACCTTGGGAATGATCGATTTTCTTACTTCACTCAGCAAGCTCGTAAACTCTCAAACTGAAAATACTCCTTTTTGTTTTGCTGAATTTCATAATAATCCATCGATAAAAGCTGAAAAATGTTGGAGTCCTTTAGTGGTGCCCAGCAGGTTTAATAATCAGGAGCAAATTGCATTAGATTCAATTCCAGATGAGAAGCTAGTTTTTTCTAAGCAAGAGTTAAAAAAACATCTTATGCGTAAAAACAAGGAGTTAGCAAAAAAAAGAATTGTTCCTAATGATATTAGCCTTGGCGACACCAACCCTAGAACTGGTATCCTCTCAGGTCCTAATGGAAATGGAAAATCAACTGGCATGCGCGCAGTTGGACTGGCATCTGTTTTAGGCTTAACGCTTAGCATTGGTTCTGCAAAAAATTTAAAAATTCCAGAGAATCTTAATATCATTACCTCTATGAATATCGCTGATGATCCACAAGGGTTATCACTCTTTCAAGCAGGTGCACACCGCATAGCGCATATTGTGAATGTTTTAAACAAGAATCCTGAACAAAAATGTCTGGTAATTGCTGATGAACCTCTTGTAGGCACTAAAGAAAATATTGCTTTAGCAGCAGTTCTTCCTTTTATAAAACACGTAGCCCAAAAACCAAATGCTCTTGCTCTTTTTTCTTCTCATTTAGAAGTTACCGATTTAGCAAATCAGTTCCCTGATTTAATCGCGAACTATCGCGTTACAGATTTCAAACTCGAACCTGGCATTGGCCAAAAAACGGAAGCGTATTTCACAACCCCTTATGATATTCTTAAGCAAGCGGGATTACCTGAAGTTTTCTTGAACGAATTTAAACAAAACTTGAATGAAAGTAGAAATAAAAAAGAAAAAAGTGAAAAAAAACCTCAAAATACACCCCTAGAAAATTTACCCCAAGCAACATCTGAAGGTAAACACAAAACCTCAATGAGCTCTCAGAATATTCCCGTAAAATACCAGGGTGCAAACTTACAATGCGGGTATTATGCGTTGAGAAACGGATTGATTGCTTCAACTTCTGGAAATCAGACAATCAATACTAATGATGGACGTTTTAATGCAAGTAATGAACAACAAGTTATTGGAACCCAACCATGGAACCAAATTTTTCCTCATTGGCAGGAAGAGATTATTAAGTATCGCAAAAAGCGTGCTTTAGCTACGTGGATTCAGGAACAAATAAAACCATATATTATTGAGCATGATCCAATTCTTACTAAGGATTATCGCAGTGTACTTTTTAATGCTGCACAAAATATTGCTAAGGACCTTATTGAAAAAAATACAGTATTTCAATCAATGGAATATACCTTTAAAACACTTGAAAACATTTTTCAACAAGCAATCAATGACAGCAATAAAAAAGAAGAACTAAATCAACATTTTAAAAGCTACTTACCCAACATCTCTAATTTGAAGTTTACTTTAACACCACAAATTATAGAGACACAATTGCGAACAAAATATCCAAACACAACTGAAGATCTTGATGGCGATGAGATTAAACATTTGCTCAATCTAGCCTTAAGCCCAGAACAGCTAAAGCAAAACTTTACCATCATTGATGACATTGAAGTAGCAGAATTTCAAGAGAATTTTGGTAGCGCAGCAGAAAAATGGCACAATCATGATAACGGCATGCATATTTTCTTACTTGGTACCATGAGTCAAAAATATAGCGATTCAAGTGGCCACTGGTATATGGTTGTTACTCAGAAAATAAATGGTCAAAAAACAATCTTTACGGCCGATTCTTTAACCATTGATCGCACAAGAGATCAACAAGTTCAAAGACTTATTGAAAAACTTGAGAACTATAAATAAATTATTTCATATAGAAATTAAAAGTCGCCGGGGCCTTCATTGACAAAATTTGAAAATTCTATAACGTTATAAGGAGCTGCTAGCCTTGCCTTTGCCAGCTCAGCACAGGGGGAGCATGGTTACGAAGTCACATTAATGGTGGTTGATTCGTATGAATTCTTTTTGCGCATTCTCATTAATCGCTCTTAGATGAAGTTATTGTATTCAATTTTATTTTTTAATCTTTAATTATAGGAGTTTCAAATGAAACTAATAATTATACTTGGTAACGCAAGTGAATTAACTCTTGGTCAAGGACCCAAAAGTGCAGAAGTTGATGCACAAGGATACCGTCCACTTTCTTGGTAACCTAGGCTAAGATTGTTGTAAACCAAATTGCAGCTAACCTGCAATGCGTGGTAAAACAAATCGTATAGAAGGATATGGGCGCCCTTAGAAAAAGTAAGGAAGCTCGTATCCTTCTATATTTTTTTTACTTCGACTTTGCATTAAACGTTTTTTCATATTGAAATATTTCAGAGATGAAAGGCATGCCAAATCATTTCACATTGAAATTTTTTGGTAGCCTTGAACCAGACATAGAATAAATTAAAATAGAAATTAAAAAACATAAGGCCTCTTATTGACATAATTTCAAATTTCTATAAAATTATAATTAAGTGACTAAATTTATATTCCATTGGCAAATTAAGAAAAATTAACAGTAACGTTATGAAGTCACATTAATAGAGGTGGATTCGCATGAAGACTTTTCGTATATTCTCATTAATCGCTCTTATAGGACGATATAATAAAGAGAAAATTCTATTTTTTAACGGCATTTAACGACCATGAAAAAAATTATAGCTTCTTTATTTATCTTTTATTTCTCATTCGCCACCGCTATGGATCCTGAAGAAAATTTTTATTATGAAAACTTCATAGAAACCTTGGATAGAATGAATAATCAAATAATGGGAACGCTAATAAAAATTAATACTGAAATACATCATCCCTATTCTTTGAATGATCTACAATCCATGTTGAAAAACGCAAAAAAATATAAGGCATTTACCGAAAAATACATTAAAGGGGATACTGTGTTTAATCATCTTAAGCATAATGATAGTGATCCAAAAAAAAGTTTATATATGAAACAAAAAATTAAAACTCTTGATGAGACATTGCTCAGACTTGAAATTTGCCAGAAAAATCTTATTGAAGAGCAGGATCATTATGATAAAGGTTTTCTCCAAAGTTTGCTTGAAGCAGAAAGTAATGCGCAAGAAACATTAAAAAAGCTCGATACTGCAAAAAATCCGTATACCTTAAAAGATCTGCTCTTAATTTTGAAGCAAACACAAGAATGCATAGAATTTACAACAACATATTTAAAAGGAGAAAGTGAATTCCACTCGGGAAAAAATCCTATTCTTACCAATCCTGTAAAATTAACCATGAAAGAAAAGTTGCCCTTACTTAAGAATCACTACAATACTCTACTTATAAAAACTGAATCTCTAAATCTTGAGACAGTAAAAGAGTTCATGAAAAAAGCACTTCCTGATGATCTACCACGATGCCAACCTGAAGGTTTTAAAGAACTACCGTACTCTGCACAATTCGAATGGTACGTTGATGGGCAACTTAATCTAACAAATCAAGATAAACGTCGCCTCAACAGAATCTTTAGCTTAATGGCAAAAGTAAATATTATTCCTCCTTTTATAGATCCTCTTGATGATATTATTGATCCTATTTCTTTAGATGAATTAGATATCTTTGCAAGTTCTGGTCAAGATAAAAAACATTCAATCATGAACAATGTTGACTATACTAAATTACATATTGGCCGTGCAGTGTTAGGGCGCCATTTCTTGCAAATAAAAAAACCTGAAAATGTACAACGTTTACAAAAAGAGCTAGTGTTATTGAAAAAAAATGCACCACAACAATCAAAGCCTTTGTATAAGTTAATACGAGATGAACTTGAGCAAATCAAACCATTAGAAGACAATTTTCTTTCATTTTATGAAGAGGGGTACAGATTTTTAGGTAATTTTATAGAAAGAAAAGAATTTAAGAAATTTAATTTTTACAATATTCTTAATTTGAATAAAAAAGCAAATAATTCACCGATTACCGTTCAAATTGGTCAACTATGGGATTTTGCTACTCCTATAATGATGTTACCAATTTCAATAGGTGTCACCGCAGCTTCTGCTTTAAGTCCAACCACGTCTTGGATGGGATTGTTGGGCGGATCGGCTTTTACGTACAATAGTGCTTCTGGATTACCTGTAGTATGGTCAGATCTAAGACTTCAAGTTAAAGCCTTGGCATTATTTCAACGAAATCTCATAGGCATCGTAAAATTTATTGAAAAATTGGAAAATTTCCACCAATATTTGGAAAAAAATAATATTTTACCAGAAATAAGAAAAGATTTGTTAATTCCCACCGATACACAAGAAATGAAAAATCTTGTTGAATTACTAAAGAAAGATACCTTTCAAGGTGAAGAATCATTCTTTTCCCACTGGGGAAATATTTTGGCTGCATGGCGAAAAATGGATGAAAACAAAGATATGTTCCTAAAAGCTTATTATACTTTGGGAATTATTGATTTTCTGACAGGACTTAATGAACTGTATGATTCTCAAACTGCTAATAATCCTTATTGCTTTGGCAAATTTGATAAGAATGAAAATATTTCGATACAAGCAAAAGGCGTATGGAGTCCTTTGCTTAAGCAAAAAGAAAAGGCCGTGCTCAATGATTTTATATTTGGAAGACCTGATCATCCTAAAACAGGTATAATAACAGGCTCAAATGCGAATGGAAAAACATTTTTTATGCGCGCACTTGCAGGGGCTGCTTTAATGGTCATAACACTCGGCATTGGACCAGCACAAGAATTAAGCATTCCTGAAATGCTTAACTTTTTGACCTCTATGAATATTGCCGATAAGCCTCAAAATGGTTTATCACTTTTTGCTGCAGTAGTGGAACGTATGGCCCACATTATCAATACATTAAAGAATAATCCCGATAAAAATTATCTCCTTATTAATGATGAACCATTTGTTGGTTCAAGCCAAACAATTTCAACACCATCAGCTGCCACCTTAATTGCATGCGTTACTAACATGAAAAAGGTTCTTGCATTATTTACCACCCATTTAGACGTAACTAAATTAGAACAGGAATTTCCAAAATTAATTGGTAATTACCATCTCAATAAATACAAAATTAACCATGGTGTAGATCAAAATTCTGAAGATTATTATGCAGCCCCACTTAAAATATTTGCTGATTCAGGGCTACCAGAAGAGTTTATAAAAGATTTTAACCAACGATTAGAAAAAGAAAAAACAAAAAAGAATGAAAAAGAAGAGAAAAAAGAGCCTGCTAAAAAAAGTGAAAAAAAGCCTTATACCCCTGAGCCAACGTCACCCCAAGAAAAGCCCGAAAATAAACTCGAAACCTCATATCAACATATTCCCGTAATACATCAAGGCTTAAACTCACAATGCGGGTATTATTCTTTGAGAAACGGATTGATTGCTTTAAAATATGGAGTTACCAATCAACCGATCGATACTAATGATGAACGCTTTAAAGCAAGTGGAAATCAACAAATTCTTGAAACCCAAACATGGGATCAGCTCTTTCCTAATTGGCAACAAGAAATCATTAAATATCGAAAAAAGCGCGCTTTAGCAGCTTGGATTCAGGAAAAAATAAAACCATATATTGCAGAGCATGATCCAATTCTTACTAAAGATTATCGAAGTGTTCTTTTTAATGCCGCACAGAGCATTGCTAACCGCATTATTGAATCAGAAACCAAATTTGAATCAATAGAATATACCTATAAAACACTTGAAGACACTATTCAACAAGCAATGAATGCGAGCGATAAAAAAGTTTTTCTAAAACAAGATTTTAGTAAGTATTTACCGAACATCTCTAAATTAAGTTTTCAACTAATGCCAGAAATCTTAAATACAGAATTGCAAAAAAAATATCCAAACAAAACCGAAGATCTTGATGGTGATGAAATTAAACATTTGCTCGATCTAACTCCAAACTCAGAACAGCTAAAGCAAAACTTCACCATCATTGATGACATTGAGGTAGCAAAACTTCAAGAAAATTTTGATAGCGCAGCAGAAAAATGGCACAATCATGATAACAGTATGCATATTTTCTTACTTGGAACCATGAGTCAAAATTATAGCACTGCAAGTGGCCACTGGTATATGGTTGCTACTCAAAAAATAAATGGTCAAAAAACAATTTTTACGGCCGATTCTTTAAATATTGATCGTACAAAGGATCCAAGGGTTCAAAAACTTATTGAAAAACTCAATGAAGAAGATAAAAACGATAAAAGAGAAATCAATAAAAAAGAGAAAAAAAGTGATGAAAAAGACAATGATTGGTGGAGAATTTTTTTAGGACTTTAATTTTAGGACTTTAACATGAAAAATATGATAATTATTGGAAGCGCTACCGAACTAACCCTAGGAATAGGTGGCCCTAATTTTGAATATGATGGAATACAATGCAGGCCACGCCCCTGCTAAAATTAAAGGATTACTATGAAAAATATAATAATTATTGGCAAAGCAACTGAACTTACCCTAGGCATTTGTGGCAACAGTCTAGAAATAGACCTATTGAACCAACTTAAAGAGAGGTCATAATTTCATGAAAAATATTATAATTATTGGAAACGCTTCTGAACTAACCCTAGGCCCACTCGGCATAGGCATAGAAATAAATACAAAAGGCGAGGTCAGACCGTGGGGTTGCTAAAAAAAAATAATTTAAATAAGGATTACTATGAAAAATATAATTATTATTGGTAAAGCAACTACTTTAACGCTTGGATTCGTTGGAAACTGCATTGAATTCATAGGTCAAGGTTCTATGCCAAGCCCTATAGAATACTAAAGTATCTGAAGCGTAAGAACAATAAAATGGAGGTTTAATTTTATGCATTATTTTTCACTCAATAAAAACGTATATGCAACGCAGTATGAAGATGCAATCATCATCTTAGACGTTGAACGCGATAATTATTTAAGCCTTATTGATGATGCTGCAAAATATTTTAACCTCATTCTTTCAATTCCTTTTGAAAAAAGTAATGAAACTTATATTCCTGCCATCAAAGAAACACCGCAAAACGCTGAATCTTATAATACCTGGATTGCAGAATTTCTAGAGCAAGGGCTCATTATACCAACTAAAACAGCTTCACAAAAAATTGTTAATCCAGCTGCGCAGGTTTCGGGCGGCTTGCGTGAATATAAATGGGATACCAAAAAAAATTGGAACCCAGAAAAAAATGCATCTTACGTTGCTATAGCAAAAGCTTGGTTTACCTTAATGAAAGTAAATAGAGCAATAAAAAAAGGTGGCATGAAAAAGCTTTTTACTTTAGTTGCACAAACAAAAAACATAAAGAAGGCTATTAAACCTTCGCAACAAGATCTTGAAAATATTAGTGCTGCAGTCGATGCTGCTACCAAACTTTCTTTCCAGAAGACCTATTGCCTTGGCTGGGCAACTGCCTTTGTAATAGAAGCACGCAAACGCGGTATTGATTGCAACCTAAAAATTGGCATTCAAACAAACCCATTTTATGCGCATGCCTGGGCAGAATTTGAAAATAAAGTGATTCACGATGATCAACAAGTAGCACAAGTACTAGCAACGATCGCAACACTTCCGAAAGAATGCTCATGACTTTTTTTGTTGGTGGTTTTGGCAAAAAAGCAAACCAACTCATCAAAGATTTTTTTGATAAAAATGAGAACTTAAACAATGATACCATCACGGTTACGAGTAACGATAGTCTTTTTACTGCCAGAGCGCAGCATGATAACCAACGCGATGCTATTAAAGTTGGCGATGAAGGTTTATTGCGAGGAAAGTTATTTACTAAAGAAACCTACGCTCCAATACATACCTTTGAAAAAACAATAGAACCAACTATTCTTATGAATAACTATTGGGGTAGATATTCTGGTGCATTGTATAACGCAAAAACAAAAACCGTTTCATTGGTGCGTGATCCCCTAGGCCTTGAAACACTTTTCTATATGCCTTTTGAAGGCAACATGCTTTTTAGTACAAAATTATCATTATTAATTGATATTCTTAAAACTAAACCCTCAATTGATTGGGATTACTTTGCTGAATATCTTTTAGAAAAAAATTATTTAATTCCTCAAACGCCTTTCAAAGGTGTTTCTGAACTCTTACCCGGCATGCATTTGACCTATAATGCTGAAGGCAAACTTGACCAAACGTTTGAATGGCAGATTCCAACTGAAACAATAACTGATGAAAAAGCTATTGAGGATTTAGTTTTTACTACGTTCAAAAAAAGTACTGAAGCTTGGCTTGGTAATAATAAAAAAATTACGTTACAACTTTCAGGTGGCGTTGATTCATCGTCTATTCTGTGCATGCTAAAACATATTAATCCTGAACTTTCTATACAAGCACTCCATTATAATGATAGTAAAAATGTTGCATCGCAAGAAATTGCTTATGCACAAAAAATTGCTGATGAATGCCAAGTGTCTCTTACGCAAATGGACTTACAAGAAAGAAAACTCTTTGAGCCAGCACCCGCTGATTGGCGCCCAGATAAACCACATACTGGCATGACCGGCTCTCAATCAACGAAAAAAATAAAAGATTTTGCGCAGAATACCATGTTATTTTCTGGTCAGGGAGGTGACCATGTGTTTTTAGCACCACCACCACAAGAAAGTATCGCCGACTACTGGTTAGACAAAGGCTTATGGGGTATTTCTGGTATTATCAATGAATTGTGCAGTTTATTTCGCACTTCATGGTTAGCTCTTGTAAAAACAAATGTAATAGCACTCAAAAATTATTATTTAGGGCAAGCAAAAAACAAGCATGATTATATTGAAGATCATCAAGGCATGCTATCACCAGCAATCTTAGAAAGAGTGGAGCAAAAACCATTTTACTTAGACTCTTATTTAAAAAATTTTTCACCCGGTAAAGCGCAACACATTAAAATGCTCTATCATGCTATTGCCTATGCAGATAAATTAGATGAAACGATGGTAACCTATCCATTATTGTCATTACCGGTGGTTGAGGCTGGATTAAAGATACCTACCTACAAATCAATAAAGGACGGCTTTAATCGCTACTATTTGCGAAAAGCAGTCAGTAGAATAACCCCGACTCAAGTAATTTGGCGCCGTAATAAGGGTGAAGTTTCTGCTTCAATTTTACAAACAATGCGCAAAGAATTTACGCCACTTGTTGATCTTATTATGCAAGGATTACTGGTCAAAAATGGCATTGTCGAAAAAAAATGGATTGAAGACAGGCTCAATCAGGTACGCCATGGCAATCCACGAAATTTAATTGTTCTCTTCCGCATTATTGGCGCTGAGTTGTGGTTACAACAATGGGGTATAAAATAAAGTACTTCATTTGAAAAGTAATTTTTATTCAACATAATTTTATATTTCTATAAAGGTTTCTATGAATATTCTTTATATGGCAATTTTCATTTTTTTTACAAATATTACTCAAGCTATGGAGATAGAAAAAATAGAACGAAAAGGAATTAATCCTCCGTCTCTAAAATTTTTAGCTGCAGTAAAAGTACCTAATAATGCTAATAAAAAAAAGTTACCACAAGAACTTATTGAATATCATAAAACTATTGAAAATATAATAAAAAATCCTACAAAAGCTCTATGTAAAACATTCAAAGAAAAAAAATATGATATAAGTGCATATTTAATAACTCATGGCGCTGATATTAATGAAAAAGAATCAGGAGAGATTATAATTAAGAGTACTACAATTGATTTAGCTGCAATGCATGGAAATAGTGCCCTAGTAAAGCTATTACAAAATAATGGTGCCAAAATCTATAGAGAAGGTCATAGGAAAACGAGTGGTTTTTTTTCGATGTGGGAGCCTGCTACTTTGGTGCCACTAGATTATGCTATCTTTAATAGAAATAAGGAGACGGCTTATTATTTAATCCAAGAATTAACAAAAATTGAAAAACAAGAAGTACTTACAAATCGTTCATTTCGAGCTAATAGAGACTTTTCTAGTCTTGATTTAGCATCAACTTTAGAAGAAAAAGATATTGAAAAAGCAATTTGTGAAGTTACAGGTTTTTTACAACCAAAATTAATTCCATTAAATGAGGTACTTTATTATGGAATAGCTATTGGTGCAGTTAATTGTGTTAAAGAGTTAATTGAAAAACATCAAATAGATATCTCTACATTTAAAGTTAAAGCCTGGCCTCATAATCCATTAAGTCTTTCAGCTAGATATAATCAAATTGAAATGATGAATTTCTTAAAAGAAAATGGTACCGATATAAATGAATTAGAAATTTCAGGTGACTCTGCTTTACATTTTGCAGCATTAGAGGGAAATAGTGATGCTACAAAGTGGTTGCTTGAAAATGGTGCAAATGTTGATCGTCATGATCAACATAAAGTTACACCTTTACTTGAAGCAGCCAATTATGGCAATAATGATATTATTGAAATATTACTTCAACATGGTGCATCCATAGAATTTCAAGATCCTCAAGGATGTAGACCTTTACATCGTGCTGCTCAACGTGGAAATACCGAATCAATTAAAATTTTATTGAAACATGGTGCTCAAATAAATCCTTGGGATAATTCTTACCTTACTCCTTTGTGGTATGCAGAAAATAATAGACACCCAGAAACTGCTGATTTTTTACGTAATTATAACAGCTCGTGGACTTCTTATTGCCAAATTGTATAGAAGAAAGCACAAGAAAAGCAACACGGGCGCTTCTCCTCAATGAACAAAACGAGCTTTTACTCATGTGCATCGAAGACTTTGATATCAGCACTGTTGAAGAAAAATGAAACAAACGTTTTTTGTGCACACGTGGTAACGGCATAGAAGCTGAAGAAATTGTTGAACAAACAGCATTACGAGAAATTTATTTAGCTAGATTATTTTATGCCGCCATTGCTTTGCCAGCATTAACAAAACGTAGCACAAATTCATGCAACTCCTTTTTGTCCATAGCCTGGGTATAACGACCGACCACTTGGCCTTTGTTAAAGACGAGCAATGCCGGAATAGATTTTACATTATATTTTTCAGCAATTTCCTTAGTAGACGGTACATCCATATCAACCTTGTAAAAGTTTACCTGCTTATCTAATTGATACGCTACTGATTCAACAACCGGCAACATGCGCATACAGCTCGGGCAATATTCTGCATAAAAATCAAGAATCACGGGCCCTTCTGCTTTATTCAAAATTTCATCGAGTTCTTGCTTTGAATTAATCATGGTAATCGGTTTTGTCTGTTCATCGGGAACGACAAAAAAATTCTTTGCCAGTCTTTGTGCCATTTTAGGTGAATAACCAAGATCTTGTAATGCTGCTAACGCATCGAGTGCAGCTTTGATTCCATCACCGGCTGCAACACCCGCTTGTTTGTAATGATCATCCGCAACATCTCCGGCTGCATAAATAAATGGCATAGATGTTTGTTGGGAACGACCATCCAGAAGGATATAGCCATTATCATCAATATTAACAAAATCTTGTACTAATTTGGTATTCGGATTATGCCCAATTGCCAAAAACACTCCTTGCACAGGCATTTTTGATGTTTCATGCGTTTGACTATTTTCAAGAATTACCTGCGTTACGTGGTCACCATCGCCCTGGATTTCTTTGACTATTTTATTGTATTCAATAGAAATGTTTGGATAATCTTTGAGGCGATCTTTCATAGAAGCGCTTGCACGCATTATGCCAGAACGTACTAAAATCGTAATATTTTTTGCATAGGAAGCTAACTGCATTGCTTCTTCAGCTGCGGTGTCACCTCCACCAACAACAACGACATCAAAACCTTTTACAAACGGCGCATCACACACAGCGCACGTTGTCACCCCTTTGCCCCAGTATTCACGCTCACCAGGAACCCCAAGGGTACGTGGTGTTGAACCGGTTGCTACAATTATGGCCATGGCACGAATCTTTTTGCCAGCATCAGTAATAATGGTATACGGCCATTTTGAGGTGTCTATTTTGGAAACGGTATCATTTAAAAATTCGGTACCAAACTGCTTAACTTGTTCATGAAGCTCTTCCATTAATGTGGTCCCTAAAACTTTCATACGTCCCGGCCAATTTTCAATATAGCTGGTTTCTGTCAATGCTCCGCCTGGCTTATTGCCACGGATAACCAAGGTATTAACACCCCCGCGCGAAGCATAAAGCCCGGCACTTAATGCTGCAGGACCAGAGCCAATAATAACGACCGGCTTCACATCTTTTGCCTCAAAGGCATCTTCTATGTTTATTGAACACGTTCCGTGATCGCAACGCTCAGCATAGACCTTGGTAAAGCCTGCATATTTCAGGGTAAGCGCAGTGGTAATCAGAATGGAAGCCAGAAGGCTGGCACTAATAATTCTTTTTGTAATGTTCATTCGATACTCCTATATTAGGTTCAAAAGGGTAAAAAATGTCATATTGAGTGCTTTTAGCGTACCACTTCGCCGCCAAAAGAGCAAAGGCGCCTCCAGGAGCACTCATCGCTGGATTTGACAAATAATGCCAAAAGCGTACAATTACTTGCACAAAGAGTCGTTGTATAATCTCAAAACTTATAGTTAAAAAGGATTTCCAGCTATGAAAAAATCACTGAATTCATTCACTCTTGCAGCAGTTATTTTGGCAGCTTCAAGCAATATTGCAGCAAATGAATCTCGTGTAGATGCACCAACTAAAGCAAAAGAAACTTACTGCTATGTTAAAAAATCAATGAAAGCCGTTCTACCTTATATTATTGCAATTGTTAGTTATAAGTTTGTTGAAAAGTTCATAAAAGATAACATAACTGATGAAGGTTATCAGACTGGAGCAAAAGAAATCTATAAATGCTTTACAGGTATATGGCTCATGGATAAAATAAAAAATCACGCAAAATACTTTGATAAATTGATGGGCAACCCATTTGATTTTGAAGAAGAAAAAGCCGCTGCTTAATTCCATTCAATAAATTTACAAAAGGCCTCAAGAAATTCTTGGGGCCTTTTTGCTTTCATAAAACTCCGTTGGTCATTTGACAAATACTTCTCAATCGTTATCTTGTATACATATCTGTACGTACAATAAATTTTAATCTCGTGTTACGTTAGGGAATTTCTATGCAAAAAATATCTAATTGCATTTATATATTTTTCTTAAGTTTATTTGTCAGCGCAAACGTCATTTCCACAACGCTTTATGCCGCAGAAACAGAGCAAACTTCACAACCACAAATTCCCATTTCTGTTATCAATGAATATTTGGAAGCTAAACTCAAGCCAACCTTAAAATTGTATGAACAGTTAGATTTTATTTGCGAGCACCTTGCCCAAGTAATTAACAATCACCAAGTACGTAATATCGACAAAAAATTAGTCCTGCAGCACATCACTTCTATTCGTAAAAATATTCAAGAAATTAAAAAAGGTGCCTATGTGGTCGTTGATCCGTACAGCATCAAAGTTCTTTTAAGCATTGCAGAAGCACTTATTGAGCACATGCGCACCATTGTTGGTACCGGTTTGAAAAAACTACCTGAACTGCAACTTGATCAAGTTATCAAACGCAGCCTGGCATCTGATGACTTCAACTTTGAGCACCTTGAGCAGCAGTTAGAAACCAACGAAAATACCTTAAAACAATTGGATACAGAAGCTCAAAATGTTGGTCTTTCATTTTTTAATCGCAGCTATCGCCGCTTAGAAAAATTTATTAGCGATTACAGCTTGGTTAAACGAGGCTCAGTGGGATTATTTTTAGGTCTTGGCATTTATTGGATTCTCTCTCGAATCGACAAAGAAACTACTGAAAAATTGCCTGGATTCCAAAAACCCGATGAAAATAGTTTCATTGCAAAAATAAAATCATTTAAAGAAAACTATATCGGTACCGCCCCTCGATATAATAAAGTAACGGGGGATTTGGTTACCAAAAAAGATGAACTTAAAGGGGGTAGTGCTATAGAATCATTTTTTGGTGGTCATGGTATTGTCGACCTCACAATGCCTGCACTCATCACATGGCCTCTCCTTGCAAAACCTTTTGAAAATAACTGGAAAGAGTTCAAGGGTTGGACCGCAAAAAAATGGGAAGGCATTCGCAGCTACTTGCGTGGTGGCCCGGTTGAGAAAAAAGCAGAATATTGGAAAAGAGAGCCGCGCATTCGCTTTAATGACATCATTGGTAAAAATCATCATAAAAATGTCTTGGGGCGCGTAGTTGATTACATTCGTGACCATGAGCGCTATGACCGCGCGGGTATTTCACCGGAAGCCGGCTATTTACTTGCAGGTCCATCGCGAACCGGTAAAACATATTTAGCTGAGGCAATTGCTGGCGAAATTAAAGACGTATTGCTTGAAAAAGGTGTCTCAGATCAATTCAATTTCTTTGCCTTTAATGCTGCTGATATTGCAGAATTTGGCATTGAACTTATTATGAATCTTGCAAAGGATAGTGCGCCATGCGTCTTGTTTATTGATGAAATCGACATGTGCGGCTGGCAGCGCGAACGTGATGCAAAAAGTTTAAGCCAAGTATTAACCGCAATGAGTGGTTGCATGAACAAAGATCGCTCTAAAACGGTTATTGTTATTGGTGCTACCAACAAGCCACAAAACCTTGACCAAGCATTATTGCAAAAAGGTCGCTTTGGTAAAATATTATGGTTTGATTATCCAACTTACGAAGATCGTCTTGCGTACTTGGTACGTGAACTTGAAAACCGTAGTATTATGTCTATTGACGAAAACTATATCAAAAAGCTTGCACAAGAAACAGATCGCTGTTCTTTTGATGACTTAAATTCAATCATCGTTACCGCATTGCAAAAGTCAAAAGCGCAAGGACGCATACTTGAAGCACAACACTTAGAAGAAGCATTTGACGAAGAAATCAGACACGTGATGCTTGATGAAATTCCATTGCCTGATGAACAAAAGAAAATATTGGCCGTACATCAGGCTGGCCACACATTGGCAACCATGCTCTTGGACGATGCTGAATTTTTAACAAAAGTTACTATTCGTCCAATTACCAATAAAGTACAAGAAGAAAGCGTTTGGTCTAAATACGCAAATGATGGTAAATCGAAAGATGATAAACCAAAAGAGCAAATTGAATACGGCAAACTCTTTTCATCAAAACCAAATCATAACGACACCATTAAAACGCAACAGGAAATCTTAAATATGATTCGCATTGAACTTGCCGGCCATATCGCAGAAAAAGTACTCTTGGGCTCAAGCGGTTATACCTATCATAAAGAAGATAAAGCTAAAGCCTTGCATATGGCAAAATATGTGGTCTTTGAAGGCATGAGTGAGCGGGATTTACCAAAAGAAACTTGTTCTGCATTAAATACAAAAGCATACAGTTTATTGCAAGCATGCCAAGATGAAGTTCAGGAGTTGCTTGAGCAGCATAAAGATCAGTTAGCTTCTATTGCTACTGCCTTGTATGAAAAGCTGACGCTTTCGCAGGCTGAGTTAGTAGAACTTTTACAAAAGAAAGAAGAAACACCAAAAGTTCAAGAAGAACTGCAAACAACAAATAGTTAACAAACTAAAAAGCCCCATTCAAATCGAGTGGGGCTTTTTTAAATAACAATCTCTTCTATCATTTCTAACCGCTTTTCATACCGACCATCCTTTTTTTGAGCGACCAACCATGCTTGCAACATCCTTAATGCATCTTCATTGCTGACATAATCTGAAGGAAATACTAACACATTCACATGATCATGCTCTTTGGCAATAGCTGCAATATCCGCATTCCAGACAACACCCGCATAAATGCCGGGATACCGATTTGCCGTAATTGCCATGCCAATACCGCTGCCGCAAATGAGCACTGCTGAATCTGCTGCTTTTTCACGCATCGCAGCAACGGCACGAATAGCATACTTTGGATAATCAGAGCGTTGATCATCAACGGCACCAACGTCTTGCCATTCCACCGTTGTTGTATCAAATTCTTTGTGCTTTTTTAAAAATTCTTTCATGGAATAACCACGATGATCAGCTCCAATTGCAATTGATCGCTTTTTTTTGTTCATGCTACTTCCTTTTTTTAATCAAACTTAATTAGTTACTTGTTAAAGTGCTCTACTAAATTTTTATAAATGGCTACAAGATCAAATGAAAGTGTTTTGGTTAATGCACAAGTAGCCAAAAAGTTTGCATCGCCAATAAAACGTGGCACTATGTGAATATGGATATGATCATTCACACTACCGCCTGATGCTTTTCCCTTATTTAACCCCATATTTATGCCATCACAACCAAAATGATCTTCAAGGATTGCCATACTTTGCGCCATTACATCCATAAGCTGATATTGTTCTTCTTTTGGTAAATCAGTAAGACATTTAACATGTTTATAAGGAATTACGAGAATATGGCCCAGCCCATACGCATAAAGATTAAGCACAACAGCACAGTAAGAATATCGTTTAATAATTAAATTTTGATCATCAGCCTTTTGGGTAAACATTGCACAAAACGGGCATTGATCAGCTCTTTTTTGAGAATTTTTATTTTTTAAATAAACGTCACGCCAAGGAGCATAGAGATAGTTCATTGCTATAATTTCCTAAAAATTGTTATTGATGTATTTAAAAAATATTAAAATTACAGACAACATTCAAGATCATATAACAATACATCCGGATCTTTTTTCATATCTCGGCAGATCAAATTGCCATCCGCATTTAAGCACCAAGTCAAATAAACTTTTCGGTCAGGCCGAGAAAACACTAAATCAATATGACAAATTCCCGATTTCAGCAATGATTCACCGCTTTCATCATTTGCTGGAAATTTTACTAAAAATGAACTTTTAAATCGAGTATAGGTTTTGCCAAAAAAAAGCATATATTCCGGAGGCAACTGAACTTCAGCAATTTCTAATGGACTATACAGTCTACCACCAAGAGATAAACAAACCGACCATTCTGGATCTTCATCAGAAAGTAATGAATTATTACACGATGGCATCGCAGTCAAAACATAAAAGGAAATATAGTTTGAATTTTCAGCAAACTGCTCTTGCAGCAATTGCCTGTATTGTTGTTCGTTAAAACAATATTTGCAGGAATAAACGTGTGCATATGCATGGCGCACTTGATTAGAAAGCCAGAGCGCCGTAAAATGGCCTAACGTATCAAATTGGTCATATACATGCTTCGTGCGGCGATATTGCCTCACTAAGGCAGTTTGCGAGTCAATCGGCTCTCCTTGATTAAAAACATCCTTGAGCCATGGCTGATATGGTGTGCAACCAAATAAAAAAAGTAAGCTAAGCAGGACTAAAGGCTTTGCAAAGGATTCACTCCGTTCATCCTGAGCTTGTCGAAGGATGTAGCGCATTATATACTTTATCATAATATTCGTTTTCTAAATTTATTTTTTAAATACACTAATATTTGTACTATGCAAAGTCTAGTGTATGTCCCACTAAATTTTGCATACATCCTTCGACAAGCTCAGGATGAACGGATGTTTATTAGGATATAATAACTTTGTAAAATATTGACAAGCTTCACATGCCAAATCTTACCTTTCTTCTTGCCTGGCGCTATCTAAATGGTGCGCGTAAAACAACTATCGGCACCATGTTGCTTATTTCATTTTTCAGTATTTATCTTTCTACCACTGCCCTTACGTTGGTTACGTTTATTATGGAAGGTTTTGAGCAAAAAACGCACGCTACACTCAAAGGCATGCACGCAGATCTGATTATGCGAGCCGGCGGACAACACATTGATTTTAAATCGGTACAAAATGTACTTGCAAAAGATTTTCCAGAAATTAATTCAGCAAGTCCTTCTGATACTCATCAAGGATTAATTAAATCAAATAACACAGAAATAACGGAAATAATTATGCTGCGCGGCATTGATCCAAAAACAGAACAGCAAACTAGTTCCCTTGGCAACATGCTTGAAAACAAAGAAAAAAATCTATTTATGTTATTAAAAAAGCCACAATCAGCGCTCATTGGCCACAAATTAGCAAAACATCTGAAAATAAAACGTCATGAACCTCTTCAGGTTCTCGTTGCCGATGAGCAATCACTCACCAAAAATGCCATTACTTTTAGTCCACATACTTTTATTGTTACAGGTATTTTCAAAACGGGGATCGAAGAACTTGATAGTAATTTAGTCATCACAAGTTTATCATCATTGGGCAACATAATACCTGAAAGTGGCCCAACTACCATTCATCTGAATTATGCTTCGGGTACTCATGAAGCGCACTTGATAAAAAAATTAAAAAAAAGGTTTGGCTTGCAGATCTATGCATGGAAAGATTTATATCCTGCACTGGTTGAAGCTTTAGCTTTAGAAAAATATACCATGATCATAGTTTTAGGTTTAATGGTCTTGATTGCCAGCATGAGTATTGTAGCATTGCTCTTCATGTTGATTACTACAAAACGAACTGATCAAGCAATCTTGCTTGCAATGGGTTTTTCTAAAAAATCATGTTACAGTGTTTTTATCATCATTGGCTTAATAGTAAGCTTAAGTTCCTGTTGTGCCGGTTTGCTCACAGCATTATTGGTTGGCTTATTGCTGCAACGCTATCCTATTATCAGGTTGCCTGATGCGTATTTTGTAAGCCAACTACCGATTGTCATTCAACCTTCTGTTTTTTGGGCAATGCTTTTATTTATTTTTGCAATAAGTTTATTGGCAAGTTTTTTAGCGGTACGAAAACAGAAAAATATTTCTATTTCTCAGTTGTTGCGCCAACCATAATTTCATTTATTTAAAAGAGCTAACAGATCCTTTTGTTTTACAAACATAGTGATATCGCGCTCTATAAATGGAATTTCTGCCGTAGATCTTTTTGTAATGCTACTATTGGCATAATCAAACCACGAACGACCTTCCGGCGCACGCGGTGAACCTTTGAAATCTGGAAATCGATTCGATTTACCAAGTTTTCCTTTAAAATTCTGCCATAGCTGTTGATCTAAAAATTGAGTATGTTCATGGCATCGCCAAACAGCACCCTTACCATCAGCTGAATCACCAAGTAAATTAACGAGCGGGACTTTTTCAGCATAACTTGCATGGCCACCTTTTGCTACAAACACCAGTGGATGCGTTCCGTTAAATACCAAATTTTTTGCATGCACATAGGTACCTTCATCTCCGTGGCGGGAAAAATACATTTGTTGAATAACAACTGTTCCTTTCTTTGTTTTTTTTAAATACACTTCTACTTCTTCAACATCACCCTCGTGCTTTGCTTTTGTCTTTTTTTCAATAAACTTTTTAGTATCGAAAACTTTATCCGGAATATTCAAAACTAGATCACCCTGCAGCAATGCTTGCTTTAAAACATACAATGCTGGTGTAATGTTATTAAAGGGATACAAAAAGAAAAATTGCAAGACAGCAGATTCAGGATCAACAACTTGATAATTAAGATAGCATGGTACATGCACTTGGTTATGTTGAGGTTTTTGTCCTCGATATGATTGTTCTAAATTCTTGCCATCAAGCATAAGATAAAAATCAGTATCCGTATGTTTACCAAGATCTTGAACAGTAAGATTTCCTGAAGGGATAATTGCATCCGTTGAACCATCTTGATACAAACCTGAACGCTCCACAAGCCATTCCATAGAATTTGGAAAATTCTGCTCATTTTTATCAAAAAAAAGGGTCGGTGCAAACTGTTGTACCATTTTTTCACGATTGGTAAAATCATCTTGCATGGTCGGTTGCAATAGCAAAAGCAAAAGTGCATAAAAACAAAACAATGACATAAAAATTCCTTGGTAATGAATTTACAACACTATTACATGATATAGGTATTTTATGTTTTAAATAATTAAATTCTTCAATGTCAATATGTTATCTGGTTATCTGAATTGAAAATTACTATACTTTGGTCAGTCTGACAAACGGTAGATTTAAAAAAAAGGAAATCAATGAACGCCATCACATCATCGCTACGATCTATGGCTTTAGAGAACAAAACAGTTTTTCTCCGAGCTGACCTGAACGTACCACTTTCAAAAAGAACTATCGTTAATGATTTTAAATTACAAGCTTCACGCCCTACCCTTGATTTTCTTTTACAAAAGAGAGCAAAAATTGTTCTTGCAACACATCTGGGCAGACCAAAAAATGCAGAAGATGAACTTTCAACCAAAAACCTGACCAACTGGTTTAAACAACATGGGTACATCGTAACATTTGCAAAAAATCCACAGGAAGCCGCTCAGAAAGTTCATAGGCTAAAAAAAGGTTTTATATTACTGGAAAACTTACGCTTTTTTCCTGGAGAAAAGGACCAAAGTTCAGAATTTGCTAAAGAACTAAAAGAGTGTGGCGAAATTTATGTTAATGATGCCTTTGGCACACTGCATCGCAACGATACTTCTATCACCTCGTTACCCGAACTCTATGAAAAAAAAGATAAAACAATTGGTTTTTTAGTTGAAAAAGAAATAAAACATTTGCAAACGTTAACCAATAAGCCAGAAAAACCCTACGTAGTAATTTTAGGTGGTGGCAAAGTTTCAACAAAATTACCTTTTATCAAAGCAATGCTGCATAAAGCCGACAAAATTCTTTTATGTCCAGCCCTTGTTTTCACGTTATTAAAAGCACTGGGCAAACCGGTTGGTAAATCTTTGGTCGATCCTGCACAATTTGAAGCAATGAAAGAACTTTGGCAACTATCCAATAGTTCACAAATAATTCAACTGCCAACCGATTATCAAATTGCACTGAATTCTCCTGAAGGAAACATATCACTTACTGCTGATGATGAAATTCCTGACAATGCACTCGGTACAGCAATTGGGCCAAAAAGCATAATCAACTTTGGCGAGATAATCAAACAAGCAAAAACTATTTTTTTCAATGCCGCTATGGGCTTTGCTAACAGGCCAGAAACAACGCAAGCAACCAACCTTTTATTGCAAACCTTAGCAAAATCTGATGCTTACACTGTTGTTGGTGGTGGTGATTCGGTAAGCGCAGCATTTGCCGCCGGCGTTGCAGGCAACATAAATTTTCTTTCGACCGGCGGCGGCGCTACGTTGGCCTATTTGAGTGGCGAAAAACTGCCAGGGCTTATTGCAATCGGCGATTAATGCACTGGACACAAGCCCAGATAATACACGCCATGCTCAAGATGCTCTTCGATCAATTCAGCATCGCCATCTTCAGCTTGAAACAATAAAATACCATGATTATCATGTTTCATCGGCCAAATAAGATAACGTGGATCTGAAAATCCAAGTTGCTGTGCAATTTCATTGATCGCTTCTTGTTCTGATTTTTTATTTTTTAAGCTTTCACACGCAAAAGAGCATACTTTGTTGTTAAATTCTGATTCTTGTAAATATGAACAATACTTTTGTTGTTCTCGCCAAACATCTTTGACATCAGCACAATAACCTTTTTCATGCTTACAAATACCAGCAACTCCTTTGATGCAATTAAAATCAGGATTATCTATAAGATAGGCAACTTTGCTAAGATTAAAACAAAGTTCATGACAAAAATCATGCAATACTAAATGGGGAACATATTCTTGCCCGTGACATTCAATAATCTTTCTTGGCAAACAGTTCAAGAACTTAAGTAATGCCATATGTTTATTGGCATGCTTCATACTCATCCTTTCTTAACGGTTAAAAAATTTTTACCGCATATAAGAACTCCTTTCTCCTTTTCATTACTCAGATTACTATGATAGCTTGAGGTATGCAAATGGTTGAACTTCTTGAAATTTATAGTTTTTTTGCAAATAAATAAGATTTTTAGATTATTTTACAAAAAAATTAGTACGAATCTTTTGTTCCATGCAAAATTTAGCTAAAGTAGTCATAAAGCAAAATCGACAATAAAAAAAAGAAAAAGCGAGAGTGAAGATCAAAAAGCTTCTTTTAATTATTATTCTTTTATTTGCTTCATCAAACCTTCTTAGTAGAAGTGTTTTTAGATTACGGAGTCCTCTTGAACCTTCGATTACTGCTCGATGGCAAGGAGATAATCTTGGCCATACCCTCGTTCATTCTCATCTTCAAGAAGGGCCGTATTTTAATTTATTTGATCAAAACTATTTTTTTTCTCATCTCCTGCCATCAGGTTCAATTTCTTTTCGAAATAACCCTGATAAAACGGTAACAGGAAAACAACTTTCTTTACTTGTTGAAGAACTTTTGCAAGAGGTAGAACAGAAAAAAACACATTATAGGCATTTTACAATTTTAAAGCGGCGGGATTTTAATACTCATGATCAAACAGGCTTAATCATTGCAAAATTTAACGATTATCCCTTTGTGCTTAAAATTTTTATCGAAACTCCAAAGAGTTTTGTTGAACCATTGTCAAAAGGCTTTGAAACGACGGGTCTTTTTTTGCTAGGTGGTGGCATCACACGCCATTTAAGCGGTTTTACTCGGATAAAAAATTTAGAACGTTTACAAAAAAAGGTTCAAACTGATCCTTACTGGTCAAAAATAGTTGAATTTCCTCGCAAGTGGTATTGGCTTCCGCAAAATCCTCGGTGGATGGAAATAACCGGAAAAAACATGGGGCCAGAAAAAGAACGTACCACAACCATCCCGGCTATTTATGGTTTAATTTGCGATTACATTCAGGTCGAACGAATGTACAGCCTCCTCAATCATGAAGATCGCAAAATAGCTATGCAATTAAGTAATTTTTTAGAGCAGCAAATAGATCCGCACATTAACAACTATGCCGTTGAAAAAGAAACTAAAAAGATTGTTCCCATTGATACTGAGCATTTTCCCACCATGGTCGGCTATGATGTTCCACCGCCTTGTAACAATTATGTGCAATGGTATTGTCAACTCGGCTTTAAAATGATTATGGATACTATGACACGCAGTAAAGCTCATCGTCGCATGATACAAGCACGCCAAAATTGGCCAATGGGAAAATTTGATTAACGTTACAGGAGCAGTTTATGTGGTATACCATATTGGCGGTTTTATTGACAATGTTTGTACTTCAAGGTTTATATTATTTTTGGAAAAACAGAAAAAAATAATATTACGTCGTAACCCTAGAACCTTTTAAGGTACTTACCCATGAAATCACTTTGTTGCCGGCATCTCGCATATATGATTTTGTCTTGGTCAAAATACTTTTTTGTTTTGCAGCTTTTTGTTGTAAAAATTCTTCATAGACACCAAAACGATACCATAATGTTTTTATTTTCCTTTCTTGGGCTTTATCGAGATGTTTACTACATAAAGTTTTTTTAGCATCTGCTGCTAACACTGGATTTTTTACTTGAATGGCTATGCGACCCTGCTCTTGAAAATTCGCAACATTTTGCTGTATCTTTTTTAAGTCTTTTTCTTTGCCTACTAACTTTTTTTTCTGCTGACCGCGCACTAAATCAGCATAAAATCTTGCAAATTCTTTCTGATCTTCTTGCGCAACTACCTCCATTAAAAAATTATCAAAAGTTCCCTCATGAACTTTTAATGAAGTTTCCGCAAAGCAAGTACTGGTAAATATGAGTACCAAAAGAATAGCACGAACAATTTGTGATCCCATAGACCCTCCTTTAATTAACGAGATTGTAAATCCTGTTCAATTTTACTTAACTTTTCATTAAGCAACATATCATCCTTTAATCGTTGCTCTACTTGTCGAAAGGCATGAATAACTGTTGAATGATCCTGTCGATTTAAATAAAAAGCAATTTCATGCAACGACTTGGTGGTAAACTTCTTCATACAATACATAGCAACTTGGCGCGCTAAAGACAACTGTTTGCTTCTATTTCGCGATCGAAGATCTGAAAGGCCATACGAATAATGATTTTCAATCAAAGAAACAATGCGTTCAAAATCAACAACAGCTTGCGTTGTGCTCTGTGGTCGTAATAAAACTTTTTTTGCCAATTCTAAACAAACAGGTTGTTTCGTTAGGGTAGCAAAAGCTATAATACGAATTAAAGCTCCCTCAAGCTCTCGAATATTAGAATTAACTCGTGATGCAATGAAAGCAGCAACTTCATCAGGAATTTCTTGATTATTAAGATCTGCCTTGCGCTTTATAATAGCAATTTTTGTTTCTATTGTTGGCAATTGAATGTCAGCAACCAAACCCCATGCCAGGCGAGATTGCAACCGCTCAGCAAGGCCATCAATATCAGCAGGGTACGAATCACTGGTAAAAACAATTTGCTTATGTGCATCATACATGGCATTGAAAATATGAAAAAATGCTTCTTGGGTTTGCTCTTTATTTGAAATCGATTGAATATCATCTACCAAAAAAACATCAATAGCCTTATATTTTGCTTGAAATGCATGGACTTTGTCAAAACGAATAGCATTAATAAATTCATTCACAAAACGTTCTGCAGGCTGATATAAAATTTCAATTTTTTCATAGTGATCCAAAATTTCATTGGCAATAGCATGTAAAAGATGTGTTTTACCAAGTCCGGACCCTCCATAAATAAAAAGAGGATTATATAGCTTACCTAATTTTTGCGTAATTGCTTGGGCTGCTGCATAAGCCATCTGATTATTTGGCCCCTTTACGAAGGTTTCAAATCTATAATTTTTATTAATATGATAACGACCACTTTTTCCGGCCTTTTTTTTCACTAAACCTGTTCGCGGTGCTTCTGGCAAACGATGAGCAGGAATTATGGCACTACTATTATTTTCAAATGAAGAAGGTAAAACGACTGACCCAGCTTGTGGTGCATCAATAAAAACAATCTTGATAACATCAACATGCAACAAACGCTTGAGATGCACTTCAAATAATGTTGTGTAATTGCTCTTTAGCCATTCTTTAACAAACGTGTTGGGCGCCAGCAAATAAACAATCTTATGCTGAGAGTCCCATTGATAAAAAGAAACCGCTTTCAACCATGTTTCAACAACACGACTTCCGGCTTCTTGGCTCACAATCGTTAAAAATTGTTCCCAAATCTTTGATAACACACTAACTTTCTAAGTTTTTATTTTTACGAAAAGTTTTTGATTACAACCCTAAATATACATGAAGTTTATCATGGTATTATAAAAAGAGGCAATACGTTTTTCAAGTTTAAAAATATTAGAAAAAATTCTGTCTCTTTTGTAAATATTACAATAGCGATTTAAAAGAAAAAAGTAGCCAAAAAAGTTGCCTGTTTTTTTAACACTAAATCTATTATTCTACTATCATTCTGTTTTATAAAGCTGGATTTCATAGATATCAGCAGCACTCAACGTTCCATGGGGTAAAAAACAATCCATTTGGTTGACCCACGATACTATTGAATTTGTTGAATAATTTAAAGAATTTTATTTTTTTCCAAATACCCCTCAATCCCCTCCACAATACCCTGAGCCAGGAGCTGCTGATAAGAAGGGTTGCTCAGACAACTAGTTTCTGCTTGATTGGTTAAAAAACCCATTTCAATTAAGGCAGAGGGCACATCGGTACCAAAAAGGACCTGTGCCACTGATTGCTTTACGTTACGATTGTTAACTGGATGATTTTTTGAAACTGTTTTGATAACGTTTTCATGTATAGCCTGCGCAAAAGAAAGGCTGGAAGTATCAAGTTTTTGTTGTAAGGTTGCAACTATTTTTTGAACAGAATTTGATGTTGTCCCTACCTGCTTCCAAGCAAGTGGTGCACGCGCACTCCAGTACGTTTCGATACCTGAAACAGTTGGTGTTGAGCACCCATTAGCATGTAAGGAAAGAAATAAATCCACCTTCATAGTATTTGCTTTTGTAGTACGTTCATCAAGCGCAACAAAAACATCGGTATCGCGCGTCAAAGAAACATGATACCCTTTTTTTTTTAACAGATGCGCAAGTTTGTTACCAACTTGCAAGTTGATATCTTTTTCTTTAATCATATAATAACCAATTTTTCCTGCATCCTCACCCCCATGGCCAAAATCTAACATGATATGAGGTTTACTTTTGAGAATATTATGGTGCGCATTCCGCAGAATGGAACCGTTATGTAGCTGTACTGCTTCCAATGCTTTTTTATTGTGAAAACTAAAAGCCAAACTTTTCTGATTACTGATTGAATCACAGGTTGCATAATCACAAACAATATATTGTGGATTATATTCTATTGAAATTTTAATACCCTTGACTGGTTTTTCTTCTTCACTCATTTTAACTCGGTAATGCTCACGCTTTGTGTCATTTAATTTTTGCATCATTTTACGGGCATCATTGTTAGCCAAAATTGCCATGGGTAAAAAAAATTCAACTTTTTTATGTGCGCTCCCTGGTGCAATCTCTTCTTGTAAATTTGGCAACGTATTGCATAACGGTGTCTTATCAAAATAACAAACCACTTTGTCACCAAGCATACCTTGATGATAAAATACTTTGGTCAATTGTGTTGGTATATAGCTTGCAGTAAAGCTTAATCCATTTATTAAAAAAAGATAAAGCAATCGATTAACTTTTTTCATAGGCCCCCCTCATAAACCCTCGTTCTTTTCAATTAAAGGTTACCAATTTAAATTTCTGTTAGTCAATAAATTTATTTTTAAAAATAAAAAAAGGTTGTGTCCGAACAACACAACCAAAATAGTTGAATTTTCTAAAACTTAATTTTTTTCACATACATAAGCCAAGCGTCGAGAACGCTCCCATGCTTTTAAAAAAGAATCGATTGGGTAGGTAACACAGGTTTTGCCGTTCGTTTCAAAAGCAGGATCATGGCAAATTATTTTTTGCCCCGTTTTGTCCCATCCAACGACGACTAATAAATGACCATCATTGTAATCTTTTGGCGCCCCTTCCAATGAACCTCGCACACTTACCACCACCGGAATTTTTCTTTGCAATAATTTATGTAACGCTTGAAATGATGATAATCTTTGGACATAAAAGCCAAAATCCCCTTTACAATATTCAAACGCATGCGCAATATTAAACGGCCAACTACCATACGCATCAAGGCCTTTATCATGGGCTTTATTGGCAAAGTCAACCGGATCTACCTGCTCTTTGAGCAAATAACTCAGTAACATGCTGCACGAAGTTGGTGAACAAAGCACTTCTTTTTTAGGATGATCAAGTGTCATTTGAGAAAATTCAGGCACATGACGCACATGAAACGATGCTAAATCTTTTAACCCATTTACTGATTCATTTTTAAAGTTACATAAATTAGAAATGGAAACAAACAAACCACGCAAGCCTGAACATTCAGCCCCTTCACATGCTTCAACTTTTATGCATAAGCAATCAGCAAGATGCATCTTAGGCATTTCCAAGCGTACATGAAAAAATTGGGGGCCAAATAAGGGCTTATCTAAAAATGAGCGTTGTACTCCTACACCCCACTCTGACATCGTGTGCCATTTATGCCAATTTTTGGTTTTAGCATCACGCACACGCACTTTAAAACGATAAAATCCTTTTGTCGGCCGAAAGGCATTCCAAGAAAAAATAAGTTGATTAAATTCTGGCGTGTTTTCTTTATAAAACAATAATGAATTACGATATTTGTGGCCTTCAATTTCCCCCATACTAAAATTTTTTTTATAAAGCCACGTCCATTGATCATTCGAAAAGGTAACCATGAATAGCGAGAAAACGAAAGTAATAAAACAATTTTTTATAATTTCCATAATTACTTCACTGGTAAGTTGTTACACTTATTTTTAAATCAATTATCAGCAAATTAATAGTATAAATATTCAGTTCTTGCTGCATTCAATTCAATTTCGATTTCATCAAAATCACTGATGTCCTAATTGAGTCGCAGCTTGCCCGGCATAGTCTTAGCCTTCAAAACCATCCGAACTCATTATTTTTTAGTAGTAATTTCCGTTCATATGGTTCAACTGGCTCACTATGAGCAGGGGTTTAATTTTTCCTGTTTCAATCATCTTTCCGCTTCAAGGTTAATACATCGGCGTTCTTTAAAGCAATACATTAGGCATCTGACAAATCTCTTGAGATTTTATATTCAAATAGAAAATAATAATAATGTAAAATATTTAAACTTACACTAATATGTTTTTTCAAATTGAGAGGGAGAACCATGAAAAAATCATTATTATTTAATTTTTTGATTATGCACAGTTTTTCTTGCGCCTTACAAACACCCTATCAAGCTGTGGTTATTGTACCAGTTGCTGACTTAGCTGGCCAGTCATTACAAGAAAAGAGTAAAGAACCGGTAACTTCAATTTATAAAAAACTTTCTATTTGCGGCAAAAAAGGAGAATTTGCCTGCCCGCGCGTACATCAGGCGCTATTTCATGAATTTGTCACCGTACTAGAAGAGCGCAATCAAGAAGTATTGGTTAAAATAAATAATTTTTTTTTCGAAACAGAGAAAGACTCTACGCGCTTCGACACTTTTTGGTCGCTCAAAAAGAACTTTATGCCCCTTGCCCATTTAGAAAAACATAACGTAAACCTTGCCTTATTGCCTGAGCCTGTCATGGTTAACCAAACACCAAGACACCAACAAAAAATTACAACATTGCTCTATCCCTATAGAGATACGGTAAATGGCCTTACGTACTCAGCAGGAACCCGTTTTGTCCAGGCCCCTTTAGAAAATCATGAACGCGTTACTGCTTACGCACTCAATCCACGCAACACGTATGTGCATAAAATTGAATTTCCCAAAAATTTAGTAAGTTCCACCGAAAATTTAACGTTAGCACAAAGAAAAAAACTCTTTGTTCGCTTGTGCCGCATGTGGGCGCATGAACAAAAAGGCTTGATCCCCTATGTTTGGGGTGGTTGCAGTTTAACGGCCTTTTATCCACAAAAAGATTTTACAACACATGAAGACAACGATCACCATGGTAATCCGATAACGTATTTTAAACGAAGTGATGTACGTCATCCGCATAGTGGTTTTGATTGTGCTGGGTTGATTGCACGTGCTGCGCAAACAGCAGGCTTACCGTATTATTTTAAAAACTCAACAACGCTTGCAAAGCATCTACCACTGCATACCAAAAATTCGCCGTTGCAAGCTGGCGATGTTATTTGGTTTCCCGGCCATGTTATGGTTATGGGAAATATCGAAAAAAATACGGTGATTGAAGCACGGCATTACAGCCATGGCTACGGCAAAGTGCATGAAATACCACTCGCTGAAGCTTTTAAGGATATCAGCACCTATGAACAGCTCAAGCAGGCATTTTTAGAAAATAAGCCCTTATTGCGGCTTGATAAAGATAAGAATGTGATTCAGAAAATTAATAATTTTAAGTTGCTAGAAATGAAGGTCGGTTAGTTCTTAACAACTTGATTCCATTTTGCATCGATAGAAACTTTAGGATTCTTCAATAAATTTTCTTCTCTGTCCGATTCTTTTTTCTTCTTCTCACCCAAAATCTCACTAACCAAATTTTGCAATGCATAGACGCGCGCATACGCATTGAATAATTGCATGCAAACCTTGGTTGCTTTTTGAGTGCAGGGGACAAAAGAAATTGCTAATGGATTCCACCAGCGCCATTGAGAAAGATAACATATTGAACTGCCAGCGTGGCCTTGGCATGAATTTTTGAAACAACCTTCGAAATTTTCATGATCAGGGTTTGAGTTTTTCTCAACAAGAGAGCGCAAAGCAACCAGTGCTTTTTCTGAATCAATAGTATCAGGAAGAGCTATCTTCAAGTTTTCCTGAGATTCTTTAGTAAGTTGTGCTGGTAAATCAGTATATTGACCAACATATTTGATGTGCGTTTCCAGTAACTCTTTTTCTTCTTTTAGTTTTTCACTGATCTTTGCAAGATGATCTGTACAATCATTAAATTTAATTTCTTTTAAAGCTTTTTTAACTTCATCTTTATTATCAATAATATTTTTGTATGTTGCATAATTCGTTTTCCATCGAGCAAACATAAATCGAGGATCGTTCACATCACTTGCCTTTTCTTCAGCTTTAATCAACTGATCTTCAATCTTGTAAAAGCTATAGTAATGCTTTAAACCTAAACCAATTAAAACAGCCAAGCTTGCACCAAGTGTTTTTTGAGGGCCTAATTGTTCCGCTACTTTATAAGCACAAAATGGTGCGGCACCAACAACATTTTTAGTTAATTCTAAGAAATTTCCGGTACCCATAAGACAACTGCCAGAAACAAAAGTTCCAACGGCAAGAGAAAGTGGCAAGGCATAATCACTCGTAAATTTTTGTAAATTTTTAACGCAAGAACTTGCTTGATTTTTTACAGATTGAAAATTATAAGCCTGGATTGCAGAAGAAACTGCTACTGTTGAAAAAAGAACAAGTAATAATTTTTTTTGGTATAATCGTACCATAATAATAACCTCCACTTGAGAAAATAGCTTAAATACAGCTATTACAGTTATTAGTATAGCAGAAACAAAAGAGGCCTCAACGGGCTCTCTAGACGCGCGGCCAATAATCCTCTGAAACTTCAGACCTTATCTGGGCAACAATATCGCGAATGACTTCAAGGCGTTTCATCATCTGGACAATTTCAATGTAAAGCTTGGAAGCTCGATTAAAGTTAGGCCATAACATACGCTTCCAGGTTACATCAGGGTGAAATGCTTCTGGTTGGTCAACCGTTCGATAAATGGTGGTGTACGCTTGCAAACGCTTTTTGTCTTGCTCAAGATCAAATAGTTCAGCATTCAGTGCTGTCATAACCTGGCTCGGCTTTGGAGATTTGATTTTTTTTGTTTCGTGGATAATTTCAATGCGCTGTGCATGCACATCACGAATAAATGCTGTACGTACTAACATTCGTTCTTCATGACATAACCAAGCAGTCGGCCAATAGTAGCCATCGCCATAACGGTCATCAAGCTGGCGCCAACGACAGAATAAAAATTTTTCTTCAGGATAAAAGTTGTTCCAATAATCGACCGCCTTGGTGGTCAAACAATATTTTTTTTCAATCGCACTTATTTCTTGATAACCAACATAGGCAGCATGTGTCGCATAAATACCAAGTGCAGCAAGCATACTAGCGCCCATTGTTTTCCCACCTGCAAAACTGGTTACGCCAACCGTTGATGCTAGAACATAAGGACCATAATAACGAATCTGACATTTGGTATCTTCAATGCGCTCTTTGATATAGTTAATACTTGACGCAAAATCTGCTTGTGCGCTAAAAGAAAAAATAAGAAGTAATGAACAAAAAATTTTTTGCATCATAGATCCTTTTGATATTGAGTAGATAGTATTTTAACAAATAATAAAAAGGAGATCCATGGAAACTAACTATACCTTGCGCGATTTTTTACCGTTAATCATAATTTTTTCAATTGTTTTTGGGCTAACTGCTGCAAGTCAATACATCCGCGGCTTTTCATGGCAAAGCACTATGGCAGATTTTATGGGATTCTTTTTTATCATCTTTGGCAGCTTTAAAATCATGAATCTTCATGGTTTTGTAAAAGCTTACAAAATGTATGATATTATTGCCCAACGTAGCACAGCCTATACCTACGCATATCCGTTTATTGAAATTTCGCTCGGTATTGCTTATTTGGCTCGCTTGTTTCCTTTTGCAACAAACATTATTACCTTGCTTATCATGACTATAAGCAGTATTGGCGTTGCCGTAGAATTGGCACAACAAAAACAATTTACGTGCGCTTGCTTAGGAGCATTATTCAATATTCCCATGACGTACATAACACTTGCAGAGGACTTCTTAATGGCACTAATGGCTCTCGCAAACATTTTATTTTAATTATTTTTTAAATACTTTTTTTTGTTGTTTTGATTATGTATTTCATCTTCATGTCGATTACGCGATGAAGAAGTTGTAAAGGCCTTAAAGCATGCTCTACAAGAATAAGGCCTTTCTCCTGTATGTACACGCAAATGCTCGGTTAGTGTTGATTTTTGCGCAAATCCTTTTTTACAGTAATTGCATACAAATGGTTTTTCACCCGTATGTATTCTAGAATGAATTACAAGATGCGCTGGGCGCTGAAATTCTTTTCCACACACATGACAGACATGATTTTTATTTTTTTTAAGAGGTTCATGCTGCGGCTTAAAGGGAACTTCAAACTTGGTACTTTGAGGAGTTACAAAGTGCTCAATAGCTAAAGGACCATTTTTATTTGAAAATTGGTTCTTATAAGCAGCATATACCGGTAACACTCGCAACACATCAACAGGAGACTCGCAGGTTGATTTATCATTAACAAAAAATGATATCGCCATTTTTGGACTTGTATGTGAAGTAGGCGAAACCAAAAATTTAATTGAGGTTTTATCTAATTTTTCCATCGACCAAAGCGACACATAATTTACCGAAAACAACGCAAAAAAAACTAACATGTACTTTATTATCATAATATCTCTTTCCTAAAAACAAGAATTGTTGATTTTTTTTATAAAAATAATATCGTATTAATGATACTCAATATTAAAAATAATGTCAAATATAAAATTTATAAATTAAAGTTGAGCCATTGAAAAACATCACATTAATTACCCTGACACCCCCCAAACTTTCCACAGAACATATTCAGCAAAAAATAAGCTGTATTCGCGGACACCGTGAACGTATATTTCAAGTTTTTGCTGAAGAACATAGCGGTAAAAAAATTTTTCATAACTATGGCCAAGGCGGAGCAGGGCTCACCTTTCTTTTTGGCTGCGTCGAAGAATCTATAAAACAGTTTGAAAAATATTGCTCTGCAAAAAACATTTCAAAAAACAATCCTATTTGTGTTATCGGAGCTGGTTGTTATGGGCTTTTGACTGCATGCACACTGGCTTACAAAGGATACAACGTAAAAATAGTTGCAAAGCAAACAGAAAATCTTCCTTCTCACAATGGTGCTGGATTCTTCTTTCCGCGCCATCGTCGCTCATCAACTCCTGAAGAAATAAAAGAATATCAACTTCATAGTATGGCATCATTCATTGCTTACCAAAAAGTTATCAACGGCCAACACCCTTTTATTGCACGAGGGCCATGCTTACTTCCTGCTTATTATGACCTTTCCATCAACCCTGGCCTTGAACCATTTATTAAAAAAGGCCTTTTACCAGAACCCAAAAAAGTACGCATCACCTTTGGTGGTTCAACCATACATGAAGTTATGCACTATCAAATACTCTTTATCAACGCACATCAATTAATGGAAGAACTCGAAACCGCCCGAAAAAATTTCAATATCCCTATCGAGCAACGTACGATCCAAAGCTTTGATGAACTTGAGGAGGCAATTATTTTTAATTGTGCTGGTCTTGGAGCACGTCAACTGGCAAATGATAATTTGGTTAATCCCGTCCAGGGGCATTTAATTGCACTCTACAATCAACCAAAACCAGAAGAACTAAATTATCTTTTGAATGTAAAAGCACCTGTTGACCATGCACGCGGCATAGAACCCCACAAACTCATTTACTTCACACCCAAAGGGCAAGGACTTTTAGGCATTACCTTTTTGCGAGGAAAAAAAGCACTCCAAACAAATGAACATGAGTTTGAAAAAATGCTCACTCGCGCGCAGGCATTTTTTGGATACTAAAAGGCGTCTTATACAGAGTTCATAAATTAAAACTACGGTTTTTTGAATAAAAAAAATTGGTGCGCTCGACCGGAATCGAACCGGCGACCTACAGATTAGGAATCTGTCGCTCTATCCTACTGACCCTTCGATGCGCTTCGCTTACTCAGGACTAAAGGCAGCACTTTTTGGTATGCCCGACCGGAATCGAACCGGCGACCTACAGATTAGGAATCTGTCGCTCTATCCTACTGAGCTACGGGCATATTATAATTTTTTGAAAATTAGCCCAAAGAGCGCGCAAAGGATGGCTGCGCCAGGCGTAGCTTGCCGAGCCGGAAGGCCCGGATAAGCGAAGACTGGTGCGCCCGATAGGAGTCGAACCTATAACCTACGGATTCGAAGTCCGTCGCTCTATCCGATTGAGCTACGGGCGCGTATAGTTTCAAAAGTATTTATTGTTGTACCAAAAAAAAGAAAAAATGGCGAATTTTAGGCATTATTTTTTCGCTCAAAATATGCAAGAAATTCTTTATTGCCAGTTGTGCCTTCAATGGGGGATTCTATAACACCGATCAATTCAAAACCTTCAGCTTGAACTCCTTCGGTGACTTTTTTAATAACTTCTTGGTGCACCGCAGGATCTTTGACAATGCCACCTTTGCCAACTTGATGTTTTTCTGCCTCAAATTGTGGTTTGATGAGCACAATTAGCTTGCCAGCATCCTTTAATAGATTCTTAACTGCATCGATTACTTTCAGCACAGAAATAAAAGAAAGATCGAGCGTCACCAAATCAACCTTTTCAGGAAGTGTTTTGATTTGACGCAAATTGGTACGCTCCATAATAATAACACGATCATCATGACGAATTTTTTCATGCACTTGGCCGTAACCAACATCAACACCATAAACTCTTTTAGCACCTCGTTGCAAAAGACAATCGGTAAAGCCACCGGTCGAAATACCCGCATCCATAACCACCAAGTTTTTCACCTCAATGCCAAAATGATCAAGCGCCTTTTCTAATTTAAAACCAGCACGTGACACATATTTTGGCTCTACCAAATCAATATGTATTTCAGCAGATGTATTGACTTGCGTCCCGGGCTTTGTTTGTTGCAGACCCTCAACCATTACTTTACCTTGCATGATCAAACTTTGAATAAACGTTTTACTTAAATTTGGATAACGCTCAGAAATTAGATGATCAAGTCGTTTTTTTGTAGCCATGGCTCTTTTATAAAATCATGCTGCAGCATTAGATATGTTATTGACCGATTGCATCTTTGCTTGATTATCAACCAAAATCATACCGGTGTTTTTTTTATCAAGCCCCGCTTTTGCAATTAAAACCTGCATAGTATCTGAAACTGGAATGAAGTAATCTTTGGCCAATTTCATATCTTCGGTCAATACTTTTTTGAATGGACAAACGACAAAAACACCTTCTGCTGTTTCAACGGTTAAGTTTTCAGAAGTTAGCCCTTTGTATAATGATTCACGCAAATCTGCTAATGTTTTGACAGATTTGCCATTAATTTCTTTGACAATAGCACCTAGTGACAATGAACGCGAGCGTTGTGCTTCAGAGTCCGGGAAAATGTGCGTAATAATCAATGCTGGCTCCATTTGATATTTCATTTCGGTATACTTTGCCAAACTCGGTGAGATATTTATTAAAAATGGCAAATGGTTAATCGTCAGTGGCTGAATAACCATGCCGGCCACAATTTCATAATCTATCTTTTCATAGCCTGGGTAAATTTTTCTAATAGGTAGTAATTCCGATTGATCAAAAGCAAAACTGAATGTTTTTTGTTTGCCTCGACGATATACCACTAAATCAATTTTTTGACCTAATTTGAGTTGCGCTACATAATCGATGATAGAAATTTTGTCTTCAGTCCACGCAAATTCACCATAATAATCAAGGCGATGGCCATTAATTTGATAAATCATATCACCCTTTTGCACACCAGCTTTATGTAATGGACTGTCTTTATAGACATCGACCACGTACAATCCACCAGGCACCGGATTTCCTAAATAACTGGTAAGCGCATCGCTAGCATTATTAAACAAAACCCCTAAGAAAGGCTTACGTAATAATTTTACATGGCGCAAGTCATCAAGAACGATTTTGAGCTCATTGACTGGAATTACATAACCAACGTTTTGCGCATCAGGTGCGTACAAAGTATTAATTCCAACTACACGCCCAAGACGATCAACGGATGGTCCACCGGAATTTCCAGGATTAATCGGGGCATCAATTTGAATTAAATGTGATTCACGGCCACTGACAACACCAACCGTACTTTTTAAACCTTGTTGGCCAAGTGGATACCCAAGTGTCATAATTTCATCAGCGCGATGAACCATGCTTGAATCCCCCAATGCTAAACACTTAATTTCTCCTAACTCCTTCTTGATCGTTACAAGATCTGCATGATTAACTTTGAGCAAAGCAATATCACGATCAGGACTTACACCAACAATATCAACTTTGAATTGATGTTTACCCAATGAAGGAATCTGGACATAGACAGACTTTGCTTGATCAACGACATGCGCATTGGTGATAATTTCACCATCAGGATTAATAAAAAATCCACTGCCGGTAGCTTGCCCTTGCGAAGGTGTTTTATAAGGCTGCAACAAATCAATAGCTGCAATCTGAGAAAAAACTTGTACGATAGTATCTTTGAGCTTAGCTTGCAAATCCGACCATGCCTCAGAAGAACCTGACACACGCTCTATAATGATTTCTTTTTGAACAAGATTTTGCATTGGTTGTTCGTTAAGCTTTGCAAGCAACAATGAACGGAGCTCTTCCTGCTCTTTTTGAATTTTATTGAGATAAATACTACCACCAACTAAAACTGACAGCAAAAAACCATAAATGCTTGTGTCGATAAACTTCATTAAATCCTCAATTCTGTAGAATAATACAACTCTTTACGAACGCAAAATAGGCCTTCATTATAGCACAGCAAAAAAAAATAGACCAGGCTCTAATAAAGCTCATATATTGCCAAACCATACTGATAAGATTATGCTTGTCTATACAAAAAAATACCCCGTAGACCAAGGAGTTTCTCATGGATTCATCAAGTCCCGTAACGCTTGAAAAAATTATTTCTCTCTGCAAGAGAAAAGGGTTTGTGTATCAATCTGCTGACATATATGGCGGCTTGAATGGAATCTATGACTTCGGACACCTCGGAACTTTGTTAAAAAATAATATTAGAAAAACATGGCTTGAATCTATTTATACTGCAAATGATAATATTTTCTTGTTTGAGGGGTCTTTGCTTGGTCCTGAGCCTGTCTGGAAAGCATCGGGTCATCTTGATAGTTTTCATGATCCTATGGTTGATTGCATGAACTGCAAACATCGCTATCGCGCTGATGAAATCGATCTTGAAAAAGCATGCGCTCATTGTGGAAAAAAACAATGGACCGATATTAAAAACTTCAACATGATGTTCAAAACCCAAGTCGGCGCATCACAAGAAAACGCAGCAGTAGGCTATTTGCGCCCTGAAACAGCACAAGCAATTTTTATTAATTTCAAAAACGTCATTTCTACCAATCGCGTAAAAATGCCCTTTGGTATAGCACAAATTGGTAAAGCTTTCAGAAATGAAATTAACCCAAAACAATTTTTATTTAGAATGCGCGAATTCGAACAGATGGAACTTGAATGGTTTTGTAAACAAGAAGAAGCTGAGCATTTTTTTGAATTTTGGTGTCAAAAAAGATTGGCATATCATGCATCTATAGGAATCGATCCGGCAAAACTTCGTTTGCGCTTCTATGAAAAAAGTGAACTTGCTCATTATTCGCAAGCAACTTCTGATATTGAATACCATTTTCCTTTTGGCTGGAAAGAACTCGAAGGCATCGCACATCGTGGCAACTTTGACCTTTCTCAACATACTAAACATTCAGGTAAAGATTTAAGCGTCTACGATGAAGAAACAAAAGAATCCTCTATTCCAACCGTTGTCGAATCGTCTGTTGGTGTTGATCGCCTCTTTTTGACGCTATTATTCGATGCTTATGAAGAACAAGTAGTTGAGGGCGAAGAAGAACGCATTGTTTTGCATTTTGCACCAAATATTGCACCGATAAAAGCTGCTTTTTTTCCGCTCTCTAAAAAACTAAATGAACCAATGCTCAAAATTTTTCATGCCATACAAAAAAAGGGTTACTCTGTGCAATTTGACGATGCAGGCTCAATCGGCAAACGCTATCGTCGACAAGATGAAATTGGTACACCTTTATGCTTTACCTACGATTTTGACAGTGAAACTGATCATAAAGTTACGGTGCGCGATCGCGACACTATGAAGCAAGAACGAATTGCCATTGATCATATCGAATCTTACTTAAAAAATCATTTAACCAAAAAGGAATAAGGAGTACATCAATGAATGCCGTTAAACAATGGTATGACTGGATGGGCAGACAAGTACATACCATCTATGCTACACCTGTTTTGATTCTCATGTTTTTTATTGAAGCAACCGTTTTTTTAGTCCCCGTTGATCCTCTACTTATTTTATATTGTTTAGAGCATCGACAACGTAGTATGTACTATGCAACGGTTGCAACATCCGCATCCGTTATTGGTGGAATATTTGGCTATGGCATTGGTTTTTTATTGTGGCAAACGGTAGGTCCTCTTATTACAACCTATCTGATTTCTGCCGCTACATTTGCACAAGTAGTACACTGGTTTACCGAATATGAATCTTTAGCAGTTTTGATTGCCGGTTTTACACCGGTTCCTTACAAAGCCGTTACGATTGGCGCTGGCTTTTGTAAGCTACCGCTTACTCCCTTTGTTTTTTATTCCATTATTGCACGTGGAGCACGTTTCTTTTTATTAGCCGCTATAATTCGTATTTGGGGCGATCAAATTAAGGAATATATTGACCGCTACTTTAATCTCCTTGTAATCTTATTTGTAGTAGTAGTAGTAGGCAGTATTTGGCTTATAAAAATTACTTCGGGTACCTAAAAAGGAATTTAACGGTAATGCCCAAAAAAATTGAATTTTCCCCAGGTCGGACAATCCTTATTTCAATTTTGGCTGCGATTATTGTAGGCACTTTTTTACTTTGGTTACCTGGTTCGCGCAATGAATCAATCCCTCTTATTGATCTTATTTTTACTGCTACTTCACTCACAACAGTAACTGGTTTACAAACAGTACCCATTACCAGCTTCAGTCCTTTTGGACAATGCATTATTTTGCTCCTTATGCAAATTGGCGGGCTTGGTTTGATTACTATGACCTTATTTATTCTTTCAATTTTTGTTCACCTTGGTTTAACAACACAAATGCTTGCAGGACAAATTCTTGAGCTTGAATCTTGGAAAAATATAAAAGCATTACTGTTTTTTATTTTTAAATTCACCCTGCTTTTTGAAGGCCTTGGAGCTTTAATAACTTTTTTGGCTATTCATCAAGACTACAGTTTTATGTATGCACTTTTTCTTTCAATGTTTCATGCTATTTCTTCATTTTGTGATGCCGGATTTTCTTTATTTCCCAATGGCATGATAGGGTTTAATACGAATCCTTTAATGCTCATTTCTACTTCTCTACTTATGTTATTTGGTGGTCTAGGATTTATTACTTGGCATGAGCTGATCACGTATTATTCAAATTTTTTTAAGAAAAAAAGAAGATTTTTATCTTTATACAGCAAAATAGCACTTTCTAGTACGTTCATATTAGTCACTTCTACAAGCATTTTGTATTGGCTATTAGAGCGAAATAACAGTTTTGCTACAATGAGCCCGACCTTGACATTCTTAAATACTATTTTCAATGCAATCGCAAGTCGAAGTACGGGCTTTATAACTGTACCAATAACAGAATTACATATTGCAACGCTGTTTGTTGTCATGATTATCGCATTCATTGGTTCTTCACCGGGCTCAACGGGTAGTGGGATCAAAACAACAACCTTTGCTGTTTTTCTTGCAACCATCAAAACTGCAGTAATGGGACAAAATTCTGTACAAATTAAAGGAAGAAGAATTCCTAAAGATCAAGTTTTCAAAGCTATGGCTATAATATCTTTGAGTATTGGCTGGATCATTATCACCACATTTTGTTTATTAATTACGGAAACTCGATGGGAATTTTTTGATATTTTCTTTGAAGTAGTTTCTGCGTTCGCAACATTAGGGCTTTCAACGGGAATAACACCGTTTCTTACTGCGACGGGAAAACTATTCATTATCGCGACCATGATTATTGGACGAATCGGTTCACTTACTTTTATGCTCGCGTTACGTAGAAAATCAGAAGCACAAGAATTTCAATACCCCGAAGAACGAGTAATGTTATAAAAATATAAAGGTTAAATCATGAAATTTTGTGTAATTGGCCTCGGCCACTTTGGTTATCACGTTGCAACAAGACTGGCAGAAAATGGCATGGAAGTTTTGGGTATCGATACAAATGAATCAGTCATTGCATCAATAAGAGATCAAATAACACAAGCGGTCTGCATGCGCGTAACCGATGCAGCGTCATTGCGTTCCATCGGTGTTGATGAAATGGATACGGTCATTGTTGCCATGGGAGAAAATTTTGCACAAGCAATTTTGATCACAGCCCTTTGCAAAAAAAAGCTTAATATTCCGCTTGTTATTACGCGTGCCATTAATGAAATGCACAAAGAAATTTTACAATTGATTGGGGCTGATCGCGTAGTGTTACCAGAACAAGAAATTGGCATTAAACTTGCGGATAATTTGAGTTTGCCGTTTTCAGTACTTTCGCGCGTTACCAAAGATTTTTCTATCAGCCAAATTACCGCTCCACCATCATTTTTTGGTAAAAAATTAAGCGATTTAAATCTTTTTAAAAATTATCGAGTCCGCTGCATAGGTGTTATTCGCGATAAAAAAATTCATCCCGTTGATCAAAACTATTTGATAGAAGAACATGATAACTTAATTGTTGCCGGCAACAACAAGGATCTAGAAGTAATAGCCCAATTGTGAATACTGTGTTAAGGATTAAAAATTTAACAGTCTGCTATCAACAAGGTTTTTTTCAAGAACCTCAACCAATACTTCAAGATTTCTCCTTGACCGTTTTTTCTGGCGAGATCATTGCCATCGTTGGAGATAATGGTACCGGAAAAACAACTCTATTAAAAACAATTGCAGGTTTAATACCAATCTTTTCCGGATCTATCGAAAAAACTAAAAAACTCAGCTATGTACCCGAACAATGCAATCCAATGCCTTTTTTAACTGCCTATGATTTTTTGTGGTATGGAACCAACCTTGCAGGAATCAAAAATCCTCGAAGTACTATTGAGAATTATCTTGCATTCGTAGATTTGTTGGCTCATAAAAATAAAAAAATAAAAAGCCTTTCAAAAGGCATGCGCCAACGCTTGTCCATTGCCCATGCGCTATTAACACAAGCAGAACTTATTTTATTTGATGAACCATTTTCTGGGTTGGATCGAGAATCAAAAAAAATTGTAGAGCGACTTTGTTTTGAAAAAAATTCAGAGCAAGCGGTTCTTTACACATGTCATGAACAATCCGCTGATAAAAATCACAACGTTATAGTTCTGGAAAAATTGTATTGAGAGGTTCTTTTGATGTTTTTTTGAATTTTCAACAAGCTCTTCAATCAAATCTGGCTTGTTATTAGTCGGTGAAATTTTTCTATATCAAACTCTTTTATTTCGCCAGTTTCTTTTTCTATAGTAAATCCCATAAAATCTCGCTTTTATGTAAGTTTTCAAAAATATACTAAATTTGATAGTCAAAAAAAATAGAGTTGATGTGTGTGAAGTATATTAAATTAGCCATTATTTTGTTTTTAATAATTTCAGTAGTATTATTTTCTAGATTTAGTGGTATTGAAAACTATATCAATTTTCAAATACTCAAGGATAATCGAGCACATTTGCTTGCTATTGTGGAACACAATTATTGGTCGTCTGTTTTTGTATATATTATTACCTATATTTTTGTTGTAGCCTTATCCCTTCCTGTTGCTGTTCCTTTAACACTCATAGGGGGATTTGTTTTTGGTGTATTGCCTGCAGTTCTCTACATTAATATAGGTGCAACCTTGGGCGCTGTTGTTACATTTCTTATCGTTCGTTATCTTTTGGGATTTGAACTACAAAAGACTTATTCTCAGAACTTAATAGAATTTAACAGAAATATAGCTCTTTATGGTGCTAACTATCTTTTATTAGCGCGATTTATAGTTTTAATTCCATTTTTCTTAATCAATATTTTGGCAGGATTAACTAATATACCATTAAAAACCTTTATCTGGACAACTTCTCTTGGTATTATTCCTGGATCATTAATATATGCTTATGCTGGAAAAAATATTATTAGTATTAATGCCCCTCATGAAATTTTTTCATTGAAAATTATAGCTATTTTCTTAGTTATTATAACGTTTGGCATTTTTTTACTTCTCTTTAAGAAGCTAAAAGTTTTTAAAAATATAAAGGTGAGTAAGTGAGTAATTATTTTGATTTAATTATTTTAGGAGGGGGTCCTGCCGGCTTAGTTGCCTCTAAGGTTGCACGAGGTTTTGGTAAGACTGTAGCGATTATAGAAAAAAATAAACTAGGTGGAGAATGTACATGGACTGGGTGCGTTCCGAGTAAAGCGCTTATTCATTATGCAAGTTTAGTATCAAGTGTTGAAGAGCTACAAAAGCATGGTGTATCTATAACCAGACCGACATTTGATACTATTATGACCTTGGTAAAAAGCAAACGAGAAGAAATATATAAAACCCATACACCTGAAGTATTAAAAAAAGAAAATATTACTACATATTTTGGGGCACCGGAATTTATTGACAAACATACCGTACGTATTGGCGATCAATTACTAAAAGCTCAGAAATTTATTATTGCAACAGGCTCTCAACCGTTTATACCGCCCATTGAAGGTCTTCAAGACGTCAAATTTCTTACCAATGAAACCTTATTTGAATTAGAAAAATTACCGCAATCAATGATAATTTTAGGGGCTGGTCCTATTGGTGTTGAAATGGCGTGTGCTTTGAATAAGTTTGGTGTGAAAGTAACGATAATTGAAATGAGTGCTTATGTATTACCAAAAGAAGATCCTGAGCTGAGCTCCATGCTTAAAGAAAAAATGATCAGTGAGGGGATTGATATAAGGACTTCGTTAAAATTGGTCAAAGTTGTACAAGATGACACCCAAATTAAAGGCATAGCTCAAGATTTAAAACAACAACTGGTTGAAGTGAGCGCTGCATCACTTTTAATTGCGGTAGGTAGAAAGCCTAATTTAGATGGGCTTAGTCTAGAAAGAGTCGGTGTAGCAACAACAAACAAAGCAGTTGTAGTAAATAATAAATTACAAACAACCGTAGCCAATATTTATGCATGCGGTGATATTGTGGGTCCTTATCAATTTAGCCATATGGCAGAATATCAAGCAGTTATTGCGGCTACTAATGCTTTTCTTCCTTTATTTAAAAGAAGATTGAATTATGAAAATGTTATTTGGGTAACGTTTAGCGACCCCGAGTTTGCTTCTGCGGGGTTAACTGAAGAGCAAGCACGTGAAAAGCATGGTAACAGTATCGCAGTTTATCGAATACAATATGATGCCCTTGATAGACCTAAAATTGATAATAAGACGTTTGGACTATGCAAAGTTATTTGTACAAAAAAAGGAAAGATTTTGGGGGCTCATATTTTAGGCGAACGAGCAGGAGAGTTAATCCATGAATTACAAGTGGGTAAATATTATAATTATACATTACCGGATTTTTATAAACCTATCCATGCTTATCCTACTTATTCAGAATTAATTTGGCATATGGCAAAGCGTGCATATGTTCAAAACTTAACTAAGAAATGGTATATCAAACTATTAAAAAAGTTTTTTTAAAAAATAGGAAGAAAAATGAAGATAACACTTTCCGTCATAAAAGCAGATGTCGGTTCGATTGGCGGACATACAAAGCCTTCTCATGATATGATTGAATCGGCTAAAGCTGAAATAAAAAAAATGGTTGAAATTGGCTTATTATTAGATGGTATGGTTACCTATACCGGTGATGATATTTGTTTGATAATGTCTCATGTTCATGGAAGCGATAATAAAGATGTACACCAGTTTGCTTGGAAAACATTTTTAAAGGCAACTGAATTTGCCAATGAATGTGGTTGTTATGGTGCTGGGCAGGATTTAATTGCAGAAGCGCCATCGGCGAATGTTAGGGGTGCTGGGCCGGGTGTTGCAGAAATTACTTTTGAGTTTAACAGAAAAAATCCGCGACCAGCAGAATCATTTATGGTTTTTGCTGCAGATAAATGTGGCCCCGGTGCTTTTAATTTGCCTCTTTCACTAGTTTTTTCTGACCCCATGTATTGTGCTGGACTGATGTTGCCAAAATTAAGTGAAGGTTTTTCATTTGATATTATTGATATGAATAGCAAGGAGGATCTTACTCTTACCTTACATGCTCCTGAAGATTTATATAAAATTGCAATTTTACTACGCGATAATGAGCGCTTTGGTATCAAGGCTATTTATTCCAGAGCTTTTAACGAACAGGTTGCAGCGGTGTCAACTGATAGATTGCATACAATTGCGGGTAAATATGTTGGAAAGGATGATCCTGTTGCGCTTGTTAGAAATCAAGGAATTTTTCCTGCACCAGAAGAAATAATTTCACCTTATGTAAAGGCTCATTATATTGGTGGAGATGCAAGAGGTTCTCATAATATGCCTTTAATGCCGGTTGCTATTAATACAGCAGTGACAGGATTTTATTGTTTGCCCATAATTTCATGTTTAGGTTTTTCATTACAATCCACAGGGAAATTTGCTAATAATTATGTGGATTTTTTTGATAATCCAGCTTGGGATTTTGTTAGACTTAGGGCTCAGGAAAAAGCTATAGAGATGAGATCTCAAGGGTGGTCTGGACCTGCCATGCTACCTTATTCTGAGCTTGAATATAGTGGATTTAAAGAAATTATTGAAGAACTTCTGAATAGATTTAAAAAAAGCAAATGACTTTTATTTTTTTTAGTCTTTTTAGGCCAAGCTAATTATTTATCTTGGCCAGTTTTAAACTGTAAATTGGGTGGAGCAACCGTAAGCTGTTGACTATATTGACTTTGTAAATTTTGAGTTACTGGTTCTTTCAATTCTGCAAAAAGCATCATAGCTATTGGATCTTTTTCTTTAAGACGTATTCTAAAATTACCAACATTTTTTAGTTCCAATGTTGCCGAATGAGGCACTTTAAATGTCCCATCAATAATTGAAGCTGTAATATGAGTAGTAAGCCCAAGGCGTGCAATCGTACTTCTGCCGTCGAGTATTGCCAAGATATGGGGAGCAGTTTGAATTGTTTCATAGGTAGAACCCAGCACAAATTGCCCTGGTTCTAAATAAAACTCTTCCTTTGAAAGATCTACTTTTTTATACCTTAGATCTTGAGCTTGAGTAAGATCTACTATTTGATCTGGATAGGGTACCAATATATCTTTTCCGAGATGCATCCGTATACCAACAGGGCGGATATTATTCTTATCAAAGCATGGTCCAACAACTATGCAACCGTTATCGATATACTTCTCAATAGTTTGATGAGATAAAAACATACCATTACACTTTCTATAAAAGAAGATTACTCCAAATGTCATTGTAAATAAGAATAGATACTTTTTCATAATTCTCAAAATTTAGAATCAAGACTACGAAGTATTTTTCCAGAACCATTTTTTATTACAGTACTCAAAGAAGAAAAAAAGATAGGTCCATTTTGAGCAATATATTGAATTCCTTTGTATATTCCATAATAATATGCGCAAACGAACGCTGCTGCACCTAAGGTTAAACCTACTTGCGCATAAAAAGGAACATTAAAAATAGATACTTTAGACAGATTATCGATTGAGTATTTGGTGTCGGAAGAATAGTTCGTATTCGATTGGTTTGGCTTTTGACCTTGATCATGATTAGCCGCCAAAAAATGTGATGAACTACTCAATAAAAGCAATAAAAGAAGAATTAAACTTTTACGTTTCATAATAACCTCCACTTAATCATTAAAAGATCTGCAATAAAGAAGGGTATAAATTATTTTTCTATACAAAATGTTTATAAAAACAATTTATACAAACTAAAACAGGCAACAGAACATAACCCCAAAATTGTAGCATAACCTAGGCCTGTTGGTTTAAGCGATTCTTCAGTAGTAAGAATTGTATTTTTTTGATTTAAAGTTCTACGCGTTTGATGTACTTGGGAATTAAGTAAATAAGGTATTACTGGTCTTTCAAGAGTAAGGATCGTTTTTTCGGCTGCAGATGATTGTATATTCTTAAACTGTTTTTTTTCAGGCCTCGTAATATCAACGATCTTCCATTACTTCTTTTTGTATTCAACAACTTGATTCAGTTGATATTGGTTTTGTTCTTTCTGCTCCATGGCAAAAAGAACAGAAAAACTTAAAATAAACGGTAAAGAGATAAAAAGTGATTTTGTATTCATGATAACCTCCACTTTATCATTGCTAACAAATTTAGATCTCTTCAATACGAATAACCGTTATTGGCTGACGATGTCCTTTTTTTACGCGAGATTTCTTACGACGTTTAAATTTAAAGACCACGAGCTTTGGCCCTTTGATTTGCTTAACAATCGAAGCTTTAACGGGCTTTTTTAAAAATGGCTGGCCAATTTCTACTGACTCTGGCCCTGATTTACGCAATAAAACCTGGTTAAATTCGATCGGCTGGCCAACCTCGCCATCGATCTTTTCAATAGCTATGGTTTTGCCTTTTATAGCCTGGTACTGCTTGCCACCAGTTTCGATAATAGCATAAGCGTCGAAAGTTTCTTGTCCGAGCATTTCTGTATTTTTCATTGATTCACCTTTTGATGGTCTAAAAATTCATTTTTATAGCTTTAGTATAAGGAAATTAGCACCTCCTGTCTAGCAAGAAAAGCAAAGTGTTTTTATTTCAATTAGAAATTATCTTATAAATATTGTTAGCCAAACTTAAAGGCTTTTTCAGAAATTATTTTTTTTGATAAAATATCGCTAGAAAACAGAAAGGACTTGTCATGAATTTGAAATTTAACATTTTTTTATTCTTTTTTCTTTTTGCTAGCAAAGGAAATCTCATAGGCATTGAGCTCAATAATAAACTTGAACCACAGATTTCCCTGTGCAAAAAAACTATAGAAATCCTGCAAAAAAATATTATTGAAGTTATGGATAATCTCTATCAAAATCGAAATTATTGGCAAGAAGCTCAATATCGTCCATTTGGCTATTTTGTAGAGAAAGGCCCACTAAAATGGTTTTCCGGCAACAATCAATGGCGAGAAATTGAAGAAAATCTTGAAATTATCAATTCAGCACTTCTCTATCAGGCTTCATTTCTTGGTTATTTATATGAAACTCAAGATGAACTTTCGAAAGAAAATTTAGAAGTAAACAAAGAAAAAATTGAGCAAATTACCAAAAAAATTCAACACTTCTTGCTAAATGGCAATCAGAATTTCGAGTACTCTCTGGAAGATCTTTTAAAAAAATCACAAAAATATAAAAATAATATATTGGCGAATCTTTCTGCCATTCAAAACCCAAGTCATTTCCAACGATATTGGCATTATTATAGCATTGCTGCACTCTGCACTCTAGGAGGTTATAATTATTGGGGAAAAAACAAAAAACAAATTGTAGAGTTTTGTGATGAAACTATTAAGACAGGCAACCATTTCTTCAATCATTATATTAAAGGTCCCATAAAAAATTCAATTGATATCATTTACGGGAAAAACAAAAATGGAAATGATAAAATTGTCCCTGAAAATCCCGATGAAATCACTGATGAGTCCGAAAATTCAGAAAAAATCGTTGACGAAATTATTACTGAAAGAATCGAACCTCTTTCTGCAGAATATATAAATTTTTATAAGAACAATTCAATGTTGAGTGAAGAGGAAATAACCAGCAAAATAAAAAAAGTTATAGCGAATCGAAAGTTCCCACCTGATTTGCAAAAAAGAGCTGATGAAGAATCAAGAAATTTAACCTATAATATTTTATGGTATAAAGGAAAAATTCTCAACCTTCTTTATTTAAAAATTGGCCTATTAGAGCTCATGATGTATGATCGCATCAAAAGAACCGATCGCCTCGTCAAAAGAACTGATCAAATCATGGAAGCTCATAAATTAAACTTTGAATTATTGGTTGCCCTACCAGCCACAGCAATCATTGGCATTTTAGGCTATCTTTCTTACAAAATTGGTAATAAGCTGTACCATTCATTTTTTTCAAAACCCGAACTTTACTTCCAGCCACTGAAAGAGGCACTCGTTAAACTTGAAACTATTCTTAATGCTCACCAAAACATTCAATCGATAGATTATGCCGTACAAGGACAAATTTTTTATTGGACCCAAAAACTTTATAATTCACGTACTACTATTCCATTGGTCGATCGCAACAGCTTTGAACTGGATCTCCAGGAATTAACCTGTTTTGATTTCACACCTTCTCAAAAATTGAGTACGATACACCGCATGTTTAGGGCTTACCCCTTTTTACAACCAATTTAATCGCTCTGTTTGAATTTTGAACCTATAGCTATACTTAGGCCAGCTCGGCGCACTTATAAAATATTTTCTTTTTGAATATTTATGTTGAATCTATATATATAAATTTGCTATTATTAATATTAATCAAATAATATGCACGTTACTTTCAAAAAAAGGGAGTAAAGAATGAAAAAAATAATAACGTTGTTAGTAGCAATCAGTTTCCAAGTAACAATTCTTGCTTTGACTGATGCTGAATTTTTCAGCGATGTTCAAACTATTCATACCAATGACAGTCAAAAAACTGTAGATGCTCTTTGTAAATTATCTAGTAGTCTTCTGAATTATGAATTCGATCTTTGGCAAAAAAATTATGATACCCCGAAAAAAAGACTTGAAAGTGCTTTTCCAAGCACCGTTTTGACTGCAAATGAAGTAAAGGCACTCCGGGCAGCAATCGAAGGATTAAAAAAACTCTCCAATCAAACAGCTATTGATAAATACAATCCAAAACTACCTACAAACATACAGGATATTTTTGATTTGATAAAAAACAGTGCTCTTGATATTAACACCGTAACAAAAAGCCCAAGCGCTCAATTAGCCTATGACAAATTAAAACGAGTTTATGGATATTGGAAACCGCTCACTCAACGTTATTTTCAACTTGCGATGGCAATTATAGAAGGATTTGGCCAAACAATGAAACTGACTCAAAAACCTATAACGCATGGAGATAGCGACCACTATTTTATCTTCTCAAAGCAAGGAGAAGCCTTACGAAAGCTCTAATACAACAACTTTGAGTTCTTCTATAATTCAAAAAGGACTATTTGGCGATAACATTTTGCGCTTTGTTGAATGGAAAAAAGAAGCCAAAACAACTTTTGCCTTAGGCTATAGCCATAAATCTTTAATTCTATGCCTCGATTTTTAAATTTTTTCTTTTAATTTCCATAAAATATCAAAGGCCATTTTGGGCGATAATTCCTCAAAATTGAGATTTTTCAATTCACTGCTCAGGTTTTCTTTTTGCCTCAATTGAAGATAAAGATCATCTATTGTTTTTTGCAAAACAAGCATATCAGTCGAAATAGCACCTTGAACTACAGTATTCGGATTCTGATGTTGTGATCCTTGCGCCGTCAACGTTTGTAAAATTTCTTGAGCTCGCTTAATAACACTTTCTGGTAATGCAGCCAACCTTGCCACTTCTAACCCAAAACTTCCATCGGCCGCACCCCGTAAAATTTTATATAAAAACAATATACCTTTTTCTGTTTTTTTACTCGCTGCATGAAAACTTGCTATACCAGGACATTGGTTTTCTAGGGCCGTCAATTCATGATAATGGGTTGCAAATAAACAACGCGCTTTCACCTGACTATATAAATACTCAACAACCGCCTGAGCTATTGCTAATCCATCAAACGTACTTGTGCCACGCCCTACTTCATCAAGAATAACCAAACTATTTTCTGTTGCTTGATTACAAATTAAAGCAGTTTCTTCCATCTCTACAAAGAAGGTACTTTTTCCCTCAGCAACATTGTCACCTGCACCAATGCGCGTAAAAATGCGGTCAAGAATAGGCAAGTTTGCTGATTGTGCCGGAACAAAAGCTCCACATTGCGCTAAAATCGAAATCAATGCACCTTGGCGCAAATAGGTTGACTTTCCACCCATATTTGGGCCAGTAATAATCAATAAACGTTGCGCATCATCCATAAACAAATCATTGGCGATAAATCGATTTTCTAATTTACTATCGACAACAGGATGGCGTCCCTCTTTAATAGCTATCGTTTTTGTTTCATTAAAAACAGGACGAACATATTTTTTATCTGCTGCAAGAGCTCCAAAACTCATAAGAGCATCAAGATGTGCAAGTGCTTGTGCAAGTTTGCGTAATGAACTAATATGAACAGCAACCTCTTTTTGTATGCGTTCATAAATTTCTTTTTCCACCCGCTCAACATCAAAACGCGCTGCAGTTATTTCACTTTCGAGTTTTTTTAGTGCTACCGTAGTAAAACGTTCTTTGCCAACCAATGTTTGCATGCGAATATAATCCTGCGGCACAAGGGCCAAATTCGGTTTTGTAATTTCAATATAATAACCATACACTTGATTATAACGAATTTTTAATGAATTTATTCTTGTTCGTTCTTGTTCTTGTTGTTCTAAATCAAGAATCGCTTGATGACTATTTCCAGCCAACATACGCAATTGATCAAGATGCTGATCAAAACCATTTTTAATAATACGCTGTTGTGAAATTTCATCATCGAGCGCTGCGGTCAACAAAGCATATAGTGGTTTAAATGATGCTACAAAAGATACAACTATATTAATTAAACTAAATTGAACATAATTTGCACACAATTCCGCTACTTCCGGCAAAACTTCCAATGCTTTAGAAAGAAGAACATAATCATATACCGAAGCTCGATTCAGCGCAATTCTCCCTATAATTCTTTCTAAATCACCTACAGATCGCAATAATTCTTGCAGTCTTTGTAATAAAACAGGCTTTTGAAAAAAAAGCTCAACTATTTCTTGACGTTGTATAATTAAATCTTTCTTGAGCAAAGGACGCACAAGCCATTTTTTTATGCAACGGGAACCCATTGCAGTTATTGCTTTATCAACCAAAGAAAAAAGCGTATTCGTTCGTTTGCCATCTTGATTATTCTGAACTAGTTCCAAATTACGCTGGGTTGCTGCATCAAGCATTAAAAAATCATCGGGCTGATAAAAATGAATCTGCTTAAAATATTCAAGTGCCTGCTGCTGATTTTTTTTTAAATACCAATAAAAATTATAAAGAGCATATTGCAAAGCTTGATGCTTACTAATTACAGCTTGTATAGAACTTTGAAAATTTTTACCAAGCCATGCTTGTTCGGGCTCATTGCTAGTCTGATCAAAATAATGCATGGTTGTACAAAAACCAAGCTGTGAAAAAAACTTTTTAAAATTTTGTGATTCCTGCACCTCAGGCATTAAAATTTCATCAGGAAAAAATCGTACTAATTCACTTTCAAGCATGCGCATAGCATCAAATGAAATGGTAGTAGCAAATAATTGGGCTGTTAATAATTCACCAAATAATAACCCACATGAATTTTCCATGGGAAAAAATGAAAGAAGATAGGAAGCAGATTTTTCGTCAAGCAACTTTTCATCCGTTAACGTTCCAGGCGTAAGAACTTTGGTTACTCCTCTTTTTACTACTTTACCTGGCTGTGGTTCTTCAAGTTGATCACAAATAGCAACACGAAAACCTCCGCGGACTAGCTTTACCAGGTAATAATCAAGCGCATGCACGGGCACCCCGCAAAGAGGTATAGGATCTCCATGGTTATTTTTCCCACGTGTTGTCAACGTAATACCTAAAAAAGCTGCTGCTTTTTTTGCATCATCAAAAAAAAGTTCGTAAAAATCACCGACTTGAAAAAAAACTAACGTATCAGAATATTGTTCTTTAATGATACGATATTGTTTTATAAGAGGCGTTACCGAATCCAAAGGTTGTGTCATGCAAATACCAAAAAAGTTGAAAAGAACATAATGAATATCAAAAAAATACCATTAAAAAATATCAACAGCAAGCATCTTTGCTGAAAAAATTAAAAAAATATTGAGCTCATCAATACATTCATATTAAAGTAGGTGCAAAAAGGAGTTAATCATGAAAAAAATTATATGCACAATACTAACAATTGGAACGATAATTTCTGCGGCACCAATGCGAGATATACCTCTAGAATATGAAAATCAACTAGAACAGCACCGAATGCCGCAGTTTATGGCTAATTTTTATGAAAATTTAAAAGAAACTATCTATAATTTTGGCACACAAATTAGCCAACTTCCAGAAGCCATTTATTCTTTCATTTTGCAACATCCACATTACCATGAAACGGCACATGTTCGTTTTACCAATAATGATGATATTTGTCAGGAAGAAAAAAATTTTTTAGAAGTCCGGGCACCGCAAGTACGAAAAGCTCTTGAAAAATTACTCAATATTACTTTCGACAGTGATAAAACACCCAGAATTGGTCTTGTTTTTAGTGGTGGTGGTTTTCGTGCAATGCTTTCAACTCTTGGTTTTATGGATGGCGCTCATGATATCGGCCTTCTTGATTGTTGTATGTATTGTGTTGGCCTTTCAGGATCAACCTGGGGAATTGCGCCATGGATTGCATCTGCAAAATCACTTAAGGATTTTTCTTACGAATTACGAAATAAACTTTACAGTGGCATTGACCACATCAATGATCCTTATGAGTTGAGCGAATTATTTGAGATCTTTGTAACAAAATTAATCTCCCGACAATTTATTTCAACAATGGATATATACGGCAGTATTATTGCCAACACCTTATTAAAAGGATTTGTTAAAAATCCTATGCTTGCACGGCTAACTGAATCACACGCTCATATTAAAAACGGTCTTTTACCACTTCCAATTTATACAGCAATTCAAAGTTACCAATCACCTTATGAATGGATGGAATTTAGCCCCTTCGAAATAGGCAGCAGTTTTTTAAAAGCCTATATTCCAACTTGGGCTTATGGAAGAAAATTTAAAAAAGGCATTTCAACAGATCATGCACCAGAACAAACACTAGGCTATTTTTTGGGGGTTTTTGGCTCAGCATTCGAAGTAAATTTAAAAGATATAGTTACCATGTCAGCAACTAATCTTTCTTATTTAGGACATACATTGCCGGGATTTTTAACAGGAGCTTTTAATAAAGTATTAAATTTTATTCTTGATTCATTTATTGGAGAATTACGCTTATTCCCTTCAATGTTGCTTAATTACACTTTTGAGTGTGAAGACAGCCCTATCAAAGATGATAAAACAATTGGCTTAGTTGATGCTGGCATCGATTTCAATCTTCCACTTGCACCACTTTTGCGACAAGCTCGTAATATTGATTTAATAGTTATTTATGATGCTTCAGCAAATATACAGGGAGCACCGGAATTAATAAAAGCAATGAACTACGCACAAAGAAAAGGATTAAAATTTCCGCCCATAGATATTGAAAGCGTTGATAAAAACTATGCAAGTGTTTTTAAAAATCTTAATGATCCCGAAACACCCGTTATCATCTATTTTCCCCGCATAAAAAATGATAGTTATTCAGCAAGTTTTGATCCAGATTATTGTATTGAGCATGGCTACTGCAATACGTTTAATTTTAACTACACTCCTGAGGAAGCAGGACTTTTAAGCGGCTTTGCAGAATTTAGCATAAAAGAACAACAACACGTGATTAAAGAAACAATCAAAGATATTCTTGTAGCCAAATATGGCATAGGGAAAACACTACCCAACTCTTTTGAAGGCCTCGAAATAACAGGAATTGCCTAAATATCACTGACAAATTCGATGGCTACAAAAGCATGGAGCGACTCTTGAATAAAAGAACGTAACTCAGTAAGTTTCGTTTTCAAGAGCAGGGCTGCACTCATTTCTAAAGGTATTTTTTCAAGCAGCAAGGTCATTTCAGCAATACGCTCATTGATGCGATTAAAAAATCTTTCAGCAAGATTGGATGCACGTTTTGCATTCAGAGGTGATTTTTTTTCAAGCACACCCACTTTGTAGATCATAAATCCCAAAACCTGCTCGAGTTGATGAATGCTTATATTACAAGAATCAACAAAACCTGAAAAGTGATACGAGAAATCACCGGTCGGTTGAGTTTGCTCAGCAAGTACTTGCGCATGTTTTTCTGTTTGAGAAAGCACATCAAAAAGCGTTGTATGCGTTGCTAAATACCAATTTAAATCTTCATGGTAAAAAATACGGTCAATCAATGAATCGATGCCTTTATCAAGAATTCGTAAATACTTAGCAAAGGGACTCACAGTAGAAAGCAATACACTTGCAGCAGCCATAACGACGGAGCTTTTAAACGTGTAAACAAAATAATCTTTGATTTGCCAAAGAAGGGATGGCGATTCATTTTTTTCAAGTTGAAGTTTTAACTTTTCTTCAAACTTCTTTTTTAATTCCGGATCCTTTTCAAGAACATCTTGATAACCTTTGAAAACCGAATAGACATTGATATGCAGTTGATTGCTGTTGCTAATCGTTTGTTCTTGTTTTTTAATAAGCTCATCATAGCCGATAACTATTTTTTTCAGTTCTTCTTCGCTTAATGTTTTTTTAGAAGATGTAATAGTTTCTTGATTATTCACCTTTATTTCTGAAGGTTTTTTAGCTGCTTGTACATTCGAAGTCAATCCAACGGCTCCTACAGTTGCTTCTTGCACAACCGCTTCAGCTGATGGGGCAAAAAATTTATAAAGGCCGTACCCAACTAATCCTGCAGCAGTTGCATAAATGCCAAGTTTTATGTAGTAGTCTCGTTTAAGTTCTTTGACGAGCGCATCCTTATGATCATATACTTTGTCTGAATCAAGTTTATTGAGTAAGTTTAAATCACCTGCCAGGGCAAAACTATTAAACCCGATAAAAAGAGCTAAAAAAGTTAATAGAACGTTTTTTTTCATTGCCAAAACCTTTATTGCTAAAATAATAAGCATAATTATATTTCAGTATAAATTTTGCTGATTTTTTGGCAAGCGGCACAAGCACTCATTTAGCTCTAATATTTCTAACTGCACTTTAAACTTAACGGGGGTCTAAAATAATTACCTGGAGGAACCATGTACACTGCGTTAAACTACGGATAGCAAAATCCAAGCAACCTTTAATTTTTTTTCATAAAAAGCCTTTTTTTACCGAATAATCGCTGCTATACTAAAAATATCTTAACAATTTAACAGTAAATGCTTTTAAGGAAAATATAGTATGCATCCTACGCAATCGGATCGCTTTTTTCACCCGTGGCACTCGATCGAGGTTGGCTCTCAGGCGCCAAAACAGGTTAATAGTATTGTCGAAATTCAACAAGGCTCTAAAGCCAAATACGAACTCGATAAATTAACCGGATTTTTACGCCTTGACCGCATTCTATCTTCCGATTTGCGTTATCCCTTCCATTATGGATACATTCCACAAACCTACTGCCCGGACAACGATCCACTGGATATTTTAATTATTTGTTCTGAAAAGCTATTGCCTTTAAGCATCGTTGAAGCAACCGTTCTTGGCGCAGTCAAAATGCTTGATGGTGGAGAGCAAGATGACAAAATTATTGCCGTAGCAACGCATGATCCAGCTATGAAGCATATACATAATCTTACTGATTTAAATGAAGAAACTCTGACGACAATCCGCTATTTTTTTGAGCATTATAAAAAAAATGAAGGCAAAGAAGTTATCATAGAAAAATTCTTAGAAACCAACGATGCACAAACTATTGTTAAAAAAAGTATTGAGTTCTATCAAAAAACTTTTAAATAAAAAAAGAGCAGATCGAAACTGACCTGCTCTACTATCTTTTAAACAAAAACCAACTAAAGGCAATTGCTGCCAAGCTTATAAGATCCCCAAAACGCTGCTATAGCAACGATACTCGGATAAATAACATCTTTCCATTTTTTTTCTTTATCAAAAAAAGGAATAAAGGCTTTTATGGTACACACTGTTCCCACGATGCCGAGGCCTAAAGCGCCTGCAGCTTGAGCACCCTTGTTAAAATCTTGGTTATTAAATACTTGGTTACATAAACCAACAACCGATTCTTTAAACTTGTCTGCTTGTTGCAAGACTCGATCAAAGGTTGTCATGCGCTTAAGACCAACCATTTCCAGACCATAATCGATGAAGTCAGCTTTTACAAAAAAGTTAAATCCTAGGACTGCTATTAATAAAAAGAGTAGTTTTGTTTTCATAATTCCTCCATTAAGATGACTAGATACTCTTAAAAATACCATTCATAAAAAAAATATGCAAGAAGGAAAGCACACAATAATTATTGATTATTTCAATTTGAAATTAACAATATTGGCTGTTAGAATCATCAAACACTGCAATTCAAAAAGGTACTTATTTTTTAATTATGATATACCGCTTCTATGCGCCAGCCATCAGGATCAATAATAAAAGCAGCATAATAATTTGGATGATATTCTGAACGCAAACCTGGTTTGCCATTGTCTTTGCCACCAAACTTTAGACATTCAGCATACCATTGATCAACAGCTGCACGGTTCGGGGCTGCAAAGGCTATATGTACACCTTTACCAACTTCTTCTTCTTTACCGCGATTTGCCTGATCACTAATCCAAAAATACGGTTTTATATCAGGACCGTACCCTGCCACATTTTTTTTATCAAATGCCATAAGACGCTTTATTTTTAACATAGCTAAAGTATTATCATAAAATGCTCGGCTTTTTAAGTAATCTTCAACATAAATCATCACGTGATCTAACATTATCGCTATCTCCTTTGTTTAAATGTAAGATACAAAAAACATACCTAGCTTACAAAAACGTTTCAAAAGAAGAAAGGATCAAAGAGAGAAAAAAGCTATTTAAAAACTTTATTTAGATAATGGCCAGTATAACTTTTGGCATTTTTTGCAACAACTTCAGGTGTACCTTGAGCAACAATCATACCACCTTCGTCGCCACCTTCAGGACCCATGTCGATGATATAATCAGCAGTTTTTAATACATCGATATTATGCTCAATAACAATCATTGAGTTGCCTTTATCAACCAACCGATTGAGAACCTGCAGCAATTTTTCGATGTCACTATTATGCAAACCAGTTGTTGGTTCATCTAAAATATAGAGCGTTCGATTACCACGCTTTGCAAGCTCATCAACCAATTTAATACGTTGTGCTTCACCACCAGAAAGTGTTGTTGAAGGCTGCCCCAACTTTACATAATCAAGACCAACATCACACATAAGCTCTAAGCGCTTTGCAAGTTGCTTGTGCGCTGCAAAAAATTCAAGTGCTTCTAATGCAGTCATATCAAGAACCTGAGAAATACTTTTGCCTTTGTAAGTAATTGCTAAGGTTTCGCCATTGTAACGCTGCCCTTTGCAAGCTTTACACGTCATAATTACATCCGCAAGAAACTGCATAGAAACGGTAATCGTTCCATCACCATGGCATTCAAAGCAACGACCTTCGCTGACATTAAAACTAAAGCGCCCAACTTTGTAGCCACGCGCTTTACTTTCAGGCAATTGCGCAAACAATGTGCGTATTTGATCAAAAATACCAAGATAGGTTGCAGGATTTGAACGCGGCGTTCTGCCAATTGGCGATTGATCTATGACGACGAGTGAATCAATATGCTCAAGCCCTTGCAAATCAGAATTGTCAGTTTTTGTGCTTGCTTTCTTTGCATACCCTTCAAACTCACGTTGAATAGCTGGTACCAATTCATCTAAAATTAACGTACTTTTACCAGAACCAGAAACACCGGAAATGCAGCATAGCACTTCAAGTGGAATAGTTAGTTTTACATCTTTTAAATTATTTTTTTGTGCGTGCGCTAAGGTTAAGAAATTTTTATATGATCTGCGACTTTTTGGTACTGCAATTTGGCGGCGGCCTGCCAGATAAGCACCAGTCAATGAAAGATTATTTTCAGCCAAACTTTTTGGATCACCAACGGCCGTTACCTTTCCACCAAGTGTTCCGGCTGCAGGGCCCATATCAACTAAATAATCTGCTTCATGCATAGTATCTAAATCATGCTCAACCACAACAACCGTATTTCCTTGATCACGAAGCCTTTTGAGTGTTTCAATCAAGCGATCATTATCACGCTGATGCAAGCCAATACTTGGTTCATCAAGAATATAAAGCACACCACTGAGGGCTGAACCAATTTGCGTCGCCAAACGAATTCGCTGACCTTCGCCACCAGACAACGTACGCGCTGAACGGTTCAAGGAAAGATACGAAAGTCCAACGTCATTCAAAAATTGCAAACGATTGGTAATTTCTCTGATAAGACTTTCTGCGATTTCTTGTTGATTTTCACGTAATGATAAATGCTTGAAAAAAACAAGCGCATCTTTAATAGAAAGCTCAGAAAGATCCATAATATTTTTGTTGCCAATGGTTACCGCTAACGCATGTTTGTGCAAACGTTTACCGAAACAAACTTTACAGGTTTTTTCCGTTGCGTACGAACCAAAAAAGTCTGGATATTTTTCTTTCCAACTGTCTTTGTCATCTTTTGCCCAAGGCCATTCATGAATGACTCCTAAGCCATTACAATTCTTGCAAGCACCAATTGGAGAGTTAAATGAGAAAAAACGTGGTTCAAGTTCAGGAAATGCTATTGAACATTGTAAGCACATACGATTTGAAGAATACAAATATTCTTTTGTCCCTACAATTACTTTGCACGAGCCCTGAGCAAGAGCAAATGATTTCTCAACAGCCTCTTGAATACGTGCACGTTCATCAACCGTCATATCTAATTTATCGATTAACAGATCAATGGTATGTTTATACGTTTTTGCAAGATTCAAATTCTTTACTTCTTGCACCGCGTTAAAACGATATACCTGTCCATCAATGATAAAACGATAATAACCCTGCTCGTAAAGCTGCATAAGCTGATGTTTAAATTCACCTTTTTTTTGAGTAACCATTGGTGCAGCAATCGTAACCATACGATGAGCATGATTTTCAAGCAAAAGATTTGTTATATTTTCTGGAGATTCTTGTGAAATAGCCATACCGCAGTCAGGACATTGAGGTCGACCGATACGGGCATACAAAACACGCAAATAATCATAAATTTCAGTAATGGTTCCGACGGTCGAACGAGGATTATGGCCAACTGTTTTTTGCTCAATGGCAATCGCCGGGCAAAGCCCTTCAATACGGTCAAAGTCTGGCTTTTTGGCAATACCTAAAAATTGGCGTGCATAGGAAGAAAGTGATTCCATATAACGGCGCTTACCTTCAGTATAGAGGACATCGAGTGCCAACGAACTTTTACCTGATCCTGAAGGCCCTGTGATGACCGTAAGCTTATTTTTGGGGATTTCGACACTAATATTCTTGAGGTTATGCTCGCGCGCCCCAACAATCTTAATCCAATCCAGCGATGATTTTTCTAAAAATTTTTGATTGAGTTTTTTTTCTTTTTTTTCCATTGCAAATATGCTTTATTTTAAGTATTCTTTTTCAGAACCTGTTCTTTTAGAATATTATAGCACATGAACGAAAAAAGGCCAACAAGAGATCCTTCAAAAAGGTTTGATTTTTTAGGATAAATTCTTATACTTAGGTAACAGTTATGGTGAATGTAGCTCAGCTGGTAGAGCACCAGATTGTGGCTCTGGTGGCCGTGGGTTCGATCCCCACCATTCACCCCATTTTTCTTCTCAAAAAGCAGTTAGTTTTATCAAAATATGGCTAACAAAAAAATTTACAAACCTTTACCAGTCTGCACCTACGGGGCCCTTTGGGTTGTCTTCATTCCTGAATTAGCAATTTTATTTAGCAAACCCTTTATATGGCTCGATGCACTGTATTATTTTTTGATTTTAGGCCTTGCTGGTTGTATTACCACCCTGGCTTTAATCTTTAATTCGATTGATAGCGATACTAAAACTCGTGGTTAAAAAAGGAGAACAATGAATCTATTTAAAACATTATTTGTAGCTCTCGGTGGTCTTATTTTAATACTTCTTGGCCTTTCAATTGTACTCAGGCAAACGTTTGGGATTGTCATGCCGGCACTTTCAACATTGCTTGAAATTTTCGGAGGCCTTGCACTTATTTATATAGGCGTTATCCTGCTGCAAAAACTCTTACGAAAAAAATAATTTGTTAAACAACTAATAAACGGAAATTAATGAAATTATTTAGCTTTTTCTTCACTGAAGTTTTCTGGGGCAGTTTGCTGATTCTCCTTGGTATTTCCATGATTATAAAAACGATTTTCGGCATTGATCTTCCCATTGTTCGCACTATTTTTGCCATTCTTTTGATTTATGCAGGCATATCAATAATTTCTAATATTGGTTCTAGCCATAAGCACAAAACAACGGTCGCTTTTGCCGAAAAAATAATTATCCCTGAAAAAGTCGATAACTACTACAGCGTGATGTTTGGCAAAGGAATCATTGATCTTACGCACCTGCAAAACCTTGATGAAATGTTGAAAGTAAAAATTGATGTCATCTTTGGTCAAGCAACCTTAAAAATTAATAGCAGAATTCCAACCGTTATTCATACCAAGGCTAACTTTGGCAATGCAACCTTTCCTGATAACACCTCAGTTTCTTCAGAAAGTTATACCTACAAAAACTATGCCGGCCAAGGTGAACCTTCTATAAAGGTCACTGCCAATGTCGCTTTTGGCAATCTCCAAGTAATAGAACAATAAATCATAAAACTAAAAGGAATCTCGTTTATGAAAAAACTGTTTATTGTTGTTGCAGCAATAGTTATCAATCAATCAATATTCGCTTACACCCACAAAGTATACAACCACACTTTAGAATCTATTACTTTAAAACTTGATCAAAAATGCTACCCCGATAAAACTATTCAATTAGCACCCGCAAAACAAAAAGGTGATTCTATCGAATCAAGCGAAACAACTGTTTCTACCGACTTAGCAGGATTAGTGTGCACAAACGGTTTTGAAGCTCGGGGAGCTACAGGTTCAGCCGTTGCACAGCTCACCGGCTTGTGCTTGGTTCCCTTTCTTACCGAAAAATCTAAAAATCTTGAAGTTCATATTTATTACCAAGATATTACCAGAAGCAATGATGGTCGATTCTTTGGTAAAGGCTTAAGAATCGAAACACGTTAACCTGTTTTTGAGCAAAAAAACCGTAAAAAAATTCTTGCAAGGCACACTAAAAATAGCTACACTTTAGATACTTGTCTTGAAAATTTCTGTCGGGGTGTAGCGCAATTGGTAGCGCACTCGCTTTGGGAGCGAGGGGTTGTCAGTTCGAGTCTGGCCACCCCGACCATTTTGTTTAAATTCATTTCTTGCAAATACTTTTTACCATGATTTTCACGTTCTCCTAAAGTCTTGATTTAATTTCTTCAAATTGGATCCAGGCTTCGCCAATCCGTCTTCGTAAAACTTTGCCGGGACTCAGGGCTACGCCGGACAAGTAAAAAATACAATCCCCGCTCACCCTGATACTTCGATCAACTCAGTAGTAAACGCTGCGCTCAATCTTCACTGCCTTCATCCTGAGCTAGTCGAAGGATTATGTGCCCTTTTAGTCCAGATGTTTAGGGCAAACAAAACATCTGGTGCCGTGCGCAAAGCACCGAGAGATTTTAATTTGAGCTATTTTTATTTTGTCAAAATCTGGTATGGTAATACATCAATAATATTCATCTATAACCATATTACAAAAAGGCATCCCATGAAAAAAATACTACTTCTCTTCACTCTTTTTTCTACTGCTTGGGCACATCAAATTCAAAACAATGAAACATACATTGCTCTGCTTGAAAATCTGCAAAATCAAGCGCAAGAGGCCATTTGGCACAAAAATAATTTTAGTCCAGCAGAATTACAATTTCTCTTAAACTATTGTTGTGCTGCCTATGCGTTGGTTTTTACTGAACTTAAACTCCTTGAAGAGACTCAATTTTTGTTGCCTATGGCATGGCATTTGCGCTTTAACAATGAAGAACCAATCATTACTAATGACAACATCCACACTATGCAATCCTCTCTGCAGCGCATACAAGAATTTTTGTATGCACGCAGCATATTGCGCGATGCTCTTGATACGTTCAATCAAGCATTAAATGGCTCTACCTACGGCAATCTATTCGGCATCATTGATCTTATTGCCCATGATGGAAGCGATTTTATCACAACACTTGTTGCTGCAGAACACGAACGCTTAAAATCTGATTTAGCAACCTCAAAAGAAATATTAAAAGATCTTTCCGATACGCTTGCGACAACCAGAGAATCCTGCGCTGTTCTTTCTTACAAATCGAACCAATGCTACGATGAAACTGCGGCACTTGAAACAGTAGATTCCTTACAAGCATTAATTTCTGTATTTGGCCAAAACGCAAAAAAAATGCTTGATGCTTCTGCAGTAATCACCAATGATGTTAAAGAGTTACAACAAAAAAGTGCGCTTGTCTTTTATACCTACTACTGCGTTATTTATGATGGCATGAAAAAGCGTTGTGTTGATCAAACTTACTTTACTATGCTGTTTCCAGAAAATTCTGTTATTGCACCTGATCCTGCATCAAAAAAATTAGTTGAGCCGGTTTTAGATCGAACGTTGCCGTTGTTTTAAATTGGAACAGATAAGGCTTTGTGTTTTTAAAGCATAAGCCAACATTCCCACTTCCAGGGTTCATAAAAATTTAGCTTTTCCAAGAAGTGCTCAAAGATCCAGAATTGGCCCAACTCATTCATGAAGCGTTTGAAAAGCCGGTAACCATGAGTCCAAGTTTTCCTGAGCAAGAAACATTGTCCCTGTACCAACATGTTGAT